>NZ_JYNH01000024.1 GCF_000960765.1 Desulfosporosinus sp. I2 | reverse complement strand
TGACGGTTTCCTTAGATATTTGATTGAGAATATCAAGTCCTCTACGTCCTCGATTTCGTTTGAGTAAATCCGAAGAATCCGCGATATGTCGAAGCTCCTCTAAGACAAAACTTGGAATAAGTAAGATTCCCTCAATGAAACCTGTCTTGACAATGTCCGCGATCCTACCATCTATTATCACACTGGTATCGAGAATCTTATAATTCACCAGTTCTCGTGAGCGACCACTTTTTGCTTCTTTTTGTTTTTCTACTTTGTCGGCCTTGTCCCCTCGGTCACGAAACTTTGGAATAAAGTTAAGAAAGCCCAGCACATCTTCTCTCCGCTTCATTCCGATCGTTAAACCCAGATAACCTAAGAAAAGGCTTAAAAGAACTGCTAATAATGGTCCGAAAAATGTAATAGTAACAAAAGAATTGCTGAATAAACTTGCGATAATAAGTCCGATAATCCCTCCGATGGCTCCACTCATAAGGTCGTGTGTAGGGACTCTATTCAACCGTGAATCCATCCAACGCATTAATGCAATAAATGAACGGATACTAACTGGTGCTACCAAAAAACCTAAGACTGCAAATAAAATTGTCATTACTGCGTAAGTCCAGGCAGGAGATAAACTCCATCCAAGGGTTTTTAAAAAATCAAGTCGTAAGAGTACATAGTTAAGATAAAATCCAACCGCCCCTAATAACAGGGTGATGATCCCGCGTATTAAATTGCGAATCATCGTTTCACCTCCTTTTAACTTATTCTGACTAAAAGTCTTTCCAATTATACTTCGGACTTCATTATTTTTCAACCTGAGGGAATTTAATCCTTTTACTTCAATCAATTTAGTCCCAAACGAAGTCCTTAGTGGTCCAAATTAAATCGTTACTCGCCATTACGGCGATGGCTCCCTTCTTGCCATCTACCGTATCTAACAGCCTGAAAGCCTTAAACCAAAGCTGTTGAAAGCCATTGCCTGACTGCCGCTTCCTCAGTCCCCTCAGTTAAAACGAGTTCACTAATTAAGATTTGACAAGCATTTTCGTACATCTTTTTTTCTCCAGTAGAAAGACCCTTTTCGTTATCCCTTTGGGCAAGACTACGAACGACATTAGCAACTTCAAAAATATCTCCGCTTTTGATCTTTTCCAAATTCGCACGATAGCGACGGTTCCACGCTAGGGTTGCGGCTGTATCCTTGGTTTTGAGTACTTCCAACACATCTTTAACCATCATAGGAGAAATAACTTGCCTCAAACCAAGGTTTTCCACATTATTTAAAGGAATGAATAATTTCATATTACCCACTGGTAAATGCATGACATAATATTGGCTTAGTTCACCTAGAACTTCCCGCTCTTCAATCGACTCAATAATCCCGGCACCATGCATCGGATATACTACTTTGTCACCAACCTTAAACATTCAGCCACCCCCTTATCTATCATTATAGCAAGGAACATTGCCCGGGTCAAAATTTTAAAATTATATCACACAGTCTTTAGGCTGTCAATTTACCTTTTTTAGCCATAATTCTGTTGAAAATTGACAACACACCAGCCGTCTCGTTATAATAGAGATGGCAGAAAGGAGTGAGGATAGCACTCATGGAGCAACTCACTGACCAATTCCAAAGCACAGTAAAATCTCTCTTGATCCGCCATCAAAGCATTTTAGATATCTTGTCAAAAGGGCAAGAAACTTCCGCGCGTGTTAACCGAGCCGTTGTCAAATCCGTGACAAGCTGTGGTTGTCATGCAGTAAATGCACGTAAGAAATCCCTACCCACTGATGCAGGCCTCGCTGATTTGAAAGAACTTTTGGACAGTCAGCTCGAAGGAAACGTTTGCGATAGTTGCCGTGACATTATAGAAGCGGAATTAGGCAAGCAACTCTTTTATATAGCTGCTTTGTCTAATGCTTTGGACATCTCACTGACGAATGTCTTTAACCAAGAAAACAAAAAACTGCAAACTTTAACTATTTTCAATTTGACGTAAGTCAAACTCGATTTAAGTAACGGTGGTTTAAGAGTTAAGCTCCTGCATTGCAGGAGCTTTTATATTATTTCACTTTTCTTGTCCACTATGAATTGTGAAATTAGTTATGTAAAACGCTAATGCCATAGACATAAACATTCCTTATACAGGTTTAAACATTTTATGGCTAGCTCCACATAACGGACATCTCCATGTATCTGGCAACTCCTCAAATCGAACGCCCTTTGGTATTTTATTTTTTTTACAACCTTTTTCAGGATTATATATATATCCACAATTTTGCATTTGACATTGCCACATTTTGTTTTCATCACTCATTTCTATACTCACCTCCCTATTTCATTTTACCATTAATTAGTAGGAATTCCAATTAGCATTAATAATAATTTTCCCATTCTTGATCTACCTATAAAAGGAGGACCTGAACAAATTTGTCAATTAAGAAATTTAGTTTGAAAGATAGCCTTTATTCCCCTATTGCTTAAATACTAAAAAGATCAAAGAACAGAAAATATTATATAAAGGTGGAACGATCCGTGGAATTTAAACTAATTAATTTTGATTCTTGGGACGAGGTAATTAATTGTCAGTGGAACGAGCTAGTACTAAACGTGCAGAGCGAATTGGATAATGCGAGACAACTTGTGGAACTCATGGAAAGCCTAAGGGAAGCCTATCAAGCCTCCGTTAATGATATATCTTCTATACCGCTTAGCGTATCGTAATGATGGGTGAGATTCCTTACCTCAAGAGCTGAGTTTAGGTTTTTGCTTAATAATTTGTTGGTTGTAGTTTTTTGGCCCATTACTAATAATTTCTCTGATGGGGTTTTCTCCTGATTAAGCAGAGACGGAAATGTCCAAGCTTTTGGTTGAATAAACTGCGTCGGGGTGACGACCTCGTGGGTCTTCATGGTTTCTTCAAACAACTCCCCTTTACGAAAACATACTAGTCTATCCGCCCAAGGTTCAGCTGCCGTCGGGTTATGCATGGAGCAACTCAGGACAGGGTAACTGAATAACTCCGCACTTGTGTTCCCAAAGTAGAGTAAAAATTTTTTGGCTCAGGTCCGAAATATCTGGTGATCCTAGAATCTTAGCCTGAGGGTTTAGAAAACAATGGGCCAAGAAGACAACCCGCTCTGGCATATATTCACCTCCTTTCCTTCAGATATTTAACATTATAACATTTAACCTATGATGTTGTATAATGTTTACGTTATGTATTGGATATGCCAAAAACAACGAACCAGAACGTCTAAATACCGCCTGGCAGGGCTACATTAACCTATTTGAACGCACACAATCGATAATAGCACTGCAAGATTGCAGTGCTATTTATGTTATAGGCGATATAGCTATTAGAATCAAAGCTTTATTAAGTTGGTATTGCATCATCATGATGCAATACCAACTTAATCTTTGTAGGTTAAATAGATTAGCAACCACTGTCACAACCATCGCCATTAGGGGTCTTTGCTGTACGTATCAAAGCCTCCACCGTTACTTGACTCAATATCAACGATGGTTCCTTTTAAATGAGTCCCCTATCGTTCTACAGGGTGGATTTTTCCTTTAAGTGCTTCATCATCGAGAAATTTATCTGCTAACCAGGCCGCAACTTCCCCGGTGATTTTCACACAGTGCGCTTTTCGTTCAGGAGAGTCAAAGACTAAATCTTTAGTAATCACCCGGCAACAAGTACTCTTGTATAATTTTTTAATATGGTCATGAAGTTCAGCCGCAACTTGAAACATTCCGCTATTCATAGCATTGCCGGGATCCCTACCGTAAACTATCCCTAATGCCATTACTCCACCACTGATAGCTCCACAAACACACCCAGACCTACCGATACCGACTGGGAAACCAGCTGCCAAACGGACAATTGAACGATCGTAGGGCCAGCCAAGAAATTCATTGAGGGTATGAATCACCGCTTCAGAACAGTAAAACTCCCCTCTTTGGAAACACCCTCCCGCCTTTATTCTTACATCGTCAATGATTTTTTCTCTTTCCATAATAATGTTCCTCCCAAATTTCATTGATAAGTATAATGCCATGTCTATTTAAGGAGTTTTAAAGAATAGCACTTGCTAACTCAAGCACGTGCTATTCTTCAGAGGTTATGCCAGTAATGCTGCACCCAAAGCAGCGGTCAATTCGGGTTCCGATGGGATAACAACGTTCCCTTTTAACTCCCGTTCGAGGAAGCGAACCAAGAGGGTATAATGAGCGCCCCCTCCCGTGAAAATTAAACATTCGGGATGCCCGACAGACTCCACAAAATTAGCAAGACGCTTTGCCGTACTTTTAAAAAGACCCGCAATGACTTCAGGTTTGGGGATCCCTTTGGCAAGCATCGTGATTACTTCAGATTCAGCAAACACCGTACACATGGAATTGATGGGCATTGGCTTAGCCTCCGTTGCTAAATCCAGCTCCTCGGAGGTTAGATCTAAGCCCTTAAGGATAACATCTAAAAATCGGCCAGTTCCGGCAGCACACTTGTCATTCATGATAAACTGAATAATTTTTCCTTCTGCGCTTTTCTTTATAACCTTAGCATCTTGTCCTCCTAAATCCAGAATATAAGCATAATCCGGGAAATAGGCATGACATCCTTTGCCCTGACAAGTGATTTCTGTAATCACCCGTCCCTCGGGAAAGTTCACTCGGCCATACCCTGTAACCACGAGCTTTTCAGGTTTTTCACCGTGTTCTTCGACGTAGGCCTTAAGTAAGGTTATGCCTGCTTGGACAGAGTCGAAACGGGAGGGTAGGACCTGGCTGAAAACCCGTTCCCCGTTTTCAAGCACCACCAACTTAGTATTAACCGAGCCGAGATCTAACCCAGCTTGCCTCATGCACGAATCATCTCAATTAAAGCCTCGATCCGAGTTAAGAGTTGCCCTTGATCTTCTTCGGAAAAATCACTTTCCAACCGCAGGAAAGGAATCTTTTTCTTCTCCATTTCTTTGCCCACAAAATAGCTTTCCACGCCATAGGTTTGGCAGAATTGGAGAGTAAAATCAATCACGGCGTCTGCTTTTAAGTTTTCAGCCATGAACGATATATCTTCCATGCGCCCTTGATTCGGAGTAAAGCAAGCACAATTCACCTTTAAAGGGCGCTTAGCAATGTTGGCGAGCATGTCCGATACATTGTCCGCAGGCTCTGTGACATTCTTATAATAGCGTTCTCCTGTGCAGGTTTCTTCTCCGACAACGACCGCTCCAGCTTGTTCGATTAGGGCATGAAGTTTCCACGCCGGTAGAGGTTGAGGAGTTCCCGTCACCAGAATCCTTGGAGCATCAACGGGCGCAACTCCAAATCCTTCTTTGACCCGCACATCAAGTTCGTCACACAGGGCATTGACTTGAGCCGCAAAGCGAACCGGATCGTCAAAGAAAGAGAGTTGATTGATCAACAGGACATCTAAGCCGTGAATAGGAGCTGGATTATGTTTTCTTAAGTTAGCTAACCTTTGAAGCGCTTGCCGTTTGTTGTTAATCTTCTGAATTCCAGAAGTAAGATTCTCGGTGGTTAAGTCTACCTGGGTCTCACGTTCGATGAAGGAAGCAAATTCTCGGACTTCTTCTTCCCATAGACGGGCGTCTTTGGAGTCTTTCTTTTGTGGCAGGTCCATGACATAGGTTGGAATATGTTCATTGAGAATCTCCCACGCCTTCTTCTTCCCGTCACAAGTCGTCTCCCCGATGACCCAATCGGAGACTTGAAAGTATGGACAAATTCGGTCGAGTTTAAAACCCATGGTCGATTTAATCAACGGGCAAAGGTTGCGAGGTAAGACTTTTTCCCCCGAAGAAACGGTATACTGGGCCCCAGCACATAATCCGATGCTGGCACTCCCCGTTGCTACCACAATTTCTTCTGGAACATAGACGCAAAAGGTCGAGAACACCTTAGCACCTGCTTCTTTCATAGCATAGAGTTCGTGCACGCGAATCCCATGAACATCGCCGACTATCATATCAAAATAGCCCATGGCTTTGGGGCGATTAGGTCGATCCAAGAACAGGCTCGTAAAAATTGCTGGTACAGGAGCTAAAAAATCATCGTGTTTCTCTAAATCCATACCTAGCGCTGCCCATAATTCTCTGTTATCCATTCTTTTATCCTCCCAGTTCTCTATAAATTGCTAAATATTCATGACTCTAGTTTAGAAGATCAAGGTTTACCAGGTTTAATCACCAGCAAGTTTCAATAGATTTGAGTTAGATATGTATCACTTTATCGCTTTTATGCATCACGGCAATAATCTCAGGCATCGTTGAAACCTCTCCAACCTCGATTTTATCCTTGATTCCATAATAATCCAGACAGGTCACGCAGGCTAACAGGGTGACACCCGACTCCTCAGCTAAAATCTTCAGAGCATCAACGGCAGAAAATTCCGGCAACAAAAGCTGCACCCCTTTTTCAAGAAAAAGAATATGAGACGGTTTCTCAGCAGCCTCCAAGAGCTTTAAAAAGAAACTGTGCATCAGGCGTTTGCCTAATTCCGGATCTTGCTGGCCAATGGTATCCGAACTGATAAAGTAAGTAAAAGACAACAAGTTTCCCTCCTTATATAATGTTTTACTTATTACATAATATCACTAAATCGATATGTATAAAAGAGCTAAATTGATTGTCAAAAACGTCAAAACGAAAAAAGAAAAGAGTTGCCCTAAAATAATTTCATTTAGGCTACCCTTTTCTTTTTTCGTTCTATAACTTTTTGCTTTTCTCGTTGGCCAAGCTATTAACTTCATTTAATAATTTGTCCAACTCCCAGCTAGATGTAACTACTTCTTCAGAAGTAAGTTCTTTACATGTAGCAAGTTTATTCAGTTGATCGCGTTTCGTTTCAACGGCATTTAGTAAGTCGCGTAAATCGTCCCGCATTAGACCACCTTCCTCAAGTCCCATAGGCTTAATACAAGTAATTAGAGGTATAGGTTAAATCTACCTTTAACGATAAGATACTTGGGGATGAGATATGATATTACTAGGAATGCCAATATTAAATTGAAAGCACTAGCAACTATATATTTTCATCACCTCTAAATTTGGAATTAATTTAGATTTCTTATCAAGATTTTATTACAATTTTACCTAATTAACAAGAGTTTAAAAACAATAAGCAGGGCTAAATCTGGCTAATTATGGTGTATTATCAGGGAATTTGCCATCTAAACGTTCGTGCATTCCGCAACCAAACATCGAGAAGCTCTGTAGCATGAAACTATTGTAAGTTGGTTCATTTCAAATTTCTGTTAATGGTAATCCAGATTCCAGCTTATTCGTATTCTTCATGCCCAAGTGTGAAATTACATCGTACAAGGTGTTAAGCTCAATAATTTCGACATTCTTAAACCTCGATGAGTCTCTGACTGTATTCTTAGCAACATAGACTCGTTTAAACCCCATTCTGTCGATTTCACGAATTCGTGCTTCGATGGAAGGGACTTTTTTCAATTCTCCAGTAAGCCCTACATCTGCCACAAACACAGTATCATTGGGAATCGCTTTGTCTTTCACAGATGAAACAATACACATGATAATAGCTAAGCTGACAGATTGTTCTTTGAGTTGAAGCCCTCCGGTCGTTTTGATAACCACATTTTTATCGTATAGGTTGATCTTTCCTCTTTGTTCCAAGATAGATATTAGGGTATTTAATTGATCTCTTCTTAAGCATTCTGCGATTCTTGATGGATAGGGGGTGAACGACTTCGAGACTAGGCTTTCGACTTCTACAATAATGGGTCTTGTCCCTTCTTTAATCACTGTTAAAGCGCTTCCCGAAATCGTTTGTCCTGCTCCCCTTTGGGTCATAAAGAACTCCGATGGGTTGTCAATCGATAACATCCCTTGTTCAGTCATCGAGAAAAACCCGATTTCACCTGTGCTCCCAAACCGATTTTTGGAACACCAAGCTCCCCTCAATTCTTCCCCATTTTCTCCATTCAGAATTAATACTGCATCGACCAAATGCTCTAACGCACGAAGTCCCGCGATTTCATCATCTTTTGTCATTTGTCCCACCATGATTACGGCTCTGGGACGGCTGTTATTCTTTGCTATTTTTAAGAGTTCGTTAGCACACTCCATCGTTTGGATCGGTGAACCAGGCCGGGAATTATGTTCTTCAAGGGTGAACGTTTGGATGCTGTCAATGATAATCAGATCCGGATCAAGCTCTTCAATGGAAGTCAGAACATGGTTCATACTTGTATCAGAATATATCCATATATTACTCTTGCTTCCAATCAGAATTCGGTCTGACCTACTTTTAATTTGGCTATCACTCTCTTCGGCCGAAGCATATAAAACCTTGTAGCCCTTATTGGCAACATCATCGGCCACTTGTAAAAGCAAGGTTGATTTTCCTGCACCTGGTCTTGCTGTCAAGATAATGATGGAATCTTTAACGATACCTCCGCCTAGAACTCGGTTAAATTCCCTCATACTCGTCACAATTCTATCGCTATTACCGGCTAAGACCTCAGATAACCTCTTCGGAGAAGTCTTCCTCTTACTTGTTGAAGAAGTTGTTTTGGCTTGACTCTCTGATTCTTCAAATGTGTTCCATTCCTCACAGTTTTGACACTTTCCAAGCCATCTTGGACTTTCTGTTCCGCAATTAGAACAGCGATAAATCACCTTGCTCTTCATCATAAACGCCCCATCCCGTAGGGGCAATTCATGAATTGCCCCTACCACTACGAATTATGAATTATCTGTACGGGTGAACTTCATTTTCCCATCTTCAGCATCCACTCGAATCCGGTCTCCGGTTTTGAATTCCCCTTCGAGAATTTTCTCGGAAAGAGTATCTTCAATTAATCGTTGAATGGCTCTACGAAGGGGACGAGCCCCGAAAATCGGATCGTTTCCCTCTTTGGCAATCAGTTCAATAGCACTCTTTTCAACCTGAAGCTCTAGGCCATTTTCGCTTAGACGCTTATTAACTTGACGAATCAGGATTTCAGAGATCTTAACTAACTGTTCTTCTTGGAGAGAATGGAAGACAACCAGTTCGTCAATCCGATTTAGAAACTCTGGGCGGAAAGAGCGTTTTAACTCTTCCATGACATGTCCACGCATATTTTTATAATCTGTTTTTTCATCTTTATTAGCTGCAAAGCCCATAGCTTCTTTTCTAAGGAAGGAAGAACCTACATTGGAGGTCATGATTATCACAGTATTTCGGAAGTCTACAGTTCTTCCTTTCGTGTCTGTTAAACGCCCATCCTCTAGCACTTGGAGTAAAATATTAAAGGCCTCAGGGTGTGCCTTTTCAATTTCATCCAACAAAACGACACTATAGGGTTTTCGTCTTACCGCCTCCGTAAGTTGACCCCCTTCATCATGTCCAATATATCCCGGAGGTGCTCCCACAAGTCGAGAAACTGCATGTTTCTCCATATATTCCGACATATCAATGCGAATCAGAGCCTTTTCATCCCCGAACATTCCCTCCGCCAAAGCTCGACCAAGTTCAGTCTTTCCGACTCCCGTTGGTCCGAGGAAAATAAAGGAACCGATTGGACGCTTTGGATCCTTGAGCCCTGCTCGCGCTCGGCGTACTGCCCGTGCAACAGCAGTGACGGCATCCTCCTGCCCAATGAGTCGTTGATGAAGGACATCCTCCAGATGCAGAAGACGTTCACTTTCTTCTTCTGCAAGCTTTTTGACGGGTATTCCTGTCCAGCTCGCAACAATTTGGGCGATGTCATCCTCTGTAACCATCGCATTTTCTTTATACCGTTGATTTTGCCAAACTTCCCGTTGCTCAGCAAGCTCAGCCCGAAGTTTTTGTTCCCGATCACGGAATTCTGCTGCCTTCTCAAATTCTTGGCTCGAAACAGCTGCTTCCTTTTCTTTTTTTAATCGTTCCGTTTCCTCCTCTAGCCGTTTCAAATCAGGCGGTGCTGTAAAACTAGCTAATCGAACACGTGAAGCGGCTTCATCCATTAAATCAATGGCTTTGTCTGGTAAGAAACGGTCTGAAATATAACGATCAGACATTTTAGCCGCAGCTTCAATGGCCTCATCCGTAATCTTCACTCGGTGGTGGGCTTCGTAACGATCCCTTAAACCACTTAGGATCTGAATTGCTTCCTCGACTGTTGGCTCCCCAACCGTGATGGGTTGGAAACGTCGTTCTAAAGCGGTATCCTTCTCAATATATTTACGGTATTCTTCTAAGGTTGTTGCCCCAATACATTGAAGCTCACCCCTCGCTAGGGCTGGTTTTAGAATATTGGCAGCGTCAATGGCACCTTCCGCTGCTCCAGCACCAATTAAGGTATGCAATTCATCAATAAAGAGAATGATGTTTCCATCCGCTCGAATCTCTTCCATGACTTTCTTTAAACGCTCTTCAAATTCACCACGGTATTTACTTCCTGCAACCATTGCTGAAAGATCTAAAGTGATAACCCGTTTATTCGCCAGTATTTCCGGGACTCTATTACTAACAATCCCCTGTGCCAGCCCTTCTGCTATAGCTGTTTTACCAACTCCAGGCTCCCCTATTAACGCCGGATTATTTTTAGTCCTACGACTGAGGACCTGAATAACTCGATCTATCTCCTTCTCTCGTCCAATCACAGGATCTAGACGTCCTTCACGGGCTTGCAGTGTTAAGTCGCGACCATACTCATTGAGAGCCGGAGTATTGACAGAACCGCCATTTTTAGGAGAAGAAGAAACGGAATTAGCCGGAGAAATCGCTTCTTCCAATTCCCCACCTAAGAGTTTTACGACTTGTTTCCAAACTCGGTCGGGACCCACGTTAAGATTTGCTAAGATCCGGGCTGCAATTCCCTCACCTTCCATGATGAGACCTAATAGTAAATGTTCTGTACCAATATAATTAACCTCTTGGCGGTGTGTCTCCTCATTTGCTAGCTCCAAGACTTTTTTAGCTCGCGGTGTAAGCCCCACTTCTCCATTAAAAGGCTGCCCTACCCCCGCAATTTGTTCAACCTGATCTCGTATTTTCGCAAGATCCAAGCCTAATCCGGTTAATGCCTGTGCAGCAATCCCTTCTCCTTCTTGAATCAGTCCTAATAAAATGTGTTCAGTTCCAACGACCTGATGTCCCATCCGTTTTGCTTCGCTATGGGCTATTGCTATAACCTTTTGGGCACGTTCTGTATAACGTCCTTTCATAATTCCTTCATCCTTTCTTAATCGATGCGCGAGGTTCGAACTTGATTGAAAGCAAAGCTTTCATACATGCCTCGCGCCTTGCGTATCGTGACTCGTGCTTCGTCTATCGAGCATCGTTCTTTGTGCTGTGCTTTGTGATTGGTGATTTGTGATTGGTACCTCGTATCTCGTGTATCGTGCCTCGTGCATCGTGCATCGTGCATCGTGCATCGTGCTTCGTGCATCGTGCATCGTGCTTCGTGCTTCGCTACAAAGCAGTTCGTTCTCGTATCAGTCGAGCACGTTCCTCGTCCCGCTGACTGGGGTCAAGCTCTCGATCCAGGAAGTACTGCAAACATCCCGGACGGGTATCAATAATTAAGGTTGCAAAGCAATCTTTGATTTTGGGTAATAAACCCATATCTGTGCCCAATCGGTCATGCGATAAGAGATGCATTGAATCTTCGGACGAGAGTAGCCGAGCATTTTGCAAGGTTCCTCGAGCCCTCCAGACCTTATCCTCTAGAAGCATAGGCATTTGCTTGCGTAGTAGCTCTCGCGCCTGTAGCTCATGTTCTACTATTTGTCGAGTGACGGCATCAAGATGAGAGAGAATATCCTCTTCACTTTTCCCCAGCGTTATCTGGTTAGAAACTTGAAACATGTGTCCAAAAGCTTGAGAACCTTCTCCGTAAAGTCCCCGCACAGCAAGACCTAAGCGAGTCACTGCACCAAGCACCTGTTGGACCTGCTTGGTTATCACTAAGCCCGGCAAATGAACCATAACCGAAGCCCTGAGTCCCGTGCCTACATTAGTTGGGCATGCAGTGAGATACCCATGGCCTTCCCGGTAAGCAAAATCCAGTTTGGCTTCCAGACGATCATCCAACTCAGTAGCTAAGCGGTAAGTTTCTTGTAACTGATTACCTGGCAATAGAACTTGGATCCTAAGGTGATCCTCTTCATTAACCATCACCGAATATCGATGGTCAGGGGCTAAGGCTACACCACGTGCTCCGGTTGATCCGCCTAGGCTAGGACTGATTAGATGTTTTTCGATAAGCACTTGATGTTCTATGTTGTTCAACTCTGTTAGAGATATATACTCTAATGGCTCAATTCCAGTCGAAAGAACTTGGGAAACAGTTTGCTCAACCTGTGCAGCCCCTTCCGAGCTAATTAGATGTGGGAAAGGAAAATCTTCAAGGTTACGCGCTAATCTCACTCGGCTACTAATAACAACGGGAGAATTTGGCTCGTTCATCCAGGCACTGCGTTGTAAAAGTAACTCCTTACGAGTCATTCGCTTCCCCTCCCTTCACTTGTTCGATCTGATGAATCTGATCCCTTACTACGGCCGCTTCCTCAAACGCTTCTTGTTGAATCAAGGTTTGAAGCGTCTCTTTCAGGGTTCTAAGTTCTAAGCGATTTTTAATAGCAACCCCACTCCTTGCCGGGATTTTCCCAACGTTCTGCCCTCCACCATGCACACGACGAAGTAACGGTTCGAGCTGACTTTCAAAGGTTTCATAACAATTACTGCACCCCAACTTGCCTGCTTGAGTTATTTGCGTAAAGCTAATTCCACATTTCGGACAGGTTTTCTCAGAGGGTTGCTCTATTGACTTTGAATTAAATCCAAAAAGGGCCTGTAGAAACTCTGGTACTATCGCTGGATGAAACACAAAATTTACTTCTTGGTTTTTCTTAGCACACGATTCACAAAGGTACACCTCACGAGTTTGTTCGTTTTCAATAATGGATAAACGCATTACTGCCTCCCGTTGCTGACAGTGTTGACAAAGCATTCTAGTTCCCCCTTTATACCAAATCATCCCTACTCAGGGTTGTCAAAATGTTCTTCATCAGACGTGCTCTTAACATGTCCCAATCTCTAAATTCTCCACTTAAATCATTGCTCGATATTATACTCTTAATTATAGCCGCTTCCCGAGTCGTTATAATTTCCTCATCTAATAGACGGTCTACCAAGGCGCTTGAACGGGCACGTGAAAGCTGCTCACCAATTAATTGTCTTATAACCTGTTGATACTCCCCTTCAATGCCTAACCCCAAACGAACAATCCGCAGATACCCTCCGCCCCCCCGGCGGCTTTCAACCAAGTATCCCCGTTCAACGGTAAAACGCGTATCTAATACATAGTTGATTTGAGATGGTACACAAGCAAACACACCCGCCAGTTCACTACGTTGTAAAATGATATACCCCTCTGACGTTTGTTCTAATACCCGTTTTAGATATTCTTCAATGCGATCGGCTAGGTTTCCCATTGTAATGTACTCCTTAAGACTATAATATTTCTAAAACATCCTCCGCATACTCGTTATTGACCTTCTCTGACCTTCTATCTATATGATACCCAATTTTTTAAGATTTTGCAAAGAGTTTTAAAAAAATAGTTTGAGCTAGAGTAAGTCTTGTAATAGAACTTAACTCTAGCCCAAACTAAATAACACAATCTTTGTTAAACCTAATTTGAAAAAAGGACAAAGTAAAACCAAGAAGATAATGTTAAAACCCCAACACTACCGAGTAACCAAATTACTGGTTTTCCTTCCAACCGTTTTGAATCTAAATTCTGTTCCAGCGATGGATGGATCTCCATTCGATCGGTTTGTTTGGCGACTGGTTCTTTTAGAGGAACCGTTTCACCTAACTTACGTATCCCTGTTTTTGATAAGGCAACGCGGGGTTCTACATCATTCCATTGTAATGAACCCTGCAACAATTGTTGAAGTTCTTTAGGACTCAACCAAACATTATTTTCTTTCATGAGCAGTTTGCCTCCACGTCGCATAAACAACCTTCTACTTTGCTATTCGCGACCTGAAGAAGAATCCCTGCCACGTGTGCAGGGACGTTTGTCCTAAAATAATTGCATAATAGCTATAAATATGCCATAAATCTTGCTCGCACGTCGAACATGTTCATTCTCACGACTTATTACTCTCAATTTTAATTTTCCAAACTGTCTCTTACTTAACAATTAATACGGGACAATCCGCCCGTTGTAACACTCGTTGACTGACACTTCCAAGGACCGATCCCGTAATTGCGCCGTAGCCATGACTTCCCATAACTACCATATCAATATTTTCCTTCTTAATCAGATCCAAAATAACGGTCACAGGATGTCCTGATTCAATGCGTTTATTAATGATAATTTTCCCCTGCTCAATTCCCGAAAGAGTTGCTTCTATAGCTAGTTCTCCGTTTTGATCTAGTTGTTCTTGGGTAACCGTGATTCCATACGATATCGTATATCCCCAATAAGCCTGTGGAGTGTAGCTAACATGAAGAAGTAGCACCTCAGCTTGGTATGAACCAGCTATCTCTAGGGCTATTTTTAAGGCACGGCGAGAATTATCGGAGGCATCCGTTGGAACAAGAATTTTCTTAAACAATTTAATCACCCTTTCCTTTAATCTATGATTGCCCCTAAATATATTATAGAATTACCAATTCCCGAGGGGTTATCGATAAATATCTAGCGCCCATTTCTGATTCAACAACCAATGTATCTTCAATCCCAACGACCCCAACCCCCGGAAAAACAAATTTTGGTTCGATTGCAATCACCATACCGGTTTTTAAGACTTCTTTCGATCCCTTGCTAATTGTCGGAAGTTCATCGAGCTCCAGTCCCACCCCATGTCCGACAAAACGAACCCGGCTTGTTCCGTAACCCATAAAATTGTCCTCGTACGGTGTATTTTCTCGAACCCAGGTTAGAATGTCCTCATAAATTTCACCAGCTATCCTCCCTGGAATTAAGGCCAGACGAATTCTTTCTTCGACCTCCCTTGCGACCTCGTAGGCTTGAATCAGCTCCTTCGATAATGGCCCGAGACTTAAAATTCGAGTTTGGTCAATCTGATAGCCATGGACTGCTGTCACCATATCCACGACGATTGGCTCACCTAACTTAATCTGGCTCATTGATGCACCACTCGGATGGGCAATTGAAATACCCTGTCCGGTAACCGGTCCATCGAAACAGCTATTTACGGTGGCCCTAGCCCCTGAAATAATCTCACCGACATGGAATTCAGAGTCAAAGCCGCGCATCCGTACGTACCCACCGTGCCCGAGTGCCCGTGCTTTGCCGGCTAATAAGCCCTCAAACTCAACCTCCTTTATCCCTTCATAAAGGACTTCTTTTGCATACTCCAAAATCTTAGGATGTATTTGGGCGCTCTCTTCCAGACGAGCTAATTCCCAAGTGGATTTTACTGAACGTTGTAAGCGGACCTCGGTTGAAATATCGACTATGATAACATCCGGAAATAGTTTGCGATAGCGCTCATATTGATTAACTGGCAAAACGTCAAGCTCTAACCCCAGTATTCCCGGTAATGGAAGTTCTGCTTCCTGAATATATTGTGGGATCTTAGACATACCTACCAGCTGTTTGACTTCCCATGAACTTTCTTGTCGAGCTCTAGCAAAGTCCCGATAGGCGAGCACAACGGGCGTTCCTTCTCTAGGAATATAGATGTGAACATTTTGGGCTGTTCCGGTATAATAAAGCGTATCCGCGCGCTGAACCAAAAGCGCCCCTTCAATTCCTCGTTTCTGTAAAATTCCTTGCAAATTAGAGACCCTATCTTGTAGCTCTGTCATAGGTACTTTCATTATTTCTCCCCCACTTTTATACCCTTATTCAAATTCAGAATCCTACTCTATAAATCATTATGTTCAGATTTCCTTAATTTTGCAAGTTTTTTGTGGTTTACTTACGTAAAATTGATACATTTAAAAAAGCAAAAGCTTCCGATGGAGGCTTTACATTTTATGGTCGACAATTTAACCATAATTTTGTAAGATTAGTTGATATTAAAGAATTATGTAGTTCGTCTTTTTCTGCTTATTTGACGTTGATGATTTAAGGGGTTGTGATATCTTAGAAACATTTTATAATGGGACATACTACTACATAGAAAATTAGGGTTCGAAGAAGGGAGAAGTATCTCATGGAACATTTTCAAGTTGGAATTTTGGGGGGCGGACCTGGAGGCTATGTCTGCGCTTTGCGTGCTGCACAGCTAGGAATGAGTGTCGTTTTGATAGAGGGGGAAAAGTTAGGTGGTACTTGTCTTAACCGTGGTTGTATTCCAACTAAGGCCCTAGTTAAAAGTGCTGAATTATGGCGCGAAATGAATAAAGCAGAAGAATTTGGTTTATTTGCAAGAGAGCTTAGCTTTGACTTTACTAAAGTTATGCAACGTAAAGACCATATTGTAGATACGTTAGTTAATGGTGTTTATCAACTTATGAAAGCGGCTAAGGTACGAGTGGTAGCGGGTTGGGGTGAATTTAAAGAGCAAGGAAAGTTAGTGGCGATAACTGATGCAGGAGCCGAAGAATTTACGGTCGATAACGTTATCTTAGCAACCGGGTCTGTTCCTATCCGTATTCCTATTCCAGGGATAAACTTACCAGGGGTAGTTACTAGTGATGAAATTCTTTTTGAAAATGAATTACCGAAAAAACTAGTAATTATCGGTGGGGGAGTTATCGGTCTTGAATTTGCTTCGATCTATCAAACCTTGGGCGTAGAAGTTTCTGTGGTTGAAATGTTGCCTAATCTTTTGGCAAATATTGATGAGGAAATTCCGAAGCGCTTGACTCCTTTGTTAAAGAAAACAGGCATGCAGATTATGACAAAAACAGCTGTGAAGGAAATTAGTCAAACAGGAGATAGCTTAATCGTCAAAGTTGAAGATGCTAAAGGAAATGTTAAAGAAATACCAGCTGACCGAGTGCTAGTTTCCGCTGGCCGCAAACCTAATCTTCGTGGAGTAGATATTGAAGGTTTACACCTGAAAACAGAACGGGGAGCGCTAATTGTTAATACCCACTTAGAAACTAACCTTCCTAACGTCTATGCAATCGGTGATGTCAATGGTGGAATTATGTTAGCCCATGTGGCCTCAACTGAGGGAATTATTGCAGCCGAACGTATTGCAGGTCATAAGGTGGAAATGAGCTATAGGGCTATCTCCAGTGCCATTTTCACACATCCGGAAATCGCTACCGTCGGACAGACTGAGCAGGATCTTAAAGCCTCAGGGGCTGAATATAAAGTTAGTAAGTTTCCTTTTTCAGCTAATGGTAAGGCTTTAGCTTTAGGTGAGACTGTAGGTACCGTTAAACTATTAGCTGATGCAGAAGGTGTAATCTTGGGGGCAAGCATCATGGGACCACAAGCTAGTAGTTTGATTCAAGAGTTAGTCGTGGCTGTCGAAAAGGGACTTAAGGGGGATGAAATAGCGAGTATGGTTCACGCTCATCCCACCTTGCCTGAGACGATTATGGAAGCGGCCCATGGGATTTTAGGTAAACCGCTTCATTTGGCATAAGGTCCTTATTAATTAATATTGAAAAGCGCAGTTCGTTCATCAAACGAACTGCGCTTATATGTAATTGTTAATATGTTTCGGGCAATTCCTCAAAATATCCTTGGGAGTGCGAGCAAGCCGGGCAGCTTTCAGGTGCTTCAGGACCCTCATGGATGTATCCACAATTGGTGCATTTCCATTGAGTCGGCGCATCTTTTTTGAAAATAGTCCCATATTCAATCTCATGAGCAAACTTTTCGAAACGATTCATATGGTGTTTCTCGACTTCGGCAATAGTTTCAAAGGCCTTGGCAATATCGGGAAATCCCTCCTTTTGGGCGATCTTGCCGAATTGCGAATATATGACAGCCCACTCTTCTCTTTCCCCAGCTGCCGATGCCTTTAAATTAGTCAGAGTGTCTTTATAAACTAACGGATAGTCTGCATCGACATGAATGACCTCGGTTTCTCCCTGAGTATGTGTAATTAAAAGCTTATAAAAAATTTGAGCATGTTCCCTTTCGTTAGCGGCTGTTTCCTCGAATACTGCCTGAATATGTTGATACCCTTCTTTCTTGGCAACCCCTCCAAAGAAGGTATAACGATTTCGTGCTTGAGACTCCCCGGCAAAGGCCTTGCTAAGATTCTTAAATGTTTCAGTCTCATAGAATTTCATAGGACACTCTCCTTTTTTGGAATAACATTTTCTCTAAGAACTTAACTACTGTATGCGCAACTCCAACATCCTAATTGAATTTCTTGTAGACTATCATTTAACTTTAAAGGTTTTTTTATACGGATGTCGAATTAGTTATGTTTGCTATAGATATCGATATACAGGGTTAAGGTGGTTTTTGGGTTTGAAGTTAAAACGTTTAGATATACCGCGCTCCGTCTTAGTTTTAATCCTCGGTGGGTTCATCCAATCGGTCGGAAACTCTCTAATGTGGCCTTTAAATAGCCTATTTATGCACGGAGTGTTAGGTCGTACTTTAACGGAAGCAGGCAGTCTTCTCGCTCTTCAAGCTTTAGCGTCGCTACTAGGTCAGTTTATAAGCGGCTTTTTAGCCGATCGTTTCGGTCCTAAGAAAGTCATGATTATGGGCCTCCTGGGTGCTATCTTCTCCGTAGGTTTTATTGGGATCTTTCCCGTCTGGAATGTTTATGCGCCAGCCTTTATACTGTTTGGCTTAGCTCAAGCTTTTATCTTCGTTCCACTTAATGCGCTGATTCATGCCCTTTGGCCTGAAGGCGGGCGACGGGGTTTTAATATGCTTTATATCTCTAATAATGCGGGAGTTGCTATTGGCACAGCAATCGGAGGAATGATTGCTCAGGTTTCTTTTAGTCTTACCTTCTCTATGAATGCCGCCGCCTTCTTTATTTATTTATTATTAGTGTTTATAGGTGTGTCAGAACGAAAGGAACCTATTCAATCAATTTCACAGAAGCAACAACCGAATCGCCTGTCAAAAGACAGCGGGTTCAAGGTCCTTCTTGCCTTAGGTGGTGGAATATTTTTTGCTTGGGGCGCTTATATTCAACTTGTCACGATTCTGCCCGTAGTAATGAACCAACTTGGTTTCTCCCTTTTTTCTTATAGTGTTCTTTGGACACTGAACGGTGTCTTTATCGTCACTTTACAGCCGCTCATCAATTGGGTCATTAAAACTTGGGCAAAGTCTTTCAAACGACAATTTTACCTCGCCTCTGTTCTCTTAACCATCGGGTATATAATTTTATTGGGCAAGCTGCCTTATGTATCCTACATCATAGCCATGCTGATTCTAACCCTAGGTGAAATGCTTATTTTGCCTGCGGTTCCAGCAGCGGCTGCTCAACTCGCCCCGCAAGGAAAAACTGGAACTTACCAAGGGATCATTGGAGGAGCTTCCTCAGGGGGGAGAATGGTGGGTCCCCTATTAGGGGGCATGATGTACGATTATGGTGGGGGATCAAACGTATGGATGCTTGCTATTAGTTTTATGGGAGCTTCTTTAGCAATGTTCTTCATCTACGGCAAATTTATTCAACGCTTTAATAGACTTCAACAAAGCGAACCGCCAGTGGGTGGCTAATAAAGATGCACGTTATTAGTCATAATTGCAGGATTAACCTATCATGAAATCGACCATGCTTATAAAATACTATCGCTCTATCAATGTCATAATATTCAAAATATTAATATACTTTATTAAGGCTAGATATTTTGAATAAAGGAGCGAAGTCTAATGTTAAGAAATGATACTTCCTTTGTTTGTTCATCCTGCGATATTTGCCATTTGGAAAAACCCGCCTCTCTGATGTGTACTTTAATCGTTAAAGAGGTCGATTTATCTTCCACGGAAGAAGTCTGCTGGTGCGTTTGCAAAGATTGTCTGCCAATGATTGAAAAAGTCTCTCGCTTTTACGAAGATGCTATCCAATAAATAGCCTGCGTTTCCTTTCATCCTCCAGCTGAAAGGAAGCGCAGGCGAAACGCCTGAACTATTTCCGTCCATTCTTCCTCATCGGCTCGAAAGGTTACTTTGGTAGCTGGTATTTGTATTGACCCTAAAGTACAAAGCCATTCATCACTCAGTTCTACTTCCCAGTTCGGGCCTATATACAATCCCTTTCCAACCTGTTTTCCACCGATTGAGAGAAAATAGTCTTGCAAGTCTCTGTGAGGCATACCTCTCATTTCAAGAAAATACGTTTTTACGGCCATATTCACCCTTCCTTCTTTTTCAAACCATCCATTAAATGTTTAATGGCCATGATGGGATGGTTCAAAGGCATCCTTGGACCGGCATAGCGCATGACCTCAATAATTTTATGGCGCATTTCCGGTTTATAGCAATGCACTGTACATTTGCCACAGGTTGGTTTACTTTCTCCAAACTTACAATGGGTAAGGCGAGATAAGGCATAATCAGATAATACCTGGCATTCTGGACACAATCCAGCGGCAGATTGGTGGTGCTTTTTGCAATACATCCTGAGCATTATTTGCATAGTCGCTTTTTCACGTTCTAACCTATTTGACATTTTAGTTTAACTCCATTTCGTCCTATGATATAGTTTGACACAATGCATTGTTATTCATTAATCAGGAAATCCTACATAGGAGACTTTAAACGGTACAAGGGGGTAATTATGGCCAAAACCAAGAAAACGAATAACAAGTCACGTAAGCCAGATAACACAGAGAAGATTCCATATCCTTATGACGCTGATAAAATTGGGAAAGACGTATCAAAGGACCGGGTATAAACCCGGTTTTTTCTTTTTAAATTAAATAAACAAATTGAGAAATACCTTGGGGATTTCTGACTCATAACGTACTACTTCACCCGTCGTAGGATGCTTAAAGGCTAGAACCTGAGCATGTAGCCCTAATCGTCCAATAGGATGCTTAGTAGCCCCATACTTCTTATCTCCAATCACACTGTGTCCAATATCTTTCATGTGAACGCGAATTTGATTTTTCCGTCCAGTTTCCAGTTTAACTTCTAAAAGAGAATAATGTTTATTTTTTTTAAGTACCCTATAGTGCGTTATGGCCTTTTGTCCATTATTAGGGGTATGACTAGAGTACATTATAAAGGCCTTACTCTCAGTCAGCCAAGAGGTAATCGTTCCCTGCTCTTTGGTTACTGCCCCTTCAACCACCACAATATATGTGCGTTCTAAAATTGCTTCCTTCCAAGCCTTTTGTAGGGCTTGTTGTATCATCTCACTTTTGGCAAACATCATTACTCCCGATGTTTCCCGATCAAGACGATGCAACACAAAGATCTTATTTTTCGGATCCCTTTTCTTGACATGATCACTTAATATACTGTAGGCTGTTTGCTCCTTTTCCGTAGCGGTTGCAATAGAGAGCAATCCAGCCTGTTTTTCAATGATTATGATATATGGATCCTCAAACACGATATTTAGTCCAGCAGGTTGCTCTTCTATTAACACTTTAGCCCAATTTACTACAACCTGTTGACCGTTTAGGAGAGGATGGTTAAATTGGGTGATAACTTCGTTGTCGACTGAAATTTGACGATGTGCCAAAAGAGATTTAATATCGTTACGGCTTTTATTAGGAAGTTGAACAAGTAAAAACTTCATTAACTCATCTTGTTCAGTCACCTCTAGATAAGTTTGCTTCTCCTTTCCTGGCTTGGTTCTCAACTTATTACTTGGTACATGCATACTGCTTACCCCTATCGTTTTAATATCCGTAGTTTTTTAAACTTTCCTCAATACCTGGGCCCACCTGTCATTATTCCACAGTGACAAGTTAATTACTACTTTAATGTAATAATACAGGTAATAAAGAAGAAAACCAAACATAATCAAACTTATGCTTGGTTCTATGCTTTCAATCTTGATTTCTCTGATGGCAGATCCTCTCTTGAGTTCTTTAACTAGCCAATTATACCAGAGGAGCTTCCATTCCAAATTGACTCCAATCCTCTCTCGCCGGTCCGTAAATGCCAGGGACTTTGAGATTAGCTTGTCTCATCAAAACGGTCATTTGCCCTCGATGATGGATCTGATGATTGATGAGGACATCTAATGTGGTGCCTATAGTCCATGATTCCCCATACATATCCCGTTCCTCCAAAAGAGTCTGATCCGTCCACTGATTTTTAATGGATGTTACTATGGTATCACTGGCCTCTCGATAATGATTGGCAATTTCTTGAGCAGTGTGCGGAACAGGAGTATCCTCTTTGATACTTTCGAATACTAACCCTGTTTTTGACATCATCTCGGGGATTGTTGTTACGATATGCCAAGCGATTCTACCTATAGTACGGTCCTGTTCGGTAATGGTTTGGCTTAGGGAAGAGTCCGTTAAAGCATCGAGAATTCTCTGTGTAAATTCCGCTTCTTTCTCCCAAGTCCCTAAAAATGCAGTTAATGTTAAAAACATATCAAAGCCCCCTAATACTTAATTTATCCGATAGCTAACTGCCACTAATCCCCCCAGGTCCATCCTGTTTATTCCAATATTACCAGTTAGCTTAAATTAGGTCAATCATCCTCTTGTCTTAGTAACTGAGAATTAATTAAAAGGCCCTCTCAAGGTATGATATTAATTCTACCTTGAGAGGGCTTTTATTCATGAACAAATTCCTATTATTTATATTGGTTTGCTAACCTCTTCTTGAGATTATCAGCGATCCAAGCTGGATCAATCGGGTTTCTAGCAATCCCGCTATCGATAGCAGCTTTTGCTGTAGCGGCTGCCACAGCTGGAGCCACTTCGGGGTTTAAAGTGCTCGGCATGATAAAATCAGCATTAAGTTCTTCGGCGGAAACGCAATCAGCGATTGCTTTTGCAGCGGCAATCTTCATGGCATCATTTATATCAGTTGCTCTAACATCAATGGCACCTCGGAACATTCCCGGAAAGGCTAATACGTTGTTAATTTGGTTTTTCACATCAGAACGACCCGTCGAAATAACGGCAGCCCCAGCTTCAATTGCCCTTTCGATGGGCCAGATTTCCGGGATTGGGTTAGCTTGACAGAAACAGATGGGATCTTTTGCCATGGATTTAATCATATCTTCGTTGAGAACGTTTGCAGCTGATACTCCAATGAACACGTCTGCACCCACGAGTGCTCCAGCAAGATCACCGCTGAACTTATCAGGGTTTGTTGCTGCTGCGATTTGTTCTTTCCAAGGGTTCATACCAACTGTACGGCCTTGATAAATAGCGCCCTTAGTATCACACATGATGACGTTTTTAAGCCCCACACTCATCAAAAGCTTAATGATCGCAATTCCAGCGGCGCCTGCTCCATTGGCAACAACTTTAACGTCTTCAATTTTCTTTCCGACGACTCTGAGCGCATTATATAGTCCAGCCAAGGTAACGACTGCAGTTCCATGCTGGTCATCATGGAAAATAGGTCCTTTAAAGATTCCACGAGCTTTGAGTTTTTCCTCGATTTGAAAGCACTCTGGGGCTTTAATATCTTCTAGATTAACTCCACCAAAGGTTGGAGCTGTTAATTCAACGATTTCTACGATTTTATCAACATCTCTGGTATTTAAAGCAAGCGGAAAGGCATCGACATCTCCAAAGGCTTTAAAAAGAAGTGCTTTACCTTCCATTACAGGCATAGAAGCAGCAGCTCCAAGATTTCCAAGTCCAAGAATAGCAGAACCATCGGTAACAATGCTCACAAAATTAGCATGGTTTGTATAAATATCAAGATTGGCAGGATCTTTGGCAATCTCCAAAACGGGTTCGGCGACTCCAGGAGAATAAGCAAGTGTCAAATCATCTCTGTCTTGAGTAGGACATGTCACTCTAACTTCAAGTTTACCTGGTTTCACTGTATGAAACGCCAGAGCTTCTTCACGGAGATTTTTAATACGTGTCATATTCATCTTCCTCCCTTAACTTTTCTTAATTACCTAAGGACATCCTATACTTTATATGTTGATCAAGCAACAAATTGTTTGGTCACCTCCTTTACAAAGCGGTAACCAAACAATTTTTGTACATCTTACTTAGCGTTTTTTGCGTCAATTTCAGCTTGAGCAGCAATGATATCCAGAGCATTCAGGTATACAGGGGTGTCAACCATTTTACCGTTATAAGAAACGGATGCTTTACCCTTAGCAATACCTTCTTCTTCAAACACTTTCACTACTCCGCCAGCCCATTCAACGTCGGCAGGATCAGGGGAATACATACGATTAGAGGGTTCGATTTGTCCCGGGTGAATGATCATACGGCCTTCATAACCCATTTGACGCCCTTCGGCAACGTTTCTTTCAAAAGCTTCAATATTCTTGAAGTCAACGAAAGGAGCATCGATTGCAACAATTCTAGCCGCACGGCAAGCTACTGCCACATGGGCGCGTCCATATTGTTGTTCAACCCCTTCATTGGTTAACTTTACGCGCATGTCACGGCAATAGTCGACTGCGCCGAAAATAGCATTAACGTTTCGCTTACTAGCTAGGCAACACTCCGCAGCATTGATAATCCCTTTAGCAGTTTCAAGCAACATGGAGATTTTAACGGTTCCTACCTCTAAGCCACGACGACGCTCGAGTTCCTCTAGTTTCCAATCGAGACGTTGTACGTCAGCAGCGCAGCCAGTTTTCGCTAAGGTAACTCCACTCAGGCCTTCATAAACAATGGCTTCCAGATCATCATTGGTTAATTCAGTTTCCCAATTATTAATACGGACATAGACTTCTGCACCGCCAGTGCCTGCATATTTGAGGTTTTCGCGTACGATTTGACGAGCAGCTTCTTTTTCAGCGGGTGGAACGGAATCTTCAAGGTCAAGCGTAACAATGTCAGCCGGAAATTCAGGAGCCTTGGCAACCATTTTAGGATTGTTTCCAGGAATATACATTACAGATCTCATAATTGTCATTAGTATTACCCCCTACAATTTTAGTTTTATTTTTTTTTAAGGGTTTAACCCTTGGAATACCTCTGCGCTTACTCTTTAATCTTCTCTTTTAAAATAATTGGAATATCGGTTGGAGTCTCGGCCACAAATCCTCCAGCCTTAGTTATAGCTTCCATTTTACTCTTAGCGGATCCTCGCCCACGCTCAACAATATTTGACGCATGAGAGAATCGCATTCCAGCTGGTGCCCATGCCCCTGCTACATAGACTACGAAGGGTTTCGTGAATTGACCCGCTGCAATAACTTCGGCACACTCTTCTTCTTGCGTACCGCCAATTTCGGCATAGACCGCAACGCCTTTTGTTTCTGGGTCAGCTTCGAATAATGGAAGTAAGTCCGCCATGGACGTCCCAAGGACTGGTTCTGTTCCCGTATGAATTACGGTACTTACTCCAAATCCCCCTTCTCTTAGTAACCAAGGAATAGTCCCCGACTGACCACCACTACGGGAGAAAACCCCGATACTTCCCTTTTGGAAGAATCTATTGGCCCATTCTTTGTTTCCGCCGAGCCAGCCTACGACAGCTTCACCTGGTGTAATAATCCCGATAGATCCAGGTCCAAGGAGTCTTGAGCCTTTAGAATTGGCATAGGCTATCATTTCCATAATATCGTGGATCGGAGTACCCTCAACGCAAGGAATAATATTCTTTACTCCGGCATCGACTGCTTCATAAACAGCTGTTTTTAAGATCTTACCTGGTACAAAGATAACACTGAAATCGATTTCGCCTTGCTCACGAACAATCTCTTTGACGGTGTTAAAAACTGGAACTTCATGTACCAGTTCCCCAGCTTTTCCCGGACTGGTTCCACCGATCACTTTAGTACCGTATTCTTTCATGTATTTTGTCCGGACGGATCCTTCACGGCCCGTTATCCCTTGGACGATTACCTTTGTATTTTTATTGATCAAAATGCCCATTCTTATCCCTCATTTAACATTTTGCTACGTTTGGAACCTAACGCTTGGCTGTTCCTTGATTTTACTTTAATTTCATAACTTAATACTATTGTCGCTTTTGAAGGTACTCATCCAAACCTTTAACAGGAATCTCAATGGTTATGGCGTTGTTACCTTTGGTCTTACAAGCGAGTTCACATGCTAAACACTCAGTTCCGAGACGCAAAACTTCTTCCGCATCGCGATGTGCAACCGAAGCTCTACCTTGGTCGTCAATCCCAAGCAAACCTCTGGCGTACTTTTTGCACGCTTCAGCACATGCCTTAGTCTCACATGTATCACACTTGCTGGTATCGATTTTGACTTTCAGAGTTTTTTCTGCGAATTCCAGCATAGGTTTCCCCTACTTTCCTTGTACTATTTCAGAAAGTATAACTTTCAGTTACATACTTTCTGGAGCATAAGTGCAACCAACGGTTTCGCCTTCGCCAAGGCTCAGCGAAGCCGGGTTTTCTTTAAGATTCTTTTTCGGCTCTGTATTCATTACTAAGAGCTAAGAGTCTTTGTCCTATGAATTTTGTATCAGTTACATACTCTTTGCCATAAATCTCGATTCTCTTGCCCGGGCCGTCAGGAGTCATAAGGTCCGCAAGCCCCGTCCTAAGAATTTCTAGAGATTCATCTTCCCGGTTGCCACAGAGCAGTAGAACGCAGGGTAATCCAGGTTTCTGTGTCGGTAGCACTTCCCTAAGTACCTTAACGATAGCATGGGCATGATGCCACTGTTCCTGATTTGCCATCATAAATCCGCCGAGCAAATAGCCGTCGATATTTGGCTGAGATAGAACACACTTGGCAACGCGATAAATCTTTGAACCAACGGGGTTACCACTGGTGTCAGCATAGTTAGCGGGCTTAAGACCTACTTGGTTGAGAGCGTCTAGCCCCATCATCGCTGAACCGCCGCCTATGGGATGATAGCCAATGTAGCCTGGACTTACTTCGTCATAGCCCATATTCATAAGGAACCCGGTACCACGAGCATCGGTTTCTTCGATACTCCACCCAATGAGATCCAATTCTGTAGGCGCTCCTGGTAAATCGCGAGCAATTGAAATTCCAAATTCCGGATGACGGCCAACGGAACTATTGTCAATTTCCATTTTACAATCCGCGCAAACCAAGCTACCGCTACCTGTCATGATGAATGGGTTAATCTCTAAGGTTTGACAATCATATTTTTTGTAAGCTTGTGAAAGTTTGGTTAGGAAACTTGCAAACTTACTGAGATCTTGAGCTGGAATTCCAGCCCGAGCACAGAGATCAACGGCATCATAAATTTGTAAACCGTTAATAGGATTGATGTTAACCTTGAAAAGCAAGTCTTCCGGGACACTTTCGATGTCCATGCCGCCCTCAGTGCTGAACATGAGCATTGGAGAACGAGCTTCTCTTGCTCCATTAACAACAAATGAGCAATAATACTCTTTTTTAATGTCCAGTTTTTCCTCGATAAGAACCTGTTTTACGGGTACTCCCATGACGTTCTTAGCAAAAATTTCGGTTGCAGCCCCAGCCGCTTCGTCAGGTGTATTAACCAGTTTAACAATTCCCGCCTTGCCACGCCCTCCGGCCTGAACTTGACCTTTAACGGCTACAGCCTTGCCAATCTCCTCAGCAATCTTTTTGGCTTCTTCAGGAGAAGAAGCTACGCGGCCTTGTGGAACAGGCAGTCCTGCTTTTCTAAGCCATTCTTTTCCCTGGTACTCTAAAAATTTTGCCATACGTTATCACTTCCATAATGAAATTTTCTGCAACTATTTAGGTCGCTTAATGATCATCCCAACCCAAAATTTGATTCCTGCTTAGAAGGTAACTTTTCCTTCCCTTTTCGATACTTAGTTAAATTCAGCCAAGCTCCTGTGTCATAACCTAAATCAAGGGAAGGCTCTGAACAATTACCAAATATCAATTAAAAGAGAATTTCCCCTCCCTTCTACGCAGCTCATTTTTTACTGGGTATTTGTGGGGTTCTTGAAATTACAACAGAAACGAATTCACTTTGTTTTACTATGTGAAACTCAGTTTCATTTTGCTTTAATACTATTATCTATCTTATTGTCTAATTAGTCAATATAAAAAATAGTTAATTTTTCAAAGTTATTTTATAACTTAATCGTTTCAGCGGGTACTGGACCAACAACTCCAATAAACACGAACCGATCTTTACCTGTATTACGCATGCCGTGAGTTTGCCCTGCTTTAGCAAGAATGGCCATCCCTTTTTTTATGTTTACTTCTTGCCCTTCTCCAGCGAAATATTGACCCGACTCTCCCTCCAGGCAAATCCACACATCATCCGCATTAGGATGTTGATGGAGAAACACCTCTTGCCCTGGTTCTAAACACCACATAGCACCTAAAGTCTTATCTGTCTGGTAAACCATTACTTTCTGCGGAGCACTAGCATCAAACTGGGCCAGTTCGTTGAGACGAAAAACTCTGTCTTCCAAGGTAACCCTCCTTCAATTAATAGTCAGTATTCTCACCCTCGGATACATTGAAATTAATCACACCTGTAGCGCAGCGTCATGAACTTTAAACGATCATATGAAGGCCACGCAAAGCTACGATATAGTTTATCCCCGTTATTATGAGAAATACCGTTCTATGTATAAAAATTAATTAAACGGAAATTCCGAGATTAGAAACAGAAAATACGCGTTAATTGGGGAAAATACTGCTCCAGTGTGAACACCAGAGCAGCATCATAAGCCACTTGAAGGAAATCCTTTAATGAAAAATTATAGGTCGATGACCTTACCTGGGTTAAAGCGATTGGTCGGATCAAAGCTTCTCTTAATCTTTCTAAAAGCTTCCATAGCAGCGGGTGTAAACTCCTTATCAAGATACTTCTTCTTGACGAGCCCGATTCCGTGCTCACCACTTATTGTACCCTCGAGATCAAGAGCCATCATACAGAGCGCCTGTTCAGCAGCATGGACGGTTTCAGTTTCCTCTTTATTCCGTTGATCGAAAAGAATTAGCGGATGAAGATTTCCGTCACCGGCATGGGCCACAACTCCGATCGTCACATCAAAATCTTTTGCTACTTTAAGGACTCCCCCAATCGCTTTTGGGAAATTACTCCTCGGAACCGTAATATCATTAACACCATACGATGGTCTAACGCGAGCAACAGATCCGAAAGCACTACGCCTTGAAGTCCAAATTTGATCCACTTCAACTGCCGATTGAGCAACTTTAAATTCTTTGGCAATTGTTTTGGCGATGTCACCAATCGTCTTGACTTGCCCGTCCATATCTTCCGGATATCCGTCAACCTCAATAATGAGAACAGCTCCAGCGTCACGGGGAATCCCGGCATGGGTAAAATCCTCAGTCGTATTGATAAGCAAATTATCCATCAATTCCAGGGTTGTCGGAATAATACCGGCAGCAACTATATCGGCAACAGTTTGAGAAGCATCTTCAACTTTATCGTAAATAGCCAGCATTGTTTTCTTGGCTCTGGGTATCGGTATGATACGGACGAAAACTTTGGTGACCAATCCTAGGGTTCCTTCCGCGCCAACAATGATTCGAGTTAAATCATAACCCGGCTCACTTTGGAAATTACGCCCCCCCGTTTGAATGACTTTGCCATTCGGGAGAACGACTTCCAGACCCAAGATATAATCGCGGGTAACCCCATATTTAAAACATTTCGGTCCACCGGAGCATTCACCAACATTCCCTCCTATTGTTGAGGCCTTAAAGGACGACGGATCGGGAGGAAAATAGAATTTCTTCTTTTCAAGTTCAACTTGAAGGTCAAAATTGATCACTCCAGGCTCAACGACTGCTACAAAGTTTTCAGTGTCTATTTCATGAATTTTAGTCATTTTAGTAAAGCTAATCACCACAGACTCTTCAGAAGGAATGGTTCCACCACTCTCATTCGTACCAGCACCCCGGGGAACAAGTTTAATATTGTGCTCGTTCATCAATTTGACGATTTCAACGACTTGTTCCGTTGTTTGCGGAGAAACGACTCCTAACGCTTCACCAGATAATAACGTGCCGTCATAACCATAGGTCAACAGACCCACTTTGTCTGTAACCACGTTTTTCTCCCCAACAATTTCCTTCAGCCGCTTAACAACCGTTTGGCTTAACATATTCAGACCTCCTTCTTCTTAAGCCTCTAGACTTACCCCAGGGTTGAGAATCCCTTTGGGGTCAAATTGTTGACGCAGTTCACTGAGCAAACTTGTGGTTTGCTTCCACATTTCCGCATCATTGTAAACTTCAGCTTTGAGCTTATGACCCAAGAGGCCCTTCACGTTTCCGCCCAGGGACATCGCCAGTTTATTCACTTTCCTGGCTAAAGCAAGTTTATCGGTTCCCTCGGGCAGAGCCAAACCAACAAATCCGAGAAGTCCTTCGACAATTACGCCAGGATAAGCCCCTAGATCTCCGGTAAGCGCTTCCAGCTGAGCCAGGGCTTGAGGCATTTTCATCGGGCCAACCGCAAACTCCACGGTTTGCTCCGGTTTTGCATTGAGGTAGGCGCGAACTTTAAGCCAACCATTGATCACTTGATCATACTCAACCTCGTCCTCAATGATCTTTACATCAGAGCCTCCACCCAAGGTAAGAACTGCAGCAACTTCATTCGCGATGTTTTTACCCGACTCTTTAAAGCCCTGCAAATCAATGATCACAAGTTGCCCTTCCGTTCCGGGTTTGGCATTTTTCGCAAGGGATGCATTGATGAGATTCATCCGGGTCGGAAGCACATTCCGCTTAATCAGGTTATTGAAGGTTGCATTCGCCTTATGCATGGATGCGAACGTTCCAATCACTGCTTTTTTAGCTTCCGGTGCAGGTAAGAGCTTCACCAGAAGTTTGGTGAAAATCCCAAATGTTCCTTGGCTTCCGACAGCGAAGTGGATAAAATCTAAACCGGAAACGTTCTTAATACATTTATTTCCGATATCCAGGATTTCCCCGGTCGGGAGAACCATTTCAAATCCCAAAAGGAACGTCCGGGTAGGACCATATTCAAAGGATTTAGAATCGGAATCCCCAATCGCAAAGCAGCCGCCAACCGAACTGGTTTCGACTTCATAGGGCTCCGGAGGAAAGTTTAATCCGGCTTCCGCAACTTTTAGAAGAAATTCCTTATGAAGAACTCCTGGTTCGACGACCGCCACAAGGTTTAGATGATCCATTTCTAAAATCTGGTTCATCCGGGACATAACCATCGCGATCCCACCCGTAATCCCCTGGGTATTGACGACTGCCCCGCCTACTGCTAATTTCACATTCTGCTCATTCGCCAGTTTGACGATACTCGAAACTTCAGAAGTATTCCCAGGTAAGACGACGACTACAGGCTTACCTTGACCTTTTAGATATTTAGCCATTTCGGAAAGGGAATCGATGACATTGGCATCACCGACAATCCCTTTTAGCTTACTGATATTGACGTTACTCATGACTACCCGCCCTTCCACTCATTTACTAGAACTTGCGGTCAGCATGTTCCGCAAAGGGAATTTTTCGATTTTCGGCCAGACCATGATGAGTTGTAATGGTCAGACCCTATACAAAGTTAATGTAATTCTTACGTTCAATTAGTCTTCGTAAGCGTTGGCTATTACATCGGCAACATGCATAACCTTTTGTTTTTGACCGGCTTTGTTTATGCCACCTTGAAGTCTCAACATGCAAGCCGGGCAACTTGTAGCCACCAAATCTGCATTGGTATCCTTGATGTTTTGTGTCTTCTGAACTGTGATATCTGTTGATACCTCATGATAGAAGGCTTGTATTAAACCGGCTGCCCCGCAACAACGGTTGGCTTCAAACATTTCCTTATATTCAACCCGAGGAATCATTTGCAACAATTGCCGAGGCTGCTTTGTTACCTTAAGACCCCGAACCATGTGGCAAGGATCATGATAGGTGATTGTTAGAGGACTTGAATTATGAAGTTTGCTCTGATCGACACCAATCTTTGCCATATATTCTGAAAATTCTACCACTTTTTCAGAAAATAATTTAACTTTTGAAAGATACGACGGCTCATCGGCAAAGAGCGTTAGATAATCATGTCTAAGCATCGCAGCACAGGACGCACAGGCAGTGAGAACAACTTCGGCATCGCTATACTTATCTAAAAAGGTATCAATAGTTATGCGGGCGTTTCTTTTCGCTGTTTCGAAGTCACCATAAGCATATTGCGGAAGACCGCAGCACACTTGATCTTTTGGAATAATAACTTCACAGTCATTTTTCGTTAACACTTTAACAACAGAATGAGCGGTTTGGTCTAAGGAGTAATTGAGAAAACAGCCCACATAAAATCCGACTTTATGCTTTGGATGTTGCACCGTAATCTTCTCTGGGACCTGCTCCAAAAATGGTTTTTTGGCAGTAGGGAAGTTTCGAATATCAATACCGCGAAAATAGTCCAGTCCATCAATTTTATTGAGGACACTTTTGCCCACTCCTTTGAAAAGACTGAATCCCATACCCAACCTCTTCGGACTTGCTAAAGTATTTAAAGCAAAAGACTTAGCAAATGGCTTGATTCCTTTTCTTAGTTTTAGATCTCGCCGCGCAGCCATGACGAGTTCATTACCATGTACACCGTTTGGGCAAGTGACTGCACATTCTCCACACAACAGACAGCTCATGATAGCATCTTCATACTCTTGATTAGGTTCTAATTTCCCATCGGCGACAGCTTTGATGAGCTGGATTCTTCCGCGTGTAGACATTTCCTCTGACCCAGTCAATTTATAGGTCTTACAGGCTGTATGGCAACCACCACACTTGTTACACGTGTTGAGCATTTCATATACGTCTGCCAAAACTCCCACTGATACTCCCCCTCACTCCCATATTTCAGACTACCAGACGGATAAAAGGATGATGCGAAACAAGGTTTAACAACTTGATACTCTTATCATCTGTAGGAGCTGAATCGTCAAGTAAACTTTATATTGCGACCATGGTCTCTGAGCCATTGACTTTGTATGTCTCCCCCTTCATTTAAAGCGTTTACCTTTTTGAGTAACACCTTGATTAATGGTCCTTTTTCAAGATAACGTTTTAACAGGTAAAACCCAGTTTCAATATATCCATATCTCTATTATTAACTTATATTGATTAATCGTCAATAGGGAACTTTCTAAAAATTAGATATTTTCTTATTAACTTACATACAATCTCGCTGAGCAAAAGCGTAGCAATCAAATTTTAGAATTAGGATCGCTTATAAAAATCAAAACCTAGGTTCGCTGAAATACGTTCTCCTGATTTTTTCATTTCTTCACCAATACGTGTAATTCCCTTTTCTTGAATCCTACTAGCTGGTCCAGAGACACTTATTGCTCCAATTGCCTGTCCAGAATAATCGAAAATCGGAGTTCCGAGACATATAATTCCAATTTCGTTTTCTTCCTTTTCAATCGAGATTTTAGTCGCTTTAATTTGCCTAAGCTCAACCAATAAGGTATCTATATCAGTTATTGTATTGGGAGTATAGCTTGTCATTCCTTTTTGTTCAAGAATGTGTCGGACTTCCTCTTCAGGCATTGTTGAAAGTAGCGCTTTCCCAACTGCAGTACAATGCATTGGAGCCCTGCGACCTACTTTAGAATGCATACTGACAACTTGGGAACTTTCTGCTCTATCGATATAAACTATTTCTCCCTCATCGGGGAGCACGAGGTGGGCCACTTCATCTAGAACTTTCACTAAGTCGCTAAGAACAGGAGCTGCCACTTTCCGGATTTCTAAATCATTGAAAAAGCGAATCCCTAATTCAATAATTTTTATACCTAATTGATAACGCTCATGATCCTTTTTCTTCTCAACATAGCCCCTGTGACATAGAGTTTGCAAAATACGGTGCACCGTGCTTTTATGCAAACTAATGCGATTTCCGATTTCAGTTACCCCTAAAGGTTCTTCCGCTTGGGCAAGTACTTCAAGAACATCTAGAGAACGCTCAAGAGTTTGCACATATTTTTCAGACACTAATAACCCTCCCATTCTGACATGAAATTCGAAACAATTCTCAATCGGTTTTAATATGTGAAACTTCGTTTCTTAATTCCCTTATTGCGAATAGTATACCTTTTTAGAAACTTTAGTCAAGGTTAAAATTTTCTAAATGTTTATCTTTCTGGCAAGTGATCAAAGGGATACAATATCTTTCTGGGATGTGGTGGACAGATCTCTAAGGGGAGTGCCGATATTTGCTAGGCCATTTCTAACTGGACTTTACTTCCTGTTCCACCAGCCTCGGCAGGAGTGACGATTAAACGACGAGCAAGCCTATTTTTAAGTTCAGGAACATGGCTAATAATCCCGATTGTCAGATTTTGAAGATGAAGTTTTTCTAGCGTGTTCATCACAGTTTCAAGAAGGTTAGCATCCAGTGACCCAAATCCTTCATCGAGAAAAAAGAACTCTAGAGGAGACTCCCCTCGTAATTGAATTTGAGTGGACAAGGCCAAAGCCAGGGCAAGTGCTGTGAGGAATGTTTCCCCTCCTGATAAACTATTCACTGGGCGGCGTACTCCTCCGTTTGCATCGTCGCGCATAATAAAACCACCCTCTGAGTCGACCTCCAAGGCATAACGTTGGTTGGTTAATTCTTTAAGGCGCTCTGAAGCATCTATAGCAACATTGGTCAATTGTTCTTGGGCGATAAACTCAACAAAGGAATTCCCTTTAAAAACCGTTTGCAAGGTCTTATATAAGCTGAGCCGATGGTTAAGTGCCTTTCTTTCAATTTCAAGGCGCATCCATTCTTCGTGTTTTTCGTTAAGCCTTTCAAGTGATAGTTGGGTGACGCCTCGTCTTTCTATTGCTTCGTTATGAGCCTGCTCCATCTCTTTTAATCGAATAGGCCAAGCAAGCCATTCTTCTGGACGAAGGCTTTGTCCTTGAAGTCGCTCTTCAACTTCTTGGCGTTTTTGTTTCCAGATTAGGACCTCTTGTTGAAAGGACGAAATATCTTGATCCATTTTTATCCTTTCAGGAAGATCGCATAGGGAATTATAAGCCGCTGTCGCTGTCGGAAATTGCGCTATTTTTAGACCTCGTTGTAGTTTGAGCTGAGCTCCTTCAAACCCTTCTTTAGAAATTTCCAAGGTCTTTTGGTTAACTGCCAGGGTTTGTTCCGCTTGTGTCCATAGTCCATTGGCCAGCTCATAGCTGTTCTTAAGTTTTTCTTCAATTTCTATGACAAGTGCCAACTCAACTTTAACTTGCTCGATGAGTTCGCAGGCTGGCTTTCCCTCGGTTAAATCGTCCCATTTTTGCTTGATTTCTTTAAGATTACGAGCAGCTTCACTTCCGACCGTTTTCAGATTCTGCAGTTTTAGCTCACAATGGGTCTTTTCTTGCGAGAGCCGCTGATAAGCCTCATCCGTTTCTCTTAAACCCTCTTCAAGAACTGATAACTCCTGCGTTAAATGGCTTGTCGTTTGGTCCCAACTCGTATATCGTTCCTGTAATAACAAGATTTCTGAAAGAGCAATTTCTCCACGCAGAGTGTCCAAGCGCTCTTTCCTCTGGCTCTGTTCTTTGAGCAATTGGTTGAGCTGATTCCGGATTCCACTTCCTAGACCCTCAACGGAAGCAATTTGTGCACTCGTACTATGCTGTTTCTTCTCTACTTCTGCTTGCTTGCGCTGGGCTTCCTCCAGCTTACGCTCCCATTGCTCAAGTTCAGTTTTCCATTGATTCAAGTTAAGCCGATCATTTGTCAGCTTAGATTCTTGTTCTATCAGTTGAACCTTTAAATCTTGGGCAGCCCTATTGCGATCTGGCCCTGAAAGTTCTTCACGCTCATTGAGAATTGCTTGTTCTTTAAGCTTAAGAAGGTTTAACTGGTTTTGTTCAAGTTCTCGTTTAGACAACAGCTGTGCCTTGGCTACTGCTAGGGCCGTTATCCCATTCGTTAACGTTTCCTCCAACCCTTGGAGTTCTCGTGAGGCCTGATCCAGCTCACTTTTCGCCTTGTCTAAGACATCCTCATCAAAACCTTGAGCAGGTTTAGGGTGATGAGACGAACCACACACCGGACATGCTTCTCCTTCAGCTAGGCCTTCAACCAGTAATCCCGCGAGATTCTTTTGTTCTAGTCCTTTGACTTCAGCCAATTTTGTCTCTATCCATGATCTGGCGGCTTGAACGCTAGCCCAAATTCTGGACTGTTCGTCCTCCCTTCCTTCAATTTCAGCCTGCACCTTTTGGCAATTCTCCAAAATAATTCCTAAGCGTTCTTGTTCCTGGGCCCTATCCTGCTCGGCCCGCTCTATAGTATCAATTCTATGCCGATAGCGTTCTAATTCCTGAGCTTGTTCACTTAAGCTATCCTCTCGAACTGGCGGAGCTTGTTGCCTACGATTCAGGGATTCTGTTATTTGTTCTACCGTTTCCTGAGCAACTTGAACTTCCTTCACAATCGTCTGCCTGATTAAATCCCACTCATATATTTCAGAGGACTTTACTTCAAGCTCCCTTTGCAACCCTTCCACTTGTTTAGATACTATCTGATAGGCTTCTAGAGCTTGGGCCGCCGAATTAACCTTTGTCCGTTGCTCCGGGTCGATTGAAAGGTTCAGTAATTGGCTTTTCAAGCCGAGCTGTTGTTTCTGCATATCTGTTTTTTTATGGTTCAGAACCTGAATAGCTTGTTCCAACTCTTTGCAGACTCGATCCAACTCCCCATAGTTGTGACGTGTTTCGTTTAACCGTTCATCTCTAACTTGGATATCATTTTCTAGGCTCTTAGCCTGTTCGAGTTGTTCCAGTCGGCGTAGACAACGTGGTTCAGCTTCAATTCTTTTTTTGTTGCCCTCAGCCCATTTCCCCTCTAACGTATCCTTTTCAGCTCTAGCCGTTATCAATCTTCTGTGGGCGTTTTCAACTTGCTCTTTAGCCTGTTTGAACCGTTCTTCTGTGACGCCGACTTCTTCCAAGATGGGACGGACCGCTTCCGCCCGCTCCGCTATACTTAAGCGCTCAGCTGTTTTATCTATGTTAAGTTGTTTTGCTGCCAATTCTTTTTCTTTGTCCCCTATTTGTTGTAATTGTACTTGAAGTCTCCATAGTTCCTGAGCACGATCATACTCTTTTTTTAAAGTTGTCCATTCCTTAGAAATCCTGCCTAAGTTTAAAATTGCACTTTTATAGTCCGCTTCTGCCTCTTTGACCCGCTCTTCGGAAGCATCACCCAAACCCTGTTGCCGTTGTTCTGTCCCATTTAAGGTAAATTTGGCCTTTTCCATTTGTTCGACTAGCCGAGCGGAAAGTTCCCTACCGTAAGCTTCAAGGGAAAATAGCCTTTCCAGCATCAGACGTCGATCTTTGGGTTTTATCGTTAAAAACTCGGCAAATTTCCCTTGAGGGAGAACCACCGCACGGGTAAAATCTTCGACAGTAAGGCCTAGCACATCCTCAATTTTCTTCGTCATATCATCGGCCTTAGAAGCTATAACCGTTTCCACTCCGCTGTCGATCTCTACCAAACGGCAGGTTGACGCTTTAACTGTACGGGCCCCAGAACGTCGATAGGCGCGTTCTGCTCGGTAAGACTTCACTTGATTTCCCGTTGAAAGGCTAAACATATACTCCACCGTGAGCTGCTCTTCCGCGTAGTTAAGAATTCCTTGCGTATTATTGGCCGCACGTTCGACCGTTCCGTAAAGCGCGAGTGTGATGGCGTCAAGAATTGTCGATTTTCCACTTCCAGTAGAGCCGAAAATCCCAAACACCCCGGTTTCGCATAGTATCGAAAAGTCTATCTCTTGGGCTTCCCTGAAGCTGTTCAAACCAGCGATCTTTAAACGAATGGGTCTCATGCCGTCTCACCATCCTCAGTCGTAATTGTTCGAGCTAGGGGTTCTATTTCTAAATATTCGGGCTCGATAGCATCGATAGCATCGATAGCATCGTTAGTATCGTTACCTTCGTATCTTTTAAAGCCTTCGTTAGGATCAATTAAGGATAAAAACATAGAAACTAATTCTTCCTCTGGCTCAGCTCCGCCCGTTTTATCTTGATAGAACTTTCGAAAGAGTTCATGAATCGGCATCTTTGATCTGGATTCTAAAACAATCTGTTCTGTCTCTGGGAAAATAGGGCGAATATTCACAAGCCGCTCCCGTTGCTGCCTTAGGGAGTGGATCTCTTGTGGATGCAGTGCATTGGTCACATTAACCTCCAGATCAATCCAAGCGTGAAGATCCTTACCCTCATCAATCCAGCGCTGCGCCTGGGCAAAGCCCTCCTTGGCCTGCCATTTCACCAGAGGGTAACCCGCACTTAAGAAAATTTCTTGGGTCGTTACTGCTTGCCCTGGATGAGCCACCACAAGGATCACAGATTTGGCATACCCTGATTCAGAAAAACTATATGCAAGTGGGGACCCTGAATAACGAGTCGGAACAGCCGCTCCTTTAACCGCCTGAGCTCGGTGTAAATGTCCAAGCGCAACGTATTGAGCTCCGGAAGGCATCGCCTCCACCTCAACTGTTGGGGCACCTCCTAGTTCGATCGGACGCTCTGACTCGGATTTCATACCACCTCTCACGAAAAGGTGACTTACCCCAAGGTTAACTGCATTCGGACGAAAGGCTTGCCCAAACGAGCTAAATAATTGTTGTACACGCTTTGAGTATTCCGCGCGCAATATTTCTTCATCAAGACTTACACTTAAAACCTCATTGAGCCGAGACTCAGAAGGATAGGGTAACATGGCCACAATGGCTGGATCCGGGCAACTGGGAATATGTAACTCTGCCCACCCAAGGCCTGCAGCAACTCTTACTACTCTACCTTGATTCGGCTGTACCAGTAGACTAGGTACGAGGATTTGTTTAGGCAGACCATAAAGTGTGATCCCATTCCTAATCGCAAGAGGACTTGCTGCACAAAGACGCTCCGGATTATCGTGATTTCCAGCAATCGCCACAACTGCACGTTTTCCGTCAGCAGATAATCGATTAAGTGCATCATAAAAAAGTTCTTCCGCAATGGCGGGCGGATTAACGGTATCGAAGACGTCTCCAGCAATTAAGACAAGATCGACCTTTTCATCTTCTACGATCGTGCAAAGTTCATTGATAAACTTTATTTGTTCTTCAATTCGACTGCGCCCTTCGAGCGTTCGTCCGAGGTGCCAATCTGAGGTATGTAAAATTCGCATGGGTATTAACCCCTTTCCCTTTAACTCAATATCATTTTTATAATCTCATTATAGAACAAGTCCTAGACAAAAGGGTGTGGACAATTTTGGGTTTTAAGATTGAAGTATTTTCTTTTTAACTATAGAATGTCTACTTAAGCAGATATTGAACATAATATATTCAATTATTTAATGAAAGAAGGCTTTTAGATGAGTGATTGGTTAATACCCTACTTAGTGTTTAACGGGAATTGTGAAGAAGCAGTAACGTTCTACCAAACAGTTCTGGGCGGGGAATGCGAAATATTACATTTTGGCGATGCACCACCAAATCCAGCCTTTCCGGTACCGGATCAGGTTAAAAATCTAGTAATGCATGCTGAATTAAGAAAGAATGGCCATATAATTCGCTTCTCAGATACTCTCCCTAAGCTACCCTACAGTGTCGGTAACAATATTGCTTTCTCATTAGGATTTGATACCAAAGATGAAACAAAAGCTATGTTTGAAGCATTATCCCAAGGCGGCACCCTTGAGATGGATCTACAAGAAACGTTTTTTAGTCCATTATTTGCTAAATTTACAGATAAGTTTGGTGTAATGTGGATGGTCTCATGTAAGCCAGATAAGTAAAATCGGGAACAGACGCCCCTGAGAACTGTAGGTAATAAGCCTATTCCTCAGGGGCGTAACATTTGTGCCAACTATTGCTATATGCTTAACCACGCTCCAAATATAAACAAGCACTAAACCAAAAAAGTCCAGTGCTTAATCCAATAATTCTATAATCTTAACTTTAAGTTGAGGCAACTCGTTCAGTACCACATTCCAAACAATTTTTAGGCTAATTCCCATGTAATCATGTATTAACACATCTCGTAATCCGGCCATTTGTCTCCATGGTATTTCTTGGTGTTGTTCTTTAATTCCTTGTGATACTCTCTTTGTGGCTTCTCCAACTATTTCGAGATTCCGAATAACCGCATCTTGAATGAGGTCTGAACTCATGAATTCTTCTTTACCAGAGTTGGTATATGTTTCAATCTTCACGATGCACTCTAGGATGTTTTGAAGAAACACCTTGTCATCTTTCATATGGGTCTAGCCTCCTGTGCTATCCTGTCCTTTAAAGTCCAATGCACAGAATCAGAAGTGACCACATCAATCTTTCTACCTAAAATTTCTTCTAAATCATATTTCAGTGAGATAAGGTCAAACAGAGAACAATCATCTTCACAATCAACCAAAAAGTCTATGTCACTTTCCGCGTTTTCCTCTTCTCTAAGTACAGAACCAAATAGCTTAACATTAAACATTTTGTAATGAGATGCAATACTAATAATCTGGTCTCGCTTATTAATGATATCTTTAATAGCCTGCATTGAAATCACCTCAAAATATTATACCGTATTTTTCCATAATAATAAACTCTTTCTCGGCTGTCATCTAACTCCGAATCCAACGTCCCTTTAAAGACATTGTTATCTCCTGCAAATTTAGTCATTGCGTATACACGCTGTTAGTAGCGGCTGGCGGAACCTTAGCATTCCCGCCATCCTTAATGCATGAGCAAAGCACCTTCAATCTAATTATTTCTTCTTAACAATTTCTTTGTACTTTAATACCGAAAACTTGGTAATTTCGAAAAACCACCGCCCCAGACGCTGAAGATAGGCCCACCAATTCTTGCGATAAATCCAAAGTATCCCTCCAATAACCAAGAGGATAGCTAGTCCAATTCCATACACTATTGTGGTGTACTCCTTGTAAATCGACCGAGCAAACATCTGCCCCGCTGCAATATAGCGATCCATAATAACGTTCGGCGGAGACGGAAGTTCCACAACTTCAAGGTAATTTTCCTTATCGGTCACTTTAACCCGAAGAAAATGATAATAACTATCCTTGGTCAAAAGTTCTGCCCCGGCCCCTCCACTAATGATATATCGCACATCCCCTTTAACAAAACTAAAATAAGCATGGATATGTGACAAAAACACCGTATCCACCTTGTACTTAGTCATTAGGCCTTCAAAGCGTTTAGCCTCTTCTTTGTCTTTAAAAGCGTGATCGAGGTTACTGGTACCGCTCAACTTACTCATTTCCTGTTGAATCAGCCCCGCTTTTTGAGACTCAGGCATTTGGGGATAGGGGTTGGGTTCAGTCTTTGTTCTCGGATCAGTGGGCGGAATGTGGGTTATTACAAAAATACGCTTACCTTGAGCCTTCTCTAAGTCTTTTTCTAACCATTGATATTGCTCTTCTGGAATCGCTCGTTTTTCCGTCCAGCCGCGTGAACTATCGAGAAAGGCAAAATGGGT
>NZ_JYNH01000023.1 GCF_000960765.1 Desulfosporosinus sp. I2 | reverse complement strand
TTTTTACCGTCTTTAAAAAGGGATTGATTACTGTGCATGCCGGATCCATTGATACCAAAAAATTGGTTTAGGCATAAACGAGGCATGTAACCCGTGATGTTGAGCAATAGTGCGTATGACAAACCGGAAGGTTACTATTTTATCTGCGATATCCAGAGCATCTGCATACTTAAAATCAATCTCATGTTGTCCTGGAGCTACTTCGTGGTGTGAAGCTTCAATTTCATAGCCCATCTGTTCTAAGGTTAATACCATATCTCGTCGGGCATTCTCACCGAGGTCAACGGGAGTTAAGTCAAAATAGCCCGCTCTATCGTGGGTAATTGTCGTCGGACGTCCTTCAGCATCCGTATTAAAGAGAAAAAATTCCAGCTCTGGTCCGACATTTAAGGTATACCCCATTTCAGAAGCTTCTGCTAAGACTCGCTTCAAGGCACCACGTGGGCAACCAACAAACGGAGTTCCATCAGGATTATAGACATCACAAATTAACCGGGCAACTCCCCCTTGCTTAGGGCGCCATGGAAAAACGACAAACGTATCGGGATCTGGACGCAAATACATATCCGATTCTTCAATACGGGCAAATCCTTCAATCGAAGAACCATCAAACATTAGCTCTCCTTCTAAGGCTTTTTCCAATTGTTCAATTGTAATGGCAACATTTTTGAGAATTCCAAAGATGTCCGTGAATTGTAGTCGAATGAACTTAACTTCTTTTTCGTGGGCTTCCCTTAAAACGTCCTCTTTGGTCATCTTCATAATAAGTTTTTGCTCCCTTCAATCTCGAAAATTAAAACCGTCCATGCGTCACCCCTAGTGGTTCAGCATGGACGACGTAGTCCTAAGGCGTATATAGATAGTATATCCATTAAAAATTTATTATACAATAGTCTAAGTTGATCATCTGTAACTATTCTACTAGACAACGATCTCAAAACTCAATTCCTTTACGGGACATAACTCCATGCTCAAAGGGATGTTTTCTTTGAACCATTTCCGTCACCAGATCCGCTCGATCGATTAACAGCTGAGAAGCATTTCGTCCTGTCAAAATCAGTTCAACCTTTGGGGGTTTGTTATTGATCAATTCTAAAACACTTTCTTCTGAAATTAACTCGAACCAAACTGCGTTAATGAGTTCATCTAATATAACAATATCCCATTCTCCGGAAAGAACTATCTCTTCTGCTCTGGAGAAGGCTTTTTGAGCCTCTTTAAGGTGCTCTTCTAATCGTTCACCTTTGTGAACCCATCCTTGCCCTCCATAATGTTCGAGATGACATTCTGGGCTCAAACGCTTTAAGCCTGTTAATTCTCCATAATCATCCCGACCTTTCATGAACTGGATAATAAAAACCCGAAAACCATGACCTACTGCCCGGATTGCTAATCCAAAAGCAGCCGTAGATTTTCCTTTACCATTACCAGTATAAATTTGTACTAAACCTTGAGAAAGATTTGACATCATTACACCTTCCGTATCCATTTTTCAAGCTGGGGATGTATATATACAACATTCGGAGAGATCAAAATTTCGGGAAACCTTTCCAGCGTTTGTCGATTAAAGGAAATCGAAAAAAATAACTTGATAGAAGACTTTTCATCAGTCGCTCTTAATTCAACCTTATCCGGATAAAGGTAATAAGAATAGTTTCCATCTCGCCAAGAGATCTCCAGCTCCCCTAACTTTACACAGATGATTCCAAATTCCTCAACCTTGACAAGGGATACACTGGTAAAACCTTGTTTGAATCGCTCAGCTTCCAAGGCAACCTGTCCAACTTTAAATTGAGATTCTAATAATTGTTCCACAATAAGTCGGGCTGGGATAGAAATATCCTCAAAAACCCTGCGCTCGCTTCGCAATTCGACAAGTAGTCGCTCAAAATTTTGAACATGGATTGACCGAACCAGTTGAGCCTTTTTTAAGGCTTTTTCAAAGGTGTGGTACACATCTTCCAAACATTCGAGGAGTATTGAATCTTCTTCCCGCATCATAATCCCCCCTCCCTTTATTAAGAGAGACATTCGATATCTTCATTCTAACTGAACTAGAGGATTTAATAAAGCTTGATTGATAATATTTAGGAAATATTTTGGATTACTTTTTACGCCGAAGACGTTTTGAAACCCTTTGAACTCTTATCTCAATCCAATCTGTGACTACTTCGGCGTCTCGTCCCTTTTCGAGAGCTTTCCAATAACAATTAAGGGCATCACGAAAATTATGACGTTTTTCATAAAACTCAGCCAAGTGTACTAACGCTTCGATTGTAAACTCACGACTAAATTCAAAGCTTTCATCAGACTTGTCTTGAAACTTTAACGAACCTTCCTTACGTTCCTGAATCTCCTTAAGAATGTCTAAAGATTCTTGGACTTCACCCATCCTAAGCTGATCATCAAACTTTTCAAAGAGAGTTAAGGCCTGTAGATAATATAATTTAGCCTTCGTGAAATCCAAAGAAAGGAAAAGTAGACCTGCCAAATTTTGATAGCGTAACCCTAGGTCGAGATCTTGGTGAAGATAAAACCGAATTGATAATTCAAGATAATATTTAGCCTCAAGGTTATTTTCTAAGAACTGATCAATTTTACTTAAAAAGTAACAACTTTCACTAAATACCTCACTTGTTTCAAATTTTAAACAAAGCGCCACTGCCCTTTGTTGGCATTCAAAAGCCAATAGCATTTCATTCTGCGCAAAATATAGTAAGGCTAAATATTGAAGTGTTGTCGACAAAGCAACTAAATCAGCTATCCTGGCAAAGAGCTGACAAGCATGATTAAAGGTCTTTAAAGCACTATTTATTTGCCCCTGCCGAAAGTACAACTCCCCCAGCAAAACATCCAAATCGGCCTCCCCTTTGTGAAAGCCGTATAAACGACATAATTCTTGGGCCTGTAAAAACGTTTCCTTAGCTCTGCCCCAATCTTCTAGGGCAGTATATACTTGGCCAAGATCCGCATAAAGCATACCCAATCTTAACTGTGGGGAGGAACTCGGGTAAATTGAGATCGCTTGTTGATAATCCTTAGCTGCTTCCTCAAATCTTCCTTTTTTAACGGACACACTGGCAAGCCCAGCCCAGGCTTCAGCCATTCCTTTAGTATTCTGGATCTCTTGACAAATACGTAATGCTTCCTTAAATCCCTCTTCCGCATAGTCTAGATTTCCTAGACGCACTCTTACTGTTGCTAATAATCGTAATGTAAAGGCCACAATTTCGGGAACGGTTAATTGATAAGCCTTCAAAAGACCTTGGATATAATAAGTTTCTGCTTTAAGATACTGTTCTTCCCCTAGACACTGTGTACCATCCTCCATAAGGTTCCGCCAGACAAATAATTCCCTATCGTGCATATTATCCCCTCCGTGTCTGTTCCATCATATGCACGAGTCGATTTATTGGGGCATATTCTAAACTATCGTTAAAAAGAATAATGCATGGTTTTAATTACGAAATTAAGGACGAACCAGCTTGTAACCTAGACATAAAAGTCGAAATATGATAATCTATTTTCAAGAAGGGAGTGTTTGACCTTGAATATTTATCGTCCAACTCAATCTTCTAATTATTGGATGTTTGCTCTTAAATCCCTTATCCTGATTCTTAGTCTTTATGTATCAGCCTTAGTCCTAAGTAAGGTTTTCACCTTTGTTTTTGCTATTGCTTTTTTCCTCATTCGCATGCTTGTTTTAGTGGCTGTTTCTTTTATGGTCTTACACTTTTTCCTTAAAATATTATTTAAACTTGATTTAATCGAAACTATTTTTGGCAAACGATTTTTCCAACGCAAATTCTAAAAATTTTTATTGAATTAAGAAATCCGTGAATATAAAACGCCGTAAGGGCGTTTTTTTGTTTTTACTTCTCATGATCCTGATAACTAATGAATATCTTTTAGTCGAAGGAGGAGTGCACAATGCGGATCATAATTTTCAAACGCCCATCATGGCGTAATATTGCTCTCTGGGGGATCCTATTGTTCGTCATGGTCGCTTACCGAGAAAATGTCACCTCAGTTTTCTCGGGAAAGCTGAAACCTATCTATTCTGTCAATGTCGCCACCCCAGCAATTGGGCTTACCTTTGATATTAGTTGGGGAGAAAAGACGGCAGAACCCATATTGGATATCCTAAAACGAGAAAGTATACATGCCACATTTTTTCTCTCGAGTCCATGGGCAGATAAGCATCAAACTCTGGTAAAGAGAATGGTGGCGGAAGGCCATGAAATTGGTTCACATGGAAATCGACATATCGATCTTGATACTTTAGGAACTGGAGATATTGAAAATGAGATTACAACGTCTCAGCAAGTTCTCGAAAGCATAACCCATCAAAAGATTCGCTTACTCCGTGCACCTAACGGCGCCTATAATAATAAGGTTATTGCCACAGCCGATCAGTTAGGATACCGTGTTATTCAGTGGAGTGTCGATTCTCTTGACTGGAAGCGGCCCGGTGCAACTGCTGTTATCAATAATGTACTTAATGGTAACCGCTCAGGGGGTGGGGCTAAGTCTGGAGATATTGTATTATTTCATGCATCAGACTCGGCGCCTGATACCATTCAAGCATTACCACCGATTATTCAACACCTAAAAAATAAAGGTCAAACTTTAATGCCAGTGGGAGAATTGCTTGCCCAGGCCAACAGTACCTGGCCACCCGAAAGTAATTTGAAAGAAGAGCCCATCACCCCAGCTCATTAAATTGGGCAAGTTCACCCATTTTTGTCAAAAGGTCTGTAAAGCTGGATCGACTTTTTGACGATCCGATACTTGTTCAAGTGCTTTTTGAGCATCAGCCTTGACCTCACCCTCCAGCCCATCTTTTAACGCGAGTTCAAGCAAGGTCTTACCCTCTTGTAACTGACCTTTTTTTAGAGCGTTAATTCCCTTTACATATTGGATACTGCCTTCTTCGAGTGGAAGTTTTTCTAATAAAGTAAGCCTATCTGACAAGCCCTGTGGATCATTTTCATGAATCGCAAGGACTGCTCTTTTTATAAGGTACAATGAATTCGGGGGCCTCCAAGTTTGATCATCGATTAAGTGACTAAGTTGTATGGCTTTTGCCCATTCTCCTTGTGCTATAGCCAGATTGAATCCCACAGACAAATAGGCTGGGTTCTTGGGATCCAGCTTCTGAGCACTATCAAGCTCAGCATTGACTGAAAGGCTATCTTCCAAGGATATAGCTGCTTGAGCTAAACTTAAATGCCTCAGGCATTGTTCTTGAGGAGTCAAGGACTTCCAATCGGACTCTGTCCCAGCTAACAAAGCTTGAGTCTCTTTTGCTTCTCCTTTAGCAAGCGATAGTAAGCCTTTACCAAGCCGAGTACGGGGGGAAGGATTCATGGCTTCCAATATACTTTGTGCCTTAGCAAAGTCTCCTGCTTGGGAATAGAAATTAGCTAACCAAACAAGATGTTTTTCGTCTTGATAGGCTGTTAATGCAGACTCAACCTCTTTGCTTCCTAAGTTAAGCCCCAACCATAGTTTTGTATCATTGGTTAATTCTAACGCATTTAATGGGCCACCGTATGTTTCCAACCATCCTAATTCTTCTTGTACTTTGCGAATATCATAATCACGTTTTGCCTCTCTTAAGAGCTCCATTCGAACGACAAAAGGTCCCGCCGCAAACATAATAAGGATCCCTACTAAAATTGAAAACGTGATCTGTCGTCGTCGCCTTGAACTTCGTTTGCGCCGTTTCAATCCTATCCCTCATTTCAATGTTAATGTCCTTTCCATGATGAAAAGCCTTCTCCGACCACTTCAGGAACCTCAGAAACTGCTACAAAAGCCAAAGGATCTTGCTTATGCACGATTTCTTTAATTTGAGACAATTCTGTGCGATTGATAACACAGTAAACAACTTGCTTTGCCTCCCCAGAAAAAGCCCCAGTCGCATGAAAAAGGGTGACACCACGTTCTAGCTTTGCCATAACTTCTTCGGCAATTTGCTGCGGATGAGTCGTAATCACCATAACTGACTTTGAATGGCTTAAGCCCTCTTGGACAAGATCTACGACACGTGTTGCAATAAACATGTAAATCATGGCATACATGGCCATTTCCGGTCGAAACAAAATAGCGACGCCTAGGAAGATAACCGCATCGATTCCCAATAATATTTGACCAACACTAAAGGGGGTCGTTCTGGCAAACAAGACAGCCAAAATATCTGTACCACCCAGCGAGCCTCTAGAACGGAAGATAATTCCCATGCCGATGCCGGACAGTACCCCGCCGGAAATGGCTGCCAGCAAGGTATCGTGCGTTAATACAGGTATGTTTGATGTTAGAGAAAGTGTGGCAGAAAGCACTCCCACACCCACGATACTAAAAATTAAGAAATTCCGTCCTACCATACGCAAACCCAAGATAAATAGAGGCAGATTCAGCAGAAAAACTGCCCAACTGACTGGCCAATTAAAAAGATAATGAAGGATTATAGCAATTCCTGTAAGCCCACCGTCTGCGATATGATTGGGGATAATCAGTGAATTAATACTCATACTTACGATCGAAGCACCCACTAAGATTCCCAAAAAGTGTTTTAGCAGCTGCCATTTAAAATAGTCTTGAAAACGTTTCCAGTTCACTCAAATCCCCCATTCAATACGCGTACGATGTTAATCTATCCTAGTTGAATTATACTGCAGAGTGTGAAAAGAGACAAATCTGTAACCTATTACCGTTGACCAACCTTAAACTAAAGTTATGATACTGCTTGACAAAACACGCATTTTTAAGTAGAGTAGTAAAGTATTCTCAGTAAGCGCTCGTAGCTCAGTGGATAGAGTGACGGTTTCCGAAGCCGGAGGTCGCAGGTTCAAATCCCGCCGGGCGCACCATTAGCTAAGAAATCAAAGCCACAAATGGGTTGTGACTTTGTCATTATAAGAGGTTATGCTATAACTTGTTTAGTTTTTTCAGATTCGCACTTTTGCTTCATAACAATAAAAAACAAGCGTCCACTTCACTTTTAATGTGAAATGGACGCTTGTTGATTGTTGTCACTACATAGAATTTGGGGACTTAGTTTTCACCCGGCCCTTTGAACGAGTTCAACAAGGTCTCTATATCAAATTTGATTTTAGTTAAGCATTCAGATAGGTCCTCATTATAATAAATCTTAGGAACCCCATAAAGGATGAGGTTATCAACACTAAAATCTGCACTGTCGGCTAAAAACCTTCTACATAATTCCTGATAATTTGGGGTTGCTTGTTGTTTCTCTCGATGCATTGCCCTTTCTAAGCGAATCTGATCTTCAACTTCAATATAAATAGGAACCACATTAGGATTACCAAAATATCGCCTAAGGAGTTTGTACCCTTCTAAGGTACCAATAAGGATATAATTATTATGTTCTAAATCAATTTGACCATCATCGATTGTACAGTAAACCCAAACTCCATTCACAGTGTTATAAACTCTTTTTTCAATGATTAAGCCTGCTTGTTCATAGTCTCTAAGGTTATCTTCATGAATGAATCGATAGTGTACTCCATTAAGTTCGTTACTTCTTTTAGGTCTTGTTGTATACGGAATAATGGGTATTAAGTTGAGGTCTTTATCCTTGATCAGTTCATTAAAAAGGGTGTCCTTACCTGAACTACTTTTCCCTATTAAACAGAAGATTGTTCCCATAGTCTCTCCTATGCACTCTAAGTTTCTATAAACAAAACTCTATTAATACTAATTCTATATTATTAAGCGTATTCCTTTTAACTAATCCTAAAGATTTTAAGACATTTCTTTCAAGGCAAGGATCCAAACTACGACCTAAAAGACGTCAACTACACTCCCCAATCGTTGGAAGTTTAGCAGACGTCTTTACAGGCTAAAGATTACTTCTTCAATAAATGGCAGGCAACAAGGTGTTCATTGCCCATTTCCGTTAGTTCAGGTGCTTCTTTGGCACAGACGTCCATGGCATGGGGACATCGAGTACGGAAATAACACCCTGATGGAGGGTCAATCGGGCTTGGCACATTCCCCTTAGGAATAATGCGTCGTCGTTGAGCTTCTACGTGAGGATCAGGAATTGGAATAGCACTCAGCAGCCCTTGAGTGTACGGATGCATGGGATTTGCGTAAAGATCCTTACTGCTTGTTAGTTCAACGATTCGACCCAAGTACATGACGGCAATTCGATGGGAGATATATTTAACCATCGATAAGTCATGGGCAATAAACAAATAAGTTAAACCCAGCTTTTGTTGCAATTCCTCTAACATGTTAACAACCTGAGCCTGAATTGAGACATCTAGAGCGGAGATAGGTTCATCGCAAATGATCAAACTAGGGTTAACCGCTAATGCTCTAGCAATTCCAATTCTCTGCCGTTGTCCTCCCGAAAACTCATGCGGGAACCGATTGGCATGTTCAGGGTTTAAGCCAACGATTTTAAGCAACTCAAAAATTCGTTGGGTTCGTTTTTGCCCTGTGAGCAATCGATGGATATCTATAGCCTCAGCAACAATATCACCCACCGTCATCCGGGGATTTAAAGAAGCATAGGGATCTTGAAAGATCATTTGCATATTGCGCCGAAGTTCCATGAGGTCATTTCCTTGGGCCTTCGTAACATCCTTGCCTTCGAAAATAATCTGCCCTGCAGTGGGTTCATAAAGTCGAATAATCGTTCTTCCGGCTGTTGACTTACCGCAGCCACTTTCTCCAACAATACCCAGAGTTTCCCCTCGTTTCACCTTTAAGCTGATTCCGTTTACAGCCTGCACTGCTTGTTGTTTCTTCGAAAACAAGCCGCCTCCTAAAGGGAAATGTTTAACTAGGTTATTGACTTCTAAGATGTATTCTTCTCGTGCTGCCATGTTAAACTCTCCCTTCCAGTTCTGCTACTTTGGGAGCTTGAGGATGTTGAAGCCAACAAGCCACCTGGTGACCATCACCCAATTGGGTGAATTCCGGCTTTTGCTCAATGCAAATTTGCATACAATAAGAGCAACGCGGGGCAAAGCCACATCCTTTTGGAGGATCAAGCAAATCAATGGGTGAACCAGGAATGGGAATAAGTTTTTCAACCTTATCCGCATCTAAGCGAGGCACTGATTTCAAAAGACCCCAAGTATAAGGATGTTTGGGACGATAGTATAAATCATCGGTATTACCGCTTTCGATAATTTTCCCCCCATACATGACGATAACTCGGGTGCAAAGCCCAGCAACTACCCCTAAATCATGGGTGATCATGATGATGGAGGTGTTAATTCTACGTTTTAGATCTTGCATTAACTCTAAAATCTGGGCTTGAATCGTTACATCTAAGGCGGTCGTGGGTTCATCAGCAATGAGTAATTTCGGATTACAGGCCAAAGCGATCGCAATCATAACCCGTTGGCGCATCCCTCCGGAGAATTGATGTGGATACTGTTTTAAGCGACTTTCCGGATTAGATATACCTACAAGGTCTAAAAGCTCAACTCCACGATCAGCAGCAGCCTTGCCAGTTAACCCTTCATGCCGCTTAAGTACTTCGGTTAGTTGCAAACCTACCGTGAGCACAGGATTGAGGGAGGTCATAGGATCCTGGAAAATCATACTAATATCCTTACCGCGGATGGAGTCCATTTGTTTATCACTTTTTTTCAAAAGATCCGCCCCGTTAAAATTAACACTGCCTCCAATGATTTTACCGGGCGGGTTAGGAATCAAACGCATGATAGATTGGACTGTGACACTCTTACCACAACCGGATTCTCCTACGATCCCGATAGCCTCTCCTTGGTCAAGGTGAAAGCTCACACCATCAACCGCCTTAACTTCACCAGCATAGGTAAAGAAGGAAGTTGATAAGTCTTTAACTTCAAGTAAATGTCCCATATCTTCTCCTCCTCTACTTCCTCATTTTTGGGTCAAAGGCGTCCCTCAGGCCGTCTCCGACAAAGTTAAACGCTAACATGGTGATCGCTATTGCTGCAGCGGGGAAAAATAAGGCATATGGATAGGACGGAATGTTTAACCTGCCCTCTGCAGCTAGGGATCCCCAACTGGCAAAAGGAGGCTGAATTCCAACCCCGATAAAGCTCAAAAAGGCTTCCATAAAAATTGCCATCGGAATAGCCAAAGCAGACGTGATAATGATGGGGCCCAGAGCATTAGGAATTAAGTGTTTTAACATGAGCCGTGAGCTACTAGCACCCAAGGTTCGAGCAGCCAAAACATATTCTTGCTCCCTTAATACTAAGATCTGTCCACGTACAATCCTGGCCATTCCCATCCAGTTAACAATTCCTAGTACAATCATGATGTTGAGCAAGCTACCCGAGCTCCCCATGACTACCATGAGCAGAATTACATACAACAATTCCGGTATGCTATAGATTATATCAATAATCCGCATCATCAGATTGTCAATTCTACCGCCAAAATAACCGGAAATTCCACCGTAGAAAACACCAATACTTAGGTTAATCAAGACAGATACAAAGCCAATGGCTAGCGAAACCCTTCCTCCGTACATTAGCCTAGCCATTGTATCACGACCCAAAGCATCTGTGCCAAAGGGATGAATCCAGGAGGGTTGGAGATATTGATTCATTAAGTCATTGGTATAGTAGTTATATTGAATGAAACGCGGGCCAAAAAAGGCGAAGAGGATAAGGCTCGCAAGGGTTATTAGACCTGCCATGGCCAACTTATTTTGCTTAAAACGTCGCCAGGCATCTTGCAATAGAGTAGTACTGGGGCGGTTAATATGCTCGGCTGAAATCTGTGATATTGCGGGTTCAAATAGGTTTTGTGCTAATTTCATATTACTACGCCCCTTTCTGACCAGTGAGTTTGATCCTGGGATCTATAAATGTATAAGCTATATCCACCAACAGGTTAAATACCACTAAAAGACTACAGAACAAGACCGTCATGCCCATAATGGTAGAATAGTCACGGTTAGTAATCGAGGTAACAAAGAATTGCCCGATTCCGGGAATATTGAAAACATATTCAACGACAAAGTTTCCAGTAAGAATATATGCAAAGAAAGGCCCTAAATAGGTAATAACCGGTAACAACGCATTGCGCATAGCATGTCTACCAATGATCACGTACCCTGGTAACCCCTTTGACCTGGCAGTACGAATGTAATCCTGACTTAGGACATCTAACATGCTTGTCCGCATCAAGCGCGTAATTTGGGCAATAGGATAAGCCCCTAACGCGATTGAGGGCAAGACTAAATTTTTCAAAGCTCCATTATTCCAGCCAACAGGTGGAAACAAGCCAAGCTTGTATCCTAAATAATATTGCAAAAAAGTTGCCATAACGAAACTGGGAACAGAAACACCGATCGTAGCAATAAAGGTTGCCACACCGTCAGGAGTTTTATTATGCTTGAGAGCTGCAATGCTGCCAAGCAGCAAGCCCCCACCGAGTGCAAAAATTGTAGCCAAAAACCCTATGGTAGCCGTTTTGGGCAGTCCATCCTTAATAAGATCGTTAACCGTTCTACCTTCATAACGAAAGGTTGGGCCTAAATTAAATTGTGCAACATTTTTCATATAGTCAATATACTGTTTTGAGAGCGGGTCATTCATGTGATAACGTTCTTCTAGGTTCTTCAAGACTGCTGGTGGAACTTGTTTTTCGCGAGAAAAGGGACCACCGGGAATTGAGTGCATCAACACAAAGGTAAGCGAAATAACTAAAAAAATTACAAGTAACGCCGATGCAATTCGCTGAAGTAGATATTTTGCCATATTCATCCCCCTTAGAAAAGGATTTATTTAAGTCCTCTCCGACTCCTAATTGATATAATCCAACTAAATTATATTATATACTGTATACTACGATTAATTAAACCATATTATATTGTTATTTTTGGAATAATGTTCCCTTAATACACATATGAAATGGAGGTGGGCTGCATTTCAGCCCACCTCCATCGTTGCAGTATTGGGATATCATGGTACTATTCAACAGTTGCAAACTTGTAGTCTATAGGCCCAAGGGATGAATAGAATACGCCTTTTACATTATCTTTGATAACCCATGGAAGCGTATAGAAGTAGATAGGCATGATAGGCATTTCATCCATCAAAACCTTTTCAGCAGCATGCATTGCAGGAATACGAACCTTTTGATCGCCGGATTTGTTGGCAACATCTTTAATTTGTTTGTCATATTCAGCATTGGACCAACCGGTTTGGTTGTTGCCGCCACCAGTAACAAACATATCCATGAATGTCATAGCATCAGCATAATCACCAATCCAAGCAGCACGGGAAATATTGTAGTTAAGTTTCTTTTGGTTTTCCAGATAGACTGCCCATTCTTCATTGTGCAGCTGAATATCGATACCCAGGTTGGTTTTCCACATATTTTGGATCGCTTCAGCAAGCAGTTTGTTGTCGGATTTAGTGTTGTAAAGAATCGTAACATCTGCAGGCCAGTTCTTGCCATCAGGGTAGCCGGCTTCTGCTAAGAGTGCCTTAGCTGCTGCAACATCTTCTTTGATATAGTCTCCGCCAACTTTACGGAAGTCTTTGCCAGCTTCAACATCCACCATACCAGGAGGGGTGAATGCATAGGCAGGCAATTGTCCACCTTTAACAACTTTGTCAATCAACATTTGACGATTAATTGCCAAAGTCAATGCCTTACGAACCTTGACATCGTTAAAAGGCTTCTTGGTAACATTAAAACGATAATAAGAGGTACCAATATATGGAGCAATTTTCAGGATCTTAGCAGCTTTAAGGCGCTCGATGTCCTCAATGGGAATATGTTCAAGTGCGTCTAATTGACCGCTTTCAAAGGCTGTCAGAGCTGCTTTATTATCTTCAATCAATTTGAAGGTGACTTCAGAGAGCTTAACGCTCTTAGCGTCCCAATAATTTTCATTTTTAACCACAACGACTTGATCATTGTGTTTCCACTCTTGCATTTTGAAAGGACCGCTAGATACGAATGTCTCAGCCTTTAGGGACCAGTCCTTGTTTGCTTCAACAACCTTTTTATTAACAGGGTACAGGGTATGGAAGGCAGTTAAGGCTATAAAGTAAGGAGTAGGAGCAGCAAGAGTTACTTCCAAAGTCTTAGGATCAACAACTTTGATACCAACAGCATCTGCGGTTCCCTTTTTAGCGTTATAATCTTCAGCACCCTTGATGTAGTAAAGTTGATAGGAATACTCAGACGCCGTTTCAGGAGCAAGTGCACGTAGCCATGAATATTTGAAGTCGTCAGCGGTGATTGCATCACCGTTACTCCATTTGGCATCGCGAAGTTTAAACGTTATTACCATACCATCAGCGCTTTGTGTCCAGCTTTCAGCGATACCGGGCATTACCTTTTCACCTTCGCCGATGCGTGTCAATCCTTCAAATAGGGCTGTTTCTATGTGGGTCTCCGGAACACCTGTCGAAACGGCAGGATCTAGGGTTTTGGGTTCTGCGCCAGCGTTAAAACTAGTTTTCATCACTTTTGCTGGGGCAGCTGGTTGATTGCTTGAGCAGCCAGTCAGTATAACACTAACAACTAGCAGCATAGCAACGGCTACGGTCAAGACACGTTTCTTCTTAATCTTAAACACTCTCCTTTTAACTATCTTTTTCTACTAAATATCAAAATGGAAACAATGGGTATTTAGCAAAGTGCGACTCGCCCATGTTATCCAAACATTATAGTATTCTGTATACTTAGTCCATTTTCCTGCTATATTTAAAGAATTAATCAAAATATACCATCATAAAAATGTAACATTACCTAAATCAACAAAAATTAAAATTATTCCTCCCTTATAACACTATGTTTCCCTTATTTTACATGATTAGTCAACCAATACATTCAATTAAGTAAAAAAAATTTCTATTTTAAGCAAAAAGCACCAAAATCATTGCCATGAAGCATAATCTTGGTGCATTCGATAGTTCCATAATTACCATGTCTAATTCTAGCTAACTTTACTCATAACTCTTAATTTATCGGCAAGAAGAGCTATGAATTCGGAGTTCGTGGGTTTTTGCCGTTCTATGTTCATAGAATACCCAAATATTCGTTTAAGCGTATCGGTATGTCCTCGTTCCCAGGCTAACTCTATGGCATGACGAATTCCTCGTTCAACCCTACTTGGTGCAGTATCAAACTTTTTGGCAATACTTGGATAGAGTTCCTTGGTGACTGCTCCTAACAAGGAGACATCCTCTACGACCATTAAGATAGCATCTCTAATATATTGATACCCTTTAACATGGGCAGGTATTCCGATTTGATGCATCATTGTGGTCACTTCGACACACAAATTCAGCCCGTTTCCAACCGTTGTCACGATGGGTGTAGACGTGGAAAACTGAGTTTGAGCAGATGATGGTTGATCTTGGGATAACGAACGAATTCGTTTACTAAGAATTTCCAGATCAAAGGGTTTAAGGATAAAGTAGTCAACACCTAGGATCATCGCTTGATGAGTCAGTGATTCTTGACCAAATGCTGTTAACATAATTATTTTCGGTCGGGACATCGTCGTGCGGGCATTGATTCGTTCTAATACGCCTAACCCATCTAAATTCGGCATAACTAAATCGAGTATGATCAGATCTGGTTCCTGAGTTTGAATTAGCTCCCATGCTTCTAGTCCATTATTCGCAACTCCAACTACGACTAAATCTTCCTGACCTTGGAGAAAGTTTTGTAACATTTGACATAAATTCCGATTATCATCCGCGACAATAATTTTAATCTTCTTGCCCATTCTGCGTAATACCACCTTAACTCTATTCCGGTTCACTTTTATGCTTATATTAATTTTCGCATATCTCCGGTGAACTTATTATACGATATGGTGGATGTCGAAATCGCAAATAAAAAGGCAATTGCCAAAAGCGAGAAAAATATATGCAAAGTCTTACCAGTTATAGATTTATGGATATTTTTGGAATTAATTATTTTACGCAAAATCTACATCATTTTTCAGTCTTTTAAACATTATAATACGTCAATAGCGAATCAACGTGAACAAAATCGAGTTAATGCAGAATATAAACCGCTTGTGGACTGAAAGTGAAATCCGCGATTTTAATGTAATATCCTTAAAATATGAAGTTAATATTAACCTTTTTGTGAATATTAACCTCTAACTAGGGCAGAATAGTTTAGAGATTCGTAAAAGGAGGATACATAATGATTGCTGCAGTCGACAAAGATGTGTGCATTGGGTGTGGAGCATGCCCTGAATTCTGTCCAGAGGTTTTTAAGATGGAGGATGATGGGTTGGCTGTCGCATACACAAACCCAGTTCCTAGTGAAAATGAAGCTGCTGCTAAAGATGCTGCCGACGGTTGCCCCACCGATGCCATACACGTTGAGTAACAATTAGGATTTACCCAATATAAGACATTAAAAAGCGGATGCAATGATCCGCTTTTTAATGTCTTAATGTCTAGCTTTTTCTGCAGACTTCTGCAGATCTTCTATTCCGATTCGATCAATTAGGCGCCCAATCCGCTCCTGAGGTTTGGCATTTTCTTTATAGAAAGAAATTACCGCGTCCATAACAGGGATAATTTGCTCTTTCTGAAGATTCTCTAAAAGGATATTCCCTTGCCTCGGTTTAACACCACCATTACCTCCAACATAAAGATGATATCCTTTGCTAGTACCCATCAGGCCTAAGTCGACAGAAGCAGCGTCCGTACATTTATTGGGACAACCTGCAACCCCAATTTTAAATTTGGAAGGCAATTCCATACCATGATAAAGCTTGTCAATTTCCATGCCTAACGCTAACGTTTCTTGAAGCCCTCTTTTACAGAAAGTATCCCCTGGACACACTTTTACACTCCGCACACATAAACCCACCGCATGCCCGGGATCCATACCAAGATCTTCCCATACTTTTGGGACATCCTCTGGCTTCAACCCTACAATGGCGATTCGTTGAGCCGAAGTTACTTTGAGCGCTTGGGCATGATATTTTTCTGAGACATCCGCAATTTTCCGTAAAATTTCCGGGGTAACGACTCCAGCAGGTATATGCGGAGCAATAGAATAGGTCTTTTTATCCATCTGTAAAATTGATCCTGGGGGTTGAGCTTTGGCAGCCGCTTCTGCAGACATTTCCCCTTGCTCTACTGAATTCACCTTTTCTAACAGAAGATTGGGATCAAGGCTATGCATTTGCGCCGCATTAGCTAACGTTTCATTAACGGAAAAAGGACACCCGAGACAGTGCAGTCCCAGTTCCTGCATTGCTTCAGCGGTTTTTGGATTTGCAGCCATAATATCTTTCAATTTCATCTCAAGTGTAAAACGCATCAATTCATCTCCTAACCGTGTATGAGCATTGGTAAACAACGCGTGCATACATGTTTTTCTTCTCCTTGGTGGATATAAGTAAGCACAGGAGTTAATTCGCTAGTGGTCCCACAATGAGCACACTCCAATTCAACGGCCTCTTTTTTTACATCTGCCATTTATCTGACCTCCTTCTTTATGTTTATTAGTGTAACATTGTAACTTCCGATTTTGTGTGATTTAACACACATCTCCGTGTGTATTTCAGCACGCCATGCACTAGAAAAGTAGTATCAGCCCTAAGTTTTAGCAATTAGTCTAGAAACTATTCAAACATATACCGCAATTGTTGAGAGAATTACTAAGAATATACGTCAACTGTTCAACTAATAAATAAAAGAACACAGTATCCTTTTTGGGATAACCGCGTTCTCACTTTTTATCTCACATAATTAAGTTCAGGAAGTCAATCGATGGACCAAAAAGCCAATAACTAAGAAGATAATACCCACGTAGAATCGGATGGGCACACCAGTCTCTTGAATTCCAGTTAATTGTTTTTCCCACTTAGCTCGGGGCTGACTTTCCATCATGACCCCCTTCCAAAAACGAGAGGTCGTTGATCCGTTTAATTTCTTGAATCCGCCATCCCTTTTCTGTTTGCTTCAAACTCATCGAAAACATGACCTGTTGAACTTTTTGAATCGACGACGTCCAAAAAACACGAATAATGATCGCTTGTGAACCATCTAACTCTGAATTCATAAACTCCACTTTTTGTAGCGATAACATCGGATCCTTATTTAACCTAGATTCCCAAACTTTAAACTCACCATTGCCAGTTGACCCCTGCGCTGAAATCATCAAATCATGGGCAAGATTAGTTTGGCGCAAATCCATCAACTTCCAAAACTGTTGAATAGTCGTTTGTGGAGAACTTCCATACTGTGGATCCGCTAAAGTGGATATCACTGCTTGTGGGGTTTTCAGGACGATGATCGTAACCAAACAGAAGAGTGATATCCCAAGTAACCATACATACCTACTTCGACGCATAATTTCCCTCCTTGCTTGTCTCTACTATACATTTTAGGAGGGAAACGCCAATTTCAGACCACTTTAACCAAAAACTTTTCTCAAAACATTAAGTACAAATTCTGGTAACCGTACATAATAGATTCTCATAGATAAACTTCCTCCTTTAACCCTTTTAATTCTTCTCTATAGTAATTTATTCAGAATAATGGCCAATGCCTATGAAACTACTTGGTAATTTTTTACTACTTCTTCAAGTTGAGCTACAAGTTTACGTTCTTCATCTGTACTCGCAGTAAAATAGAGTCGTCCGATAATACCTGTAATCATTTTAAGTACATCTTCTAAAACTAGCTTTTCCTTCATAGCTAATTGCGCACTTGTTTCGATCAAGGCAATACCGAATTGATGACCTACCCCCTCTTTAATCATACGCGTACAGCTTTTACCTAATAACCTCATGACTAACGATGCTTCCTGAACATCTAACTGGCGAACCGCATCAATCGTTGTCGTTAATCCTTGAACCATACGTAATCCCACACTATTCCAACTAACTTGTTGGCTATCCATCGTATGCCCCCCTTACATTCAGTTCCCGTGCCATACTATATGCTTCATCACTACAAGGGGTGAAAAAAGAGCTAAGAAGGTAAATTACCTTCCCAGCTCTTTTTTCATAGTTCGTGATTCGTAGCGACCCCATAGACAAGACGGTGCACATGAAATGTGCCGTCTCCCAACACCCTCAAGAGTAGACACGAACTCCCACAATCAATGCAAGTCAAGAACCGTCCCCAACTTGCAACTTGTACTTAAATTGCTCCAAAGCCGGGACGCAGTGTGACACGAGCGCGACGTCTTTACGTAAGCAGAATAGCAAACTTCCGTTTAAGCGACCGACCCCAGATACGGGGCAGTGTACAAGGATGTACACTGCCGCCAATGCGCCAAGGATGGCGCTTTTGGCACGATAGTCTCCAGTGGAGAGTAATCGCCGAAGGATGGACCCCGCTCCCCATAGTAGGAGCTTAAACGGTTAGTTTGCTCTGCGTCGTAAGCACCGAGCGCTGTGTCACACAAGTCCCCTCTATTTACTCAATTTAGGCACCTTAAACGTCGACACCATTAAAAAGGCCAAAATAGCCATGCTCATCAGATAAATGTACCAAGGCAACGTCGTTCGAAGTAAGATTAATAAAGCCATAAACCCGCCCGCGAACGTAATAGGTACCCCCACAAAATAAGTAGTAATATTCAACATATTAAATCGAGCCAAGCGAACCGCTCCACATAGCGCAAACACTGCAGCGATTGTTAGACCTATAATTCTCACAAATTCAGGTTGTTGATGGAGCAAAATTGCCTGATATGTAAGAATTGCCGGTGCAACCCCAAATGAAACTAAATCACTGAGAGAATCGAGTTCTTTGCCAAAATCCGAGCTAACAGAAAGTCGCCGTGCAACCTTTCCATCTAAACTATCCATTAAAACAGAAAGGAGAATCATCGCTGAAGCTAAGGTGAAATCTCCTTCAATAACCCAGATCAAAGCAAGAAATCCAAATAGCAAATTTGCTAAGGTGAAGATGCTCGGGATCATGCGAGCAGTAATCGGATTTCCCCTCATTCGATACTCACTCTCCCTATTACACTTATTCCTCCACGCACCTTTTCCCCTGCACTCACCATAATTGCCACATTTGTCGGAACAAAAATCTCGGTACAAGAACCAAATTTAATAAGACCAAACCTTTCCCCTTTACCCACTGAATCTCCTTTTTGGACCCAACATACGATTCGACGAGCAATAAATCCCGTTACTTGAGTCACGAGAATTTGCAGGTGTTTATTCTGGATTCCTACATAATTTTTCTCGTTCAACTCTGAAGCATGGCTTTTAAAGGCAGGAATCATCTGTCCGGGTCGATAGCTACGAAAAACAACTGTGCCAGCCATAGGGCAACGATTAACATGTACATTAAAGACACTTAAAAAGATACGGACACGTATGCTTTCTCCGTTAAGAAACTGATCTTCAAAGACTCTTTCCACATCCATGATAACCCCATCAGCAGGAGAAACTAAGGTTAACTCATCCGTGGGAACCTCTCTTTCAGGGTTCCGAAAAAAGAATAAGGTGAACAAAAATAAGATAATAGGTATCGTAGCGAGCCACGACCAAACCCAATAAGCTAAAACTGATAGAACAGCTAATATTCCGAGATATAACCAACCATCACGGGAAATGGGATATTGTTTCACCGAAAAATTGACCTCCCCTCTCGATTTTCTTTAGTTTATCATTTTTATGACGATTAGAAAAGCTCTTCGCTTAATCCACCCTTATTCCACTCTTCAATTTTATTAAGAACGAGCGAATTATCTCCTCTTATATGAGTACGAACAGGTAATGAACTTAAAAAATATCGACCATAATATTTTTCAATGACTCGATCATCGAGCAAAATGACAACTCCACGATCAACTTTCGAACGAATAAGACGGCCAAACCCTTGTTTAAATCGAATGACGGCTTCAGGCAATAACAATTCTCGAAACGGATCGCGGCCTTGAGATTCTAGAAATTCTGAACGAGCCTCAATTAAAGGCAACGAGGGAGGCCAAAAAGGGAGCTTAACCACAATAACGCAAGATAAAGCGTCACCTGGAATATCAATACCCTCCCAGAAACTATTTGCTCCTAACAACACACTTTTAGGATTTTGTTTAAAAGCCTCAAGAAGAGTGCTACGTTCTCCGTGAATTCCTTGGGCCAGTGTCCTAATGCCCTTTCGTGTCAAGTCTGAATGCATTGAACTATAGGTTTGACGAAGTAATTTATGAGCAGTGAAAAGCACCAAAGTCCGACCTTCCATGCGTTCAGCAACGTCAACGATAAATTCAGACAGTCCTAAGGCTTTCTGCTCCTCCGAATTCTGTCGATTGATGTCCTTCTTAACAACAAAAAATCGCATCTGTCGTTCATAGTCAAAGGGAGAATCAACCTGGGCTGTAATTGTTGTCTTAGGTAGTCCAATATCTTTCAAAAAATGCTCAAAGGAATTGGAAATACTCAAGGTTGCTGAGGTTAGAATCACAGCATCAAGTCGCGAAAAAAACTTATCTTCTAAAATATCACTCACTTCGATGGGTGAGGTCTTCAAGTAGAGTCGCGAGTTTGTTTCTAACCATGTCACTTGCTTAGGGTCACTGATGTTAATGACAAGTGTCAAGATGACTAAAAGTTCTTTAAGCTCCCTTTGATGGCTGGCAAGGGTGTATCGTAACGCTTCAATCTCATCTGCTTCTTCCCCGCTCAAGATGCTTACTAGGCTTTCCAGAGCGGTAACCAAGGCTTTGAGCCTCCCTGATAAATTCTCTATTTGGATTGCTAATGCTTGCCACCAGGGTTTAGTGGTATGACTTGCTATTAATCGAAACGTTCGCTCAGTTCCTATAATCATCGATAGTAATTCAAATAATTCGTTCGTTTGTACTAATATTGATGAACATAATTCAGGAATCCCTTCCAGCCGCGTGGAGAATATCTCCCAAGACACCGCAGGAACAATTTGAGCCATGGACCCTATTCGTTGTTTGATAGTTGTATAAAAGCTAGCACCAGTCTGTCTATAAAGAGCCTCTATTACTCGAGTAACCTGTTCCAGACTTACTTCAGAGCCAAGATGTTGAAGTGCCGTTTGATAAATCTGATGTGCTTCATCAATTACTAACTTATAATACTCGGGCAAGACATTGTAATCTGTTTTGAGATCAGAGAATAACAAAGAGTGGTTTACTATTAGAACATCTGCTTCTTCTGCTTTCTTTCGAGCTCTCAGCCAAAAACAAAGCCCGGATTTTGAACACCTTCCCGGAATACAGGATTCTACATCCGCATTTAAACTCGGCCATAGCTCCATCAGACCGGGAACTTTTGAAAGTTCTTGGATATCACCTGCTAGGGTTTCTCTCAACCAAACAAGGACGGATAACACAGCAAGTCTTTGATCCCTTGCCAGTTCACGCGGGTTCGTTAAGCAGCCCTGCCACTTTTTAAGACAGCAATAGTTCCCTTTCCCTTTCAAAACCGAAGCCCGAAACTGGAACGGCAACACTGCTTCCAAAACTGGAATATCTTTTTTAAGAAGTTGTTCCTGAAGGGGAATTGTATGGGTGGCTACCACAACTTTTTGACCGGATTTTTTGGCCGACCATAAACACGGAATTAAATAAGCAAACGACTTCCCTGTCCCTGTTCCAGCCTCCACGACTACATGCTGTGAGGAGGTGAGCCCTTTCGCGATTAGTTTTGCCATATTGATCTGTCCAGTTCGGCTTTCATAACCCGGTAAATACTGTTCTAGGATTCCTCCTGGCGAAAAGCTTTTCACGACCCAGTCGATTGATTCCGGAAAATTTGCCGTTTGTGTATGCTCGCTCACAAATAATCCTTCCGAAGACGGGGCCAAAACAAGATCCGTTCTAATTGGGCGATTAGGAAAACGACGAGTAATCTCTCTGTGCAATTCCTCAAAAAACCCTCTCCCTGACCACCCCTCAAGAATACTCTTCGTTTGATCATAAAAGCTTAGATCAAATTCCAAGCCCTTCTTCCAACAAGTTTCTAGCACCTTCCATGCTATCCACCCATTTTTTTCAGTTGGGTAGCCATCCGCAACCTCGTTCAAAGGAAATGCAAGTTTTTCTGCTAAGTAAGATAATTGATAGTGATGCATAGTGGGAAAAAAGACCCGAGCTAGCTCCAGCGTATCCCACCTGGGATGCGGTAATTGGACCTGTAGCTCCTTTTCCAAGATAGAGAGGTTTCTCGATACATCATGACCCACAACGACTGCATCATCAAAAAAATCAATAATCATCAGCTGGCATTCAATCAGCGAAGACAGGCCCGTCAACTCATCTTCATGTATCCCTGAAGATGACATAACTTTGCGAGATATCCCTTGATTTGGCCTAAGTAGATAATGACATGATTCATGAATCAGTCCATTTCGGATCCGAAGTGCCGCAAATTCGCTAATTTCATTCTGATAACCTTCCAAATCCGTAGTCCTAATATCAAAAACCACGATCTCTTTGTCCAAAATGTTGACCCCTCTCTTCAGTCATTGTACACCATATTTACAAAAGGAATCAATGAAAAGCAGGATTTTCGAATTATGTAGCGAATTAAACACTTTGTCTGTTCTGTGAAACTATCGATTTAGGAAGAAGGATAATCCTATTGTTCAAAAAAAGTTTTTAACATTTGGATTCTCTCTTGTCATGTTATTTTCGAGCTTATTCCTTTATGGGTGCTCACCCAAACCTTTTTTAACTCAAGATGGTTCGTACGTTATTTTATCGATTTCCCCTTCGGGTATGACCCAATCAGAGCTTATTGATTTGCCTTGGAATACAAATTTGGCCATTATGCAGAAATTCCTTTTAGAATGTTCCTTTGTCTTGAGTAATCTGCATACTCCGAGTGACGAAGAACTAACGGCTGATACTCAATCTAAATCAACGAGTATTCAAGCCACCTTTGCCAAACCAAAACGCATGAAATTTGTAGTCGATGATCACCCTGTTTCATTTGATGTCGAGTCCATTCAAATTGTAGTTGAAGGTGCACGAGTTGGGCAAGTGACCATTAATCAGATAACCGTTTTGCAAGGGATTGATAATCCTAATCTCCAGCCAGCTTTTAAAGAATTAGTTGATATGTTGCACAATACAGACAAGTAAAATTAGTTGCTGATTAGCAACTTTTCTTTTTGCACTCTAGAGGGACTGTTTGTTTTTATATTTAAAATCTAGTAAGGAATACTTATAATGACGCCCAAAGGCAGAGACACTATAAAGGAAATTTCTTCTGGGGAGTAAAGGGGTTACAATTCATGATATTTTTACTGGATAATTATGATTCTTTTACTTATAACCTCTACCAATACTTTGGTGAGCTTGGTGAGGACATAATCGTCAAACGTCAAAACGAATGTACCTTAAAGGATATTGAAGCTTTGCAGCCTGACCTAATTGTTATATCTCCGGGACCCTGTACTCCTGATGATGCTCCTCTATCCTTAGCAATCATCGAATACTTTAAGGGTAAAGTACCTATCTTAGGAGTCTGTCTTGGACATCAAGCCATCGGGCAATTCTTTGGAGGAAATGTAGTACGTGCAAAACGACCTATTCACGGTAAAACAGAGACGATTCGCCACGATCAACAGGGTGTTTTCAGTGATCTCGTAAATCCTTTGGAAGTAACCCGTTATCACTCACTCATTATCGACCGTTTTACCCTACCAGATGAATTGCAAATCACTGCTGAGACGGAAGATGGCGAAATTATGGGGATTCGTCATCATACCTTGCCTATTGAAGGAATTCAGTTTCACCCTGAAGCCATTTTGACTCAATACGGACATCAATTGCTCCAAAACGCCCTCAAAAATGCCAAAACATGGCTGCTTAAGAACATTCCCTCTCCTTGGATCGTTAAACCACTTTCTACATCCTTACCACCCATTCATCTATTACAAGCCTTCAAAGAGGAAAGATCTCCAATTTTTTTTAGATAGTGGAGAAGACTATAAAGAGCTCGGCAGTTATTCATATATGGGGTCTTCCCCCTTCTTAGAAGCGACTGCCTTCCCTGACCATCTTGAACTTTATTGGCCGAATCTATCACATCGAGAAACAATTCCCTTAGAAAAAAACCATACTTTAGATTTTCTTAACGATTGTCATAATAAGTACCGCGTTTATCAATCCCCGTTCCCTTTTTCGGGAGGGGCTGTCGGTTTTTTTAGTTATGATCTTAAAAACGAGCTTGAATCCCTTCCTGATTGCACCGAGAATGACTTAAACATACCTCTTTGGCGTTTCGCTTGGTATGATGGAATCGTTGTTTATAGTCACGTTGAACAAAAATATTGGCTCACCTCATGTGGTATTAACGAAGAGGGAGAGTGTTCTTCAAAGTTAGCACATTCTCGCCTCAAACAACTCGAATTAATTCTCCAGCAAGTGATTCAAACTCCACAAACGATACTTGAAACAGATTCTAATCTGATGACGGATTCTTATTCGACCATCGAGCCTAGCGTTTCCAAACCCCAATATTTAAAGGATCTAGAACGTGTTATTGACTACATTTATGCCGGGGACATTTACCAAGCCAATCTCACCCAACGCTTTTCGATGCCTTGGCAAGGGGATGTTTGGAATCTTTATACCCAACTCCATCGTCAAAATCCCTCTCCCTTTGCTGCTTTTTTACCCTACCCTGATTTTCAAATTCTGTGTAGTTCTCCTGAGCGGTTTGTTCGCATTCAACCATCGGGCCAGATCGAAACCAGACCAATTAAGGGAACTCGGCCCCGCGGAGATTCCTTAATAGATGATGAGATTCAAGCAGATGAATTGTTAAATAGCCCTAAGGATCGTGCCGAATTAACGATGATTATTGATTTAGAACGTAACGACCTCGGGCGAATTTGCCAATTTGGAACTGTAAAAGTTCCAGACTTAATCCAACTTGAAAAATACCCCACAGTCTGGCATCTTGCCTCAACGATCACGGGACAGCTAATAAAAGATCTAAAACCGAGTGAACTAATAAGGGCCATTTTTCCAGGCGGGTCGATCACAGGTGCCCCCAAGATCCGAGCTCTTGAAATTATCGAAGAGTTGGAGCTTTACAGGCGTGGGCCCTATACTGGCAGCATCGGTTATATGGGGTTTGACGGAGCCTGGGACTTAAATATTGTGATTCGCACTATTGTCATGAAAGACGGGATAGCATATGTGAATGTTGGTGGAGGGATTGTTGCAGACTCGGTTCCTGAAAATGAATACGATGAGACCCTTCATAAAGCAAAAGCCTTGTTTAGGGTTTTGAAAGGACGCTTAGATGAATCTCAGTGAAACGATATTTTCTCAAGACCGACTAGCGTTATTTGGGTATGGGCTTTTTGAAACTCTACTCATAACTGAGCATGGGCCACTTTTTCCGGACCTTCACTGGCAGAGGATGAAAAAGGGGGCTGATTTTCTCGGCCTAACGCTCCCAATAGAAACCAACTGGTTAGCACAAGTACAGAAATTTATTGTTCAAGCTCCCAACCAAGTTCCTTATGCCCTACGTGTCACCCTTAGTGGCGGAGCACCTCAAGCCCACCTACCTTCTCAACTCTTGTTCCACGCACGGATAATTCCCTATACCCCAGCACAATATACTATGGGAATACGCCTTCACCTTCTGCCTACCCCACGTAACGAACGCTCCCCCTTAACCGCCATTAAATCCACCAATTATCTGGAGAATATTTTGGCAAAAGAAACGGCTGCCCGCCATGGTGCTGAAGAGGGCTTATGGCTCAACAGCCAAGGATATATTTCTGAAGGCACGATGAGCAACCTTTTTTTTATCAAGAATGGTACACTTTTTACCCCATCCCTGTCCAGTGGATGTTTACCTGGTACACGTCGTCAGCTCATTCTTAAGGTAGCACGTTCTCTTCAGATTAGAACTGAGGAAGGCTTGTATCCATTATCAGAACTATTACTTGCTGATGAAATTTTCATGACTAATGCCCTCATGGGCATAATGCCCGTACGTCAAATCGATGATTTTTCTTTTTCCTTTGGTTCGGTTGATTCGACAACCTCCAGTCTAAGGCAACTTGAAGTAGGTTATTATGATTTAATAGATAAAGTGTAACAAATTCTAACATAAATATTAAAGGAGCTGCCTTCAATGGGCAACTCCTTTATCCGATTCTATGATCCCTACTTCTATTAAACTAATATTTTTCTTCGAGAACCTCAAACATCTGAGGGGTAGCTTGCTTAAAGGCATTATTCTCCCCTACAGTATCTGCCCAATTTTCATAAGCCGAATGATTTTCCCACTTCGAAAAGAGCATAATATCTGACGAATTTTCTTGCTTATTAACTGAAGCAAATTTAAAACCATTTATCCCCTCGACTGACTGGATCCCAGCTCGAACTTCTCCTAAAATCCGATCAGCATCCGGACCGTTGAACGTATGAATGACTGTAAGCATGATTTTACCTCCCATTAATCCTTGTTTTTCATCACTAGTTTATCCTCGACTCATTCACTACATACCTTCACTAAGCGAACTTTCAATCAACGTACAGCATACTCTAGATAAGGGTTATAATATTGACATTCAACTCCGTAAGTCGAGTGACGTGACCAAAAAGCCCATCGTTTTATTCATGATTTCGTGCTATACTAAATTTGACACGTCATGAATCTCTAGAATTACACAGAGGGGGATTATTGATGAAGATTAATTATATACGTACAGATTTCCCTAATGGCCGTTCACACATATTAATGCGTGATTCCGAATCTACAAACCCAGAGCTGGTTCATTTTGTACAGGTATTAAGCAACAGAGGAACCTTATGGGTTGATGTTTTTTGGCCCTATGATGAAGAGTCTGAAGGTTATACTCGAAGAATATCTGAACAACAATTTTGGCAGACCTTTCGCGAGTGGAGATTACAGGGAATAATTTTGGGAGACAATGGAAAGGTTGCTCAAATGTTAGCTAAAAGGCACCTCTCAAGAAAACATCAGGAAAAAGATGCGTAATAGAATGATCTCAATTAGAAAAAGTCCTCCCAAATGATATGTAATGATCATAATAAAAGCGGCAATGCCGCTTTTTATTATGTTTTCATTTTCGGTAAAATTAATGATGAAGGTAAGTTCCGTCTCTTAAACCTTGTAATTGTTTAAGATGATCATGTTCTTCTGCAAAAATTGGTCCCAAAACCTCTTTTTCCGCACTATTTAAATAGTGTTCAGAATATTGAACTGCTCGGGCTAAGCCCTTATCCTCCCCTGAATAAAGACGCTCAATCATTTCTTCAGGAGATTTTTCCTTTAAATTCATTAAACGTGTTTTCCAATCAGCCATCAATCCGGCAATTCCAGTACTTTCTTCGACATTACCTCCATTCGTTTGAATGTAATAGGATAGCCGAGTTGCATGATTTTTGTGATCCGTAAGAATCGCCGTGAGATGATTACGTAGAGAACTGTCCTGAAGCGCGTCAATACATGCCTGATATTGTTCAATCGCTATGTGCTCCCCTTGGAGAATCTTGTTCAGCACCTCAAATGATGTCTTCATAGAGATCTCCTGCCCTTCCAAATTTTCCAACTTAGAATAGTTTGCGAAGCATTCCACGAATTATGTATGAGTCACTGAACTTGTTTGAGATTTTGCTTTTTCTAACCGATAAATGAAGGCTAATAGCTCTGCTACCGCGCGATAGAGCTGGGGTGGTATTTCTTTTGTTAGTTCTACTTGCATCAGAGCTTCAACAAGTATTTCATTCTTTTGGATAGGAATACCCTCTGCTTCTGCAGCTTGAATCATTTTTCGAGCAACTTCGCCAACTCCTTTTGCTACAATCCTAGGTGCTCCAGTTTGGTCATACACTAGGGCTGCCGCCTTTTCTTTCTTATCGCCCTTTTCCCTCTTCTCAGTCATCTTTGAATATCCACTCCACTTCGCCGCGAGCCTTGTAAAAAGCTCTGAAATTCAAGATTCTTATCTAACTCTCCTATTTCAACCTTGTCAATAATAAACCCAAGCTTGGCAAATCTAGCTCTTGTTTCTGGCATTACTTCCTCCAGCAACTGGGGGAAAAACTCTAAGTCACGTGTGAGTACTCGGAAAGAAAGCGTATCTTGATTAAAAAAGGCGTCAATACCTAGATCCCCGAGAACTTGAGTTTCAATTTGTATTGCGATTCGACAATGTTTTTCGTCCATTTTAGGTCCTTTTCGTGCGCTTTCAATGGCTACTTTTACAGGGACAATCGTTTCTCGATTGAGCAAAGGAAGATGAAGCAACATATAAGCATTGTCCATAGCTCCCGTTTTAAACCACAATTGTTGACCCGTAATTTTTTGGAGCAATTGAGCTAAAACACCCTCTGGATCGTCAAAATTCTGTCCCTCTGACGTACTAAGTGCTTGAAGGAGGGTATATTTTAACGTTTCTTTAAGACTGTTTTTCTCCACTTCCTTGGTTTGAGAATCGGACTTAAGCATGATCTGGATTCGTTGTTCATAGTTGAGACCAATTTTGCGCAGACATTCCACCAGCTCTTCCGAACCGTTCTCTTCGGATAGGTCCGCCCACTTGGGCAAGGATTTTTTTATACTTAGCATTATTTCTTCGTTGGTTGGCCCTGGAAGGGTTCCCATAATTGAGCCTAATAAACTAGTATTTGCGGTCAGAAATGTTTTTAAGAGGGTAACTATATCCATATTATTGGGTAACCCTCTCTCTGCAAACTGTGGAAGCTGTTGCGGAGCGATGGGAGCATCCCCTTGTTTCAATAGCAAAGGTTCACGGATCAACAGTAAGTTGCCCTCTTTGATATCCCCAACCTTGACCCAAAACTTGTCGCCTGATTTGGCCGATGTTTCTAGGATCGCAAAAATATCCTGCCCTTTAACTCGAATAATACCTTCCTTATCCCCTATTTTCTGAACTACTTCTACTAGGAGTCTCACCCCAGGTTGCCATTGGTTAAGTCCGATCTTATTCATCGTACCTGGCGCTAATATGCTACCTAACTCCATACAACAACAACTCCTTACTAAGAGAACCGTTATTGAATAATCCGGCTTGTAAAAACAGCTTAGGACGTTTGTCTTAAGCTGTTATTTGCGTGGAAATTTACCGTCCCAAGATTTTTTGGTTTGAAATTTTGCAGTTTCAAGAGATTGTTTAAGTTCTTGTAAAGCCTTTACCATTGTAACGTCTAAGTGGTCAGCTAGATTCGGTTCCTCTATCTCTTTAAAAATCGACTTAACGTTTTTACGAGAATATTTTTTTGAGGATTGTTTCCTACGGGGTGCTAAAGCATTATGACTTGAGAGATCTTCTAATTTAGAGGAGACCTTATTCCCCTTCTTTTTAGGTGTTTCAAATAGGTTATTGGGAGATATTTTAGAAGGCATCACTGGGGAGTCCGGGGGAAATTCCTGTTCTACCCATTCCTGGACACGCTCTGGGTTTTTGGTAACTATAAAGGCTTCTTGTATCGAACCATTACTTTTAAGCAAAAGCTTACAGCCTGTTTGTGTCTTATATTTATAGACAATTCCTCGCTCTGAAGAATGGTTAACGTCTATAACACCCGGAATGATGTCACTTACTTCCGAAAGACGACTCAAATTTTCAAGCCAGGGCAACGCATTTTGGATAATGCCATGTTCCCGTTTGACCTTATTCCTACGATGTTTCATGATTTCCTCCGGACTTTTTAAAGAAATTTACCTGGCACCAAGCTTGCTAGCCATGATCAAACAGGGAGATTTGAAATTAGTTAAAATAAAGGTGTTTAGCGTTAACCTGCCCTTGCTGTATGTTTAATAGCCCCAATGAATAATGACGCTCACGTCGTTTATCGGTTGGAGAACCTGGATTGAACAAAAGAATACCATTTCTCCATTCCATAAAAGGGACATGAGAGTGTCCGAAGACAATGAGATCGACCGGGGAATCCTCAAAGGCATTAAAGGCACGTTCCGGTGTGCTTTTTCCTCTCCCTACATTCCCATGGATAATCCCGATTCTTAAAGACTCACATTCAACGATATCTCGATCCGGCAAAGCAACGTCCCAGTCATCACAATTCCCACATACAGCACGAACTGGGGCAATACAAGCTAACTCTTCTATTAAACCCATGTTGGTTAAATCACCTGCATGAATGATCATATCGATATCAGTCAAATGTTCCCAGACAAAACGGGGAAGAGTTTTGCCAGCTCGTAAATGAGTATCTGACAGTACCGCGATTTCCATTTCAATTCACCTCTTGGAAAACAAACTTACTTATTGTTTATTCTACTTACCTAACTAGCGGAGCCTTAATCTTTTAATGACGTTATAATAGGTATCCCTTTCGACAGCCTCTAACCCTAATTCATGAATCATGCCGATAAGCTGTAATTCTGTTTGCATTTGCGGGCTAGAAGCACCCGCAGTATGGTAGATTTTTTCTTCTCGTACTACCCCATCCAGATCGTTTGCTCCGAACGAAAGCGCCATTTGTGCCACTTGAGGACTAGACGATACCCAGTAGGCCTTAATAAATCGAAAGTTATCTAATATCAAGCGCGAAACGGCTATTACTTTTAAGGTGCGAATGGCACTTGCTTGAGGGAGATTTTCAAATTTTGTATTCTTAGGGTGAAATGCCGTAGGAATTAGGGCGTAGAAACCCTGAGTTTCATCTTGCAGAGCACGTAAAGCCAAAAGATGATCAATTAACTCTTCATCGGTCTCAATAATACCATAAAGTAAGTTAGCATTGGTCGGAATGTTTAATTGATGCGCCAGACGATGGATTTCTAACCATCGTTCACCGCTCAGTTTTCCTGGGCAAATAATTTCCCGCACTCTCGGGCTGAAGTTTTCCGCTCCCCCTCCAGGTATAAAGCTTAGACCAGCCTGTTTAAAGGTTTTTAAAATTTCCAAAACAGGCACATTCTCAATCTGTGCAAAATAATCATATTCTGCCGCCGTAAAAGCCTTAATGCTTACATTGGGAGCGCGATCTTTAACTTTATGGACCATATCTAGATAATATGAAAAAGGGAGATCCGGATGAATTCCACCTACAATATGTAATTCGGTTACTCCAAGATCCGCAAAATGTCCCGCTTTATCGACCACTTCTTCGATTGACATTGTATAAGATCCCTTTTCCCCAGGGTCTTTTCCGAAGGCGCAAAGACCACATCGAACTTTACATACATTGCTATAGTTAATGTGCGCATTATTATTAAAGAACACTTGATCACCAGTCATTGCACGTCGCCGTTCATTGGCTAGATAACCTAGGCCAAGCAAATTTGTGGTTTGTATAAGTTTGAGACCGTCTATACGGTTTAAGCGTTCATTATTAACTATTTTTTCATGGACATCAACTATTCCTTTGAATATGGATTCTAATTCCATTTGGACCCTTCTTTCCGAAATTGTTACGTATTCTATTATAACATAATTATTAAAAATTCGAGAAATGATAAAGCCATAGTACCAGAAAGGACTGCTGGCAAAAATTGCCTACAGTCCCTCCTATTGTTAGTGATAATATTTCATGGATTGACGTTGTCGCTTGATCGCTTTTCTCACTTCATTGGCAACTCTCCAAGTCTCAGGTTGATGGGGAGTTATTAATTCTAATTTCCCAGATCGTTTATCAATTAATATGTCAACCGTTGGTTTTCTACCCTTGGATTTCTCTCCTGGGTGTAAAATATCAATCCCTATTTTATTTTCATCATATTGAGGGGGAACAATGTAGTTTAATACCTCTTCCGTTGCATCCATTAGCTCAACTACTTGTTCTTGTTGATATCCTTCCCTTAAGAGAATTTCTCGTACCTGAGTGAGTGGATGATCAAGTGTAAGTAGCATCTGGGCGCGTTGCACTAAATTGTAATCGATGTCCATGACGCCACCTCTTTCATTTTTTTCTACAATCACATTTTCCCCTTAAGCTGACTAATGAATACTGATACTTCTTAGCGGAACTGGATATCATTTCCCAAATGTAAAAAATATAATCAGGAGGCTTAAAATGGCAAAGTTTCTTTCCTTACCTTTTTTAGTTGCTACAATTTCGGGGATCGCTATGGCAATCCAAGGCTCTATTAATTCATCATTAAGTCAGAAATCATCCTTACTTTCTGCGACGTTAGTTGTCCACATCATCGGTACAATTGTCGCCTTAATCGCTGTATTAGCGGGGCGCAGTCCCCTTTTAAAACACCCTTGGAGTTCTATTCCATGGTATTTTTATCTCGGTGGTGTTCTGAGTGTTATCATTGTTGGTCTTGTTGCAGTGAGCATCCCAAAAATTGGCGTATGTAATGCCACCACCGCAATTATTATTGGTCAAGTCAGTATGGCTGTGATCATTGATCATTTTGGTTGGCTTGGCGTAAGTCGATTGCCTTGGAGCCCATGGCAGTTTATTGGGATCGGTTTTTTTGCAGCAGGGGCCAAACTTCTCTTTCGTTAATCAAATAGTTACTTGTCAACTATTAACCCTTCCAACAATCAGGGCCATATTTGTGATGATCGAATAAATTTCGTCGCTGACTATAAATTTACGTATTTGACCATTAGCCGATAAAATAATAGTACTTTTGCCCGTAGTTTTTTGGTCGCTCTCAATTAATCGTTGCAAAAATGCATATGCATCGCTACTAACCGCGAGCTGCTTAAACTCACCATCGGCGACAAAGATAACCCAATATCCTGATGAGACTTCGTTATTTCCGTTATAGTACAATGCATTGGAAACACTTGAAAAGTCTTGCCCGAAAACAGACTGATTATCAGGCAAACCTGTGTTCAAATTGCCCGAATTATTGAGTGTATACTGATCAATAAGGGACGTTGTCTGAGTGACAGGATCAGAAAGATGTGAATAGATATTTTTAAAGAAATTTGGAAACAGAACATATCCGACAACCCCAATTATTAGAATCCAAAGGGCTAAAGCCTGTAAATCTTGCCAAAGCTCATTGCGAGGTGGTCGTCCCCACGTATTTGCCATGCCCTCACCCTCTCTATTACTTGTCTGCTGTTCTTCAAGACAAAGCTCCCTATACCATGTATACGTTTGTTTTAGCAAAGATATGTATCTAAAACTTGCATCTCTCTATTCCACACTTTAGAATGATAATTGAGGTGGGGAATATGGATCTGCTTCGACAAAAACTGACCTTGCTGCCGGAAAGACCAGGCGTCTATCTAATGAAAGATAATCAGGGACAGATAATTTATGTCGGTAAGGCTAAAATACTTAAAAACCGGGTAAAATCTTATTTTACAGGCATACATGAAGGAAAGACTGGACGATTAGTGAGCCAAATCGTGGACTTTGAATATATCATGACAGAGTCAGAGGTTGAAGCACTTGTTTTGGAATGTAATTTAATCAAAAAGCACAATCCTAAATACAATATCTTGTTGCGGGATGATAAAACCTATCCCTATTTAGTGATTACTGAAGAAAGTCACCCTAGGATCCTCGTCACCAGAAAAATTAAAAAGGGCACCGGAAAGTATTTCGGGCCTTATCCTAATTCTTCCGCTGCTAAAGAGGCAGCACGCTTACTCAATCGTCTTTTTCCTTTTCGAAAATGTCGCCAAATCCCCACTCGGCCTTGTTTATACTATCATTTAGAACAATGCCTTGCCCCTTGTGTTGAAGAAGTTCCTGCTCATATATATTTAGGAATGCGTAAAGAGGTTTCTTCCTTTCTCAAGGGAGAACAAAGCGGGATACTTGAACTTTTACAAACTAAAATGCAAACGGCTGCTGAAGCACTTCATTTTGAACGTGCCCAAGAATATCGAGATCTTATGACAGACTTGAAACAACTCGGGGAAAAACAAAACATCACGCTCAATGACTTTATTGATCGCGACGTTTTAGGATACGCCCATACTACGGATCAGATGTGCGTTCAAATATTCTATTTACGACAAGGAAAACTATTAGCTCGAGACAGTTATACCTTCCCCTATTATGAAGATCCAGAAGAGGCTTTTGTCTCTTTTGTCGCCCAATTTTATATTGAGCGCGCTATCTGGCCTCAAGAGATCTTACTACCCTCTATTACATCTATGGTCTTAAGTAAACTTTTTCCGATTACCATCCCCCAAAAAGGAAAGAAACATGACCTAATACTGATGGCCATGGAAAATGCTCAGACCACTCTTCACGATCAAATCACACTTGAAGTGAAGCAACAATCTGAAACTCAATTAGCTTTGACTTCACTTGGAGAAATCTTAAGCATTCCAAAACCAAACCGAATTGAAGCGTTTGATATTTCAAACACCTCTGGCACACAGACCGTTGCCGGTATGGTTCAATTTAATGAGGGAAAACCTCTACGCAGAGGGTACCGAAAATTTAAAATTCACCCCATGGAAACTTCGGATGATACAGCTGCTATGGGACAAGTCATTCTGCGCCGATATACGAGATTAGTAGCGGAAAATGGACCATTTCCAGATTTAGTCTTAGTCGATGGGGGGAAGGGACAAATAAATGCAGCAATAAACGTTCTGAAGGGATTAAACCTAACCATCCCCGTCGCAGGAATGGTTAAAAACGAACGACATCAAACTCACGGACTCCTAGATTGTACTGGAACTGCGATTCCTCTACCTAAAAACCACCCAACCTTCCATTTACTCACTCGCATTCAAGATGAGGTCCATCGCTTTGCCATTACATTTCATCGTCAACAACGCGCTAAGAATATGACACTTTCAATCCTAGATAACATTCCTAGCATCGGCCCAAAACGCAAACAAGGTTTGTTGCGCCACTTTCCTTCGCTTGACGGTATTCAGCATGCAAGTATCGAAGAGCTTAAAGGAGCAGGGCTACCACTCAATGCTGCAATACAGATCTATAACTATTTTAGAAAGGAAGAATCCTAATATGATTCTAAATTATCGAGTTGAAATATGTCGAAAATGTTACTATAAAAGAACTCACCAATGCTCAGCCACAGACTCGTTTATTCAAAATCCTTCGTTTTCTCATATTAAACCAGGTGGAGAGTGTGCGAAATATCAGCCCATTCCTTGGTTACCACAACTTTAATTCAGTGAACAAAAAAACAACAGGATTTAATTTCCTGTTGTTTTTTTATGTAGGGACAATTCATGAATTGCCTCTACTATTCCACACGACGTGCCCCAACGTATCGACCATCATAGTAACTATCACTTAGGCTAGTCGTACGCACCCCACTATTTGACGCATGAATGAAACTTCCACCACCGATATAAATACCAACATGAGACGGTCCCTTAGCGTAAGTGGTGAAAAACACCAAATCGCCCGGTTGAAGATTCTCACGTGTCACGGTTGACCCAGACTTAAATTGATCATAGGAACTTCTGGGCAATGAACTGCCTGAACCCTTAAAAACATATTGAGTATACCCAGAACAATCAAATCCGTTAGTGCTTGAACCTCCAAAAACGTAGGGAACTCCTTGTAAGCTTAGGGCATTATTCACTAATGAGGAACTCTCAGATCGTGAAACCTGTTGTTTTGGAGTTGCTGCAACCTTGACGGGTTTACTGTTTTCAATTGAGGTTTTCGGGGCTTGTACTGCTGTTGCAGGCTGAACAGATTTTTGGGCGACTGTGACCGAAACACTAGGAGCTGGAACAGCGGTAACTACTCCCTCGCCGACATCTTTTAGAGGGCTCCATTGCATCTGCTTACGAACAGCTTGAGTAAAGGTCCCTGTCGGCACTAAAGTAAATGCAGCAGAAGCCACTAGCAGAGGCTTAGAAGGCTTAATGTCTGTCGTTTTGATTTGAGGGTTAGCCAATACAGGAACTGTACTTGCTAATAGCAAACCAGCCAAAGTAGCGCTTCCCAACCACCTTAACGTAGATGAGGAAAACACCAAGAATATATCCACCTTTCTTAGCTTACGAGGTTAGTTGACGGATTCGGGCAGTAGGTGTAAGCCCTACACGTGAAAGAGTCACGTGATTCACCCCATAATAATCCCCCGCTCCAAGGTCATACACTTGGACTCAGCTTTTACTATAAACTATAATATTCGAGACAAACATAAAGTTTCCTGCACGATTCCAAAGGAAATTTTTACCGTTGTTTTCTTTTCAAAAGTCTATCCAAACTACGATTAGTCATTCCAGCCAATATTTTCCTTACAAACACAGGCAGGGCTCTCGATTGAGAAGCTCTGTCTGTTTATTGCATAGTCTTAATTGGTAAGGCTTATGATCGGTGCAGGAATACGACCTCCACGCTTTACAAACATGTTTGAAGCAAAAGGATGAATAGCCATAACTGGTGCCCCACCAAGCAATCCTCCAAACTCCACTCGCTCTCCTGCCTTTTTTCCGATTGCAGGAATCAGACGAACGGCTGTTGTTTTTTTATTGATCATCCCGATTGCCGCCTCATCTGCTATGATGGCAGCAAGCGTTTCTGCAGTTACATCTCCTGGCAAGGCAATCATATCTAGCCCCACTGAACAAACACAAGTCATCGCCTCTAATTTATCAAGCGTCAAGGCTCCTACTTCAACAGCTTCGACCATTCCTGCATCCTCTGAGACAGGAATGAACGCTCCACTTAGCCCCCCAACATGGGATGAAGCCATGGCTCCACCTTTTTTAACAGCATCATTAAGCAAAGCCAAGGCTGCCGTGGTTCCATGAGTTCCACAGCGTTCAAGGCCCATGTTTTCAAGAATTTCTGCCACACTGTCTCCAATAGCTGGAGTCGGTGCTAGGGAAAGATCGACAATTCCAAACGGCACATTTAAACTCTTCGAAGCAGCGCGTCCTATTAACTCGCCCATACGGGTAATTTTAAACGCAGTTTGTTTTATTAAATTAGATAATTCACTAAAATCTGCTTCTGGGAATTGTTTGACTACCTTGGCCACAACCCCAGGGCCACTTACCCCAACATTAATGACACTCTCTGGTTCTCCGACTCCATGAAAAGCCCCTGCCATGAAGGGATTATCTTCAGGAGCATTGCAAAATACCACTAATTTAGCGGCTGCTATACCATCTTTGTCCGCCGTAAGTTGAGCACATTTTAAAATTACCTCACCCATTTTTAGCACCGCGTCCATATTAATCCCCGCTTTTGTAGTTCCAATATTGACGGAGGAGCATACAAATTCTGTCTCACTTAGTGCTTGCGGAATGGCATCAATCAACGCTAGATCTCCCGTTGTAAAGCCTTTCTGAACTAACGCAGAAAAACCTCCTATAAAATTAATACCTGACTCTCGGGCGGCTCGGTCTAATACCTTGGCGATCCTTACCATCTCTTCGGTATTTAAGTGGGCGGCAGCAATCGCTATCGGAGTGACAGATACTCGCTTATTAATAATAGGAATTCCGTAACGCGCTGAAATTTGCTCCCCTACTGACACTAGTTTTCCAGCATATTTTGTAATTTTGTCATATACCTTCATTTCCATCCGACTAATTTCTTCGGAACAACAATCAAGAAGACTAATTCCCATCGTAATGGTTCGAATATCGAGATTCTCCTCATGGATCATTTTAAGGGTTTGCTGGATTTCCTCGCGCGCAAATGTGATTGTCATGATTTCCCTCCACTATCCCAGATCTAAGATTACTAGATTTATCTAAATACGATGCATGAACGTAAAAATATCCTCATGTTGGACTTTTACCTGCAGTCCTTTATCGTTTCCCTCTTGATCTAAAGTACGTGCTAGTTCGATAAGTTCTAAAGTGGCTGGTTCCAGATCCACTACCATGATCATCGTGAAAAAATCCTTCACGATAGTTTGGCTGATATCTAATATGTTGACATGGTATTCCGCAAGTCGCCCTGAGACCCAAGCGATAATACCTATTTGATCTCGTCCTAAAACAGTAATAATTGCACGGTTAGATTCTTCACTTGGTGAAGTCATGGTTGTTCCTCCCTTTTTTAAACTAGCTATTTTTAGTTTGGGCCTAGACTAACATATATATGCAGTATACTCAAGTTCTTTATACTTAAGTTCTTATGCGCTGACCATGAATAATTTATACATTTTGATTAATCGCCATGCTGGGCGTACTATTAAAAAAGAGAGCTCGATTTGAGCTCTCTTTTTAAGTAGCTTAGGAACAGCTTCCACCACATGAATCGCCGCAGCCGCCACCGGAATTCTGCGTACGTATTTCAAATCCGCCACCATGTTTGGATTCTACAAAATCGACGGTCGCTCCCTCAAGATAAGAAGTCAGCTTTTTATCCGTTATCATAGAGACACCATATTGCACATCCAGAATATCTTCTTCTGTTTTTGACTCATCCAGAGTCATGCCGAAATTCGGCCCACCTCAGCCAACGCCTGCAAGGTAAAGACGTAAAAAAGCATTTTCTTTATTTTGATTCTTAAGTACTTCTTTAACTTTTTCGGCGGCTATTTCAGTTATTCCTACCATTCAATCTTCACTCCTTTTTGCACCTTTAAATCTTAATATACCATACTTTTGGCTTATTTCAAGATAATTTTAAAGAAATACATCTCTTTTGATCCATTATACTTCTTTTCCTTGCCCATTTGGTTTAAAATCTTTCCACAGACGACGGACTTCTACTTCGATGCTAGCGGGAAGATCTTGAGATAATTTTTGCCATTGTCTCATTTCGCCCTGTATTATTTGTCCCCAGTTTTGTTCTTCTGGCAACGAAATAAAAACCTTGGGTTGTGGTACAAACAACATCCGAATGAGCACTAGAAAAACAGAGAGTATAAATAAACGCCAAAGCCAATGCATTTTTAGATTCATCCTTTCTGAATAATCCTTTACACAGATTTAGCATATCCAGAAAGTGATATATTGAGTCGTTCAGTCTGCAATTCCCGCCAAAAGCTTTCCATGTATTGTAGCAATGGCTCAAAATACTTTATCGCTGTTTTCGTGAACAGATGTTCTTTATAGCCTTGGATCCTTTCTTGATAAAATGTTTCACAAGAGTTTTCTCCGACTAATGGCCAACCTTGTACCCCGCCCATTGTAAACAAACGCCCCAACCCGATAGCTCCCACAAAATCCAATTTGTCCGCATCATATAATATTTTTGCTTCTATCGTAGTTGGCTCGTGCCCTGCCTCGCGAGAATGGGAGATAATCGCTTCTTTAACTCTCCCAATAACTTCTTGTGAATAACCGTTCTTCTGCAGAATATTCACCGCAAGTCCGGCACTACTTTCCGCATGGGTTTTCTCAACTGCTCCGGAACGCCCAATATCATGGAGGAGTGCCGCTAGCTCAATGATCGAAACATCCGCTCCTTCTTCTTGTGCTAATTTATTTCCCCACTCCCTAACTCTCAATGCGTGTTCTAAATCATGGGCACGGTCTTTCCGAGCGTAAAAACCCTTAGCAACCAAAATAATCGAATGTAAGGGATCTTGGGTTGATACTTTTTCCATATTTAACCTCCATCGGAAAGTCATTAACCTACGTCCTAAGTAAGTTCCTAATCCTAAATTAATCTTACTTCTCAAATTCTTGCTTTGTCAAGTTTTACAAGCTTTGGATAATGTATTCATATTTATTAATAAATTTATTGTTTCTAGGTTTAAACGACTCATAATTGAACGTTAAAGTGCTATAATAACCCAAGAAATCTCTTCCTTTAAACGAGGTTGATCAATAACTTGACAATATTCCGTTTGCATATCTTAGATAATTTAAAAAAGGAGATGCTTTTCAATTAAACCTATTAAGATCATTCTGATTACATGTAGCTTTTTGATGATCGTAATAATAATTGTTCTATATAATTCTCCAAAGTACCTCACCTACTTCACTGTCACAAGAGCTCAGATTAGCCCACCAGACGCAAACCTAGACCTTGCTTCCTCTCACCCTCTTCCACAAGTTTCCCTTTCTCAACCTTCCTCCAAACCCATCCATATCTCCGATTCTCAGGCACTTGCATGCTATAACCAAGGGCTCAAGCTTTATTATCAACGTCAATTCCCAGAAGCAATCGAGCTGTTTAATCAAGCATTAGCTATAGACACCCTCTGTTATGAAGCTCTAAATGCTAAAGGGGCGACATTCGCCTTTCAGGGAAAGTATGATCAAGGGCTAGCCCTCATTCAGCAAGCCCTTGATCTTAATCCAGCCTTTGTCTATGCTAATTTCAACCAAGGGTTAGCCTATGAACTAGCAGGGCGGTGGGACCAAGCAATTTCATCATATCAAAAGGCTTTAGAGCTCGACAATCGAGATACCTGGAGCTATTATGGCATCGCCAGCGTATACGGACGTCAGGGAAAGATGGAGAAAGTCCTAGAGTATCTTCAACCGGCGATTAGTCTCGATCCTGAGGTTAAGGAAGTAGCACGTGACGAACATGATTTTCTTTCAGTTCGTGAAGATCCTCGTTTCCAAGCACTTGTTAAACCCTGATTTACACGAGAAGTTTTTCTAGGCGGTCTACAAGCTCTGCAAAGACCTGAAGGGCATTTCTGACAGGAACAGGAGTTTCCATATCAACCCCTGCTTTTCTCAACAATTCAATCGGATAATCTGAGCTTCCACCACTTAGAAATTCTAAGTAACGATTAACTGCTGGTTCCCCTTCATCAAGAATCGAGCGTGCAAAAGCCGTTGCTGCCGAGAAACCTGTCGCATATTTATATACATAAAATGCATTATAAAAATGTGGAATACGTGCCCATTCTAACTCTATTTCCGGATCAAGGACCACTTCAGAGCCATAATATTTTGCATTAAGGTCACGATAAATCTGGGAAAGCGCCTCCGCCGTCAAAGCGCCACCTTCCTCTACTACCAAATGGATTTTCTTCTCAAATTCAGCAAACATAGTTTGTCTAAAAATTGTTCCTCGGAATTGTTCAAGGTAATGATTAATCAGATACGCTAATAGTTTAGCGTCTTTTGTCGTTTCAAGCAGGTGCTCCATGACCAAAGCTTCATTTAAGGTTGACGCTACTTCAGCCACAAAAATTTTGTATCCTGCATAAAGATGCGGTTGTGAGCGATTAGAAAAATAAGTGTGCAAAGAATGCCCCATCTCATGAGCCAATGTAAACATGGCATCCAACGTATCTTGATGGTTTAACAAGACATACGGATGAGAACGATAGGTTCCCCATGAGTAAGCGCCACTTGTCTTTCCTTCGTTTTCATAGACATCTATCCAGCTCTTTGTGAACCCTTCTTGCAAAAGGTTAATATAGTCTTGTCCCAAAGGTCGTAGTCCTTCAATGACCATATTTTTTGCTTCCTCGTACGTGATCGTCATTGTTGTTTCAGGAACAATAGGGACATATATATCGTACATATGTAATTCGTCAAGCTTTAGAGCCTTTTTGCGCAGCTGAATATAGCGATGCATTTGGGGTAAAAATTCGTGAACCGTTTCAATTAGAGAATCATAGACCCGCAAAGGTACACGATCATCATCAAGAGAAGCCTCTAATGCCGAAGAATAATGTCGTGCTTTGGCAAAGAAAACGTCGGACTTTACGCTTGAGTTCAAGGTCGCTGCCCATGTATTGGTTTGTTTCTGATAAGTATGATATAGAGTGT
>NZ_JYNH01000022.1 GCF_000960765.1 Desulfosporosinus sp. I2 | reverse complement strand
GAAAAAGTGGTTTTAATAATGTATGGGTTACATCAACAGTTGGAAAATATGGGAATGGAAGGGGAGACATTCATGGGAAAACGTTTACTGCCGGTAATACTTGATGGGTATAAACCTTTAAGGGAGATTGTCTTTGAATCTATGCGCGAGGCTATTCTGAGCGGGATACTCGAACCTGGGGAGCGGTTGATGGAGATCCAGTTGGCTGAGGAAATGGGGGTTAGTCGAACCCCGGTACGTGAAGCTATCCGCAAATTGGAACTTGAAAATTTTGTGGTTATGATTCCACGAAAAGGTGCGTATGTAGCTGGTGTCTCCTTAAAAGATGTGGCCGACGTTTTTGAAATTCGTTCTGCGTTAGAGGGATTGGCTGCAGGGCTAGCAGCGGAACGCATTACGGAAGATGAATTGGAACAAATGGAACAAGCGTTGTTTTTTAGAGTCAGTGAAGTTGAGATGGACTTAGAGCAGATTGTGAAGTCTGATACCGATTTCCATGCTTTAGTCTATAGAGCCAGTCGCAATGAACGGCTGATTCAGATCTTAGAAAATTTACGAGAGCAGATTCAACGTTTCCGTGCGACTTCCCTAGCGGTTCCAGGACGGAATAAACTTGCCATTGAAGAACACCGAATGATTGTTGAAGCATTAAGAAGTCATAATAGCGAGGAAGCTCAATCTTTAGCGATATCACACATTGTTACAGCTGAGAATGTCATGTTTGAAACTCTGAGTTTAAAGAATGAGCCGGATAAGGTGGATCAATAAACGTGGAGAAGATGAAAAGAGCTGAACGGATGGTTGCCATTACCCAAGTCTTGATGTTAAACCCGAATGCACTAACTCCGTTAACCTTATTTGCAGAACGATTTGGAACGGCTAAATCCACCATTAGTGAGGATTTAATGGCTGTTAAGGGGAGCCTTTTGCTTTCTGGTCAAGGTTATCTTGAAACAATTTCCGGGGCAGCTGGAGGGGTGCGTTATATACCTGAAATCCCAAGAGAAGAAGCGTCACAAGTGCTAACTGAGCTGGCTGATCGGCTGAGCGACAAAGAGCGTATTCTGGCAGGAGGGTTTCTCTATATGACAGATTTATTGTTCAATCCTTCAGTCTTACGCCCACTTGGCCTTATTTTCGCCGGCGCTTTCAGAGATAAGAAGCCTGATGTTGTGGTTACCATTGAGACGAAGGGAATTCCGCTAGCTCTTGTAACGGCTGAAGCATTAGGTTTGCCCATGGTAGTTATCCGCAGTGGAAATAAAGTCACAGAGGGCTCTTCAGTCAGTATTAATTATGTTTCTGGGTCATCCCGGCGTATTCAAACAATGTCACTTTCACGAAGAGCTTTAGAACCCCAGCGTCGTGTTCTGGTTATTGACGATTTTATGAAAGCAGGCGGAACTGCGTTGGGAATTAAGGATTTAATGGAGGAATTTGAGGCGAACGTTGTAGGTATGGGCGTTTTAGTGGAAGCTCGTATGACTGAAGAACCTAAGCTTGTTGAAGGATACTTAGCCCTTTTACAGTTAAAAGAACTGGACATAGCAACGGGGAGGACCTCTGTAGTTCCAATGTATAATCTTTGATCTCGTTTCTGACAAAGGCGTTGCTTTTTCTTAAGCTTGGCACCAACCAAGTTTTCTATAGATTATTGAAATTTTCATATATTCAAAGAAGGATTTTTTTACCATACAGAGAATATTATTATGAATATCCCCGAATGCGGAAGGGTGGTGATTCATAATGAATATTACCGATGTGCGGGTCAGAAAGATTAACACGGAAGGAAAGATGAAGGCAGTCGTCTCAGTGACCTTTGATAATGCTTTTGTTGTACATGATGTCAAAGTTGTAGAAGGTATGAATGGGATCTTTGTAGCAATGCCCAGCCGTAAAACACCAGAAGGGGAATTTCGTGATATCGCCCATCCCATTTCTGCTGTAGCACGAGAGGTGATTCAAACAGCCGTATTAAAAGCTTATCAAGAAGCCATTTAAATTTTAGATAGATCCGTTAAGATATGTTGGAGGGGACCTTAAGCCGGGTCTCCTTTAATGTGTCTTAATAAAACACGTCAAACTAAATCATTCCATAACTTTCTACATGTATAATAAAGGGATATTGAGCTTATTTGGCGAATGAAACGCTTTTGGGGTATAATTTAGGTGCATAATCATGGCTAAGTATAAGTTGCACTTATGCCACCCGAAAGTTATACTTTTACAGGTGTATACTATAAATAGAAGTAGGGGTTATACTTAAGCTGGAGGCGTATTAGATTATGTCCAATTTGGTTGCGGTGATTATGGCGGCGGGGAAAGGGACAAGAATGAAGTCGAAGTTACCCAAAGTCATGCATTCATTAGCAGGGAAAACTCTGATTGAGCATGTCCTAGATACAGTCAGCCACGCTGGAATTGAACGCACTCTGGTTGTTGTTGGGCATGGAAGAGAGGGCATCGAGGCCTGTATCCATCAACGGGCGGAGATTGTGGTTCAAGAAGATCAGCTCGGTACAGGACATGCTGTAATGCAAGCAATACCTTTCTTAGAAGACGCTCACACGGTACTTGTCTTGAGCGGAGATCAGCCGTTGCTTAAGTCTGAAACACTACTAGCTCTTGTTAAAATGCACGAGGCACAAGGGGCTAGTGCCACTGTTTTAACGGCCTATCTGGACCAGCCTTTCGGCTATGGTCGTATTGTTAAAGACGGTGAAAATCTGGTCAAAATAATTGAAGAAAAAGATGCAACGTCTGCTGAGCGGGAAATCAAGGAAATTAACACGGGGACTTATTGTTTTAAGGGGGCTGCTCTTAGAAACGCCCTGACGAGTATTACCACTCAGAATGCGCAAGGGGAGTATTACCTAACGGAAGTCTTTGAAATTTTTTCGAACCGCAAAGAAAAAATGCTAACGTATTGTACCTCGGATTCCCATGAAGCTCTAGGAATTAACAGCCGAGGGCAATTGGCCGAGGCAGAAGCAATTCTTCGCAAAAACATACTGGAGCATTGGATGGCAGAAGGGGTAACCCTAATTGATCCTGCATCAACGTTCATAGATGCCGAAGTCCACCTTGCTCAAGATGTTACGATTTTACCCTTTACTCGATTAATGGGAAAAACTCGAATTGAAGAGGATGTTGTGATTGGGCCACAAACTAGTTTAGAGAATTGTGTCGTAAGATGTGGCGCAGAGGTAATTTATACGGTGGCCAAAGATGCAGTAATCGGAGAACGTTGTCACATTGGTCCGTTTACCTATTTGCGACCGGGCACAAACTTAGAAGCGGAAGTTAAAATTGGGGACTTTGTAGAAATTAAGAATAGTTGGATTGGTAAGGGAGCAAAAGTACCCCATTTGAGTTACATTGGGGACGCTCAGATCGGAAAATCAGCGAATATTGGTGCTGGCACGATTACTTGTAACTATGACGGGGTTCATAAACATACTACCAAAATTGGTGATTATGCGTTTATTGGGAGTAACACTAACTTAGTTGCTCCGGTTGAGGTAGGAGAACATGCAGTTACAGGTGCGGGGTCTACCATAACTAAGAATGTTCCAGCTGAAAGCTTGGCAGTGGAACGGAGCCAACAAGTGATCAAGGAGCATTGGCATCGCGAATAGATGAAATAGGGGGCAATTATAGGCATGGCGGCAAAAGAATTTAAGATTTTTTGTGGGAATGCTAATCGACCGTTGGCACAAGAAATTGTAGACTATTTGGGGGTTCCGCTGGGCGAATCGAAAATTAAACGTTTTCAAGACGGGGAGACGTGTCTGGCGATTGATGAAAGCGTTCGAGGGGCAGATATTTATGTAGTACAACCCACCTGCCACCCAACGAATGATAACATCATGGAATTACTGATCATGATTGATGCTATTCGTCGAGCGTCAGCGCGCCGGATTACTGCTGTAATGCCCTATTATGGCTATGCAAGACAAGAGCGTAAAACAAGGGCGCGGGATCCGATTACTGCCAAACTAATGGCTAATCTAATTACCACGGCGGGAGCGGATCGTGTGGTAACCATGGACTTGCACGCTCCAGCGATTCAAGGATTCTTTGATATTCCCCTAGATCACTTACCCGGGGTGCCTATTCTTGCTGAGTATTTTAGGGAGAAGGGGCTTGAAAATATTTGTGTAGTATCTCCCGATTTAGGGGGAGTAACACGAGCTCGGAATTTAGCAGAACGGATCGGTGCTTCTCTTGCTATTATCGATAAACGCCGGCCCGAACCCAATGTTTCTGAGATTATGAATGTCATCGGTGAACTGAAAGGGAAAACAGTGATTATGATCGATGACATTATTGATACAGCTGGAACAATTACTCAGGGAGCTCAGGCTCTTCTGGATCGGGGTGCCAAGGAAGTGTATGCTTGTTGTACCCATGCTGTGTTGTCAGGACCTGCTATTGAACGCTTGGAGAACTCTGTTATTCGTGAACTCGTTGTGACGAACACGATTCCTTTAGATACGCAGAAGAGGATACCAAGAATTAGGGTATTATCCGTGGCGCCGCTTTTGGGTGAAGCTATTGTTCGAATTCACGAGGATCTTTCGGTCAGTAAGCTTTTTAGTTAAAAAGGCCCCTGGGGTATTACCCCAGGGGGTCTTTGGTTATGGGTATTTCCGAGCTTTTTTCGCTTTCTGGTGGGATTGTTTCAAGGTCAGGTACAAGGACGAGCTCCTTTTCTGGAGCAAGGTTGGCTGTCTTCTTAGAAGGGGCCTTTTTAAAGTAGTTGCTGATGGTGTGCGTGGTTTCTGAGGCTAGATGGGACGTTGAGTGAATTAGATTCTTGAAGGTGTCGCTAAGCCCTTTATCCGACACAGTCAGTGCATTTTCGCTATCCTTTTGAGTGACAATGACGTCGTGTCCAATTGTGGTAATATACTCTGCAGAAATCCATGCTTTACCGCTTAAGAATCCTTCGAGTTTCCCTCCGGAAATCTCGATTTGGGTTATTTTTCCTGTCTTGGAATCGACATAATATTCGTCCGCATGACCCAGTGTTTTTCCTGTTTCGGTCACTAGTTTGGTACCGATGATGGTCAATTTTTCTTTGACCATATCCAATAGTTCTGGAAGGTTTGATGGCTTCTCCACGTGGGACTCTTTGTCGATCGTGATGGCATCATCACCCACACTGACGACTCTGGAATAGGGGATAATGCGCTGGTCTTTAAAAAAACCCTTAGGGTCTACCACGATTGCGGCTAGAGACTTCGTACCTGCATTAAGGATCAAGCTTTTGACATACCCTATTTGATGCCCTTCTTGAAGAGAAATGATCGGTAAGGACAGGAATTTTCGACTGGGTTTCATAATTCGCCTCCTTTATCGATTTAAAGACTCCCACTTCTATAAGCGGGAATTCCGAACTCTGCCTCGGCAAGACCAATCCTCCAGCGCGATAGTATTCAATAAGGGCTGGAGGCCTTCGTAGCCGAAGTTGAGATGCTCGGCTTAGCTGAAAGTGTAACAGGTAAGAATTCGTTGCCTATTTTTTACTAGTCAGAAAGTATAACTTCGTTATATACTGCATGAAAGCTAATACGTGCGAAGACAGTGTCTTCGTCTGGAAGCATAAGGGCAACTAAGGCGGCCGCCTACGCCAAGGCTGCAAGCTGGTTTACACGTGCGAAGACAGTGTCTTCGGGCGCCAGCCAAGTTTTCTTTAAGAAAATGTATTCAGATTATCCAATGAATATGCTATGGAGGAGATAAGTATGAAGGTTATTGTCGGTCTTGGAAATCCAGGACCTCAATATGCGGATACACGCCATAATATTGGCTTTTTGTTAGTTGACCAGCTTGCAGAAATCAATAATCTTCAATTCCGAGTCAAGTTTCAGGGGTTATGGGCTGAGGGAAATGTGGAGGGAGAGCGCCTTTTACTCTTAAAACCGCAAACGTTTATGAATTTGAGCGGCCGATCAGTGAGTGAACTCGTACATTTTTATAAGGTTGGCGGTGAGAATTTACTGATTGTGCAGGATGATCTGGATTTGCCGCTGGGTAAAATGCGTTTGCGCGATCAGGGTGGTGCTGGTGGACATAACGGAATACGGTCGATTCTTTCTGAACTTGGAACGGATAAATTCTGGAGGCTTAAATTGGGTGTGGGACGCCCGCCTAAAGATTGGGATCCGGCACGCTATGTCCTTTCCCCCTTCGAGGAAGTGGAACTTCCCAAATTGGATGACCTGCTAGTTCGTTCAGAAAAGGCGACCAACCTCTGGATTAAAGGAGAAACTGATCGAGCCATGAATTTATACCATCGATAAAAAAGCGTATAACCTCCTATGCAAGAGGTCATTCTACTAGCATAGGGAGGTTATACGATTGAAGATATTAAAGGTATGTCATGCCTGCGATCGGATTATTGGTGAGCTCGAGTTAGATAACTTAACAAGCGATAATGTGGACACTGGAATGGATATCGTCGGAAATGTAGCCTTTATTCTTTGCCCAGGTTGTTTGCACGAAATGGAAATCAAAACAGGAAATGTATATCATTAAAGGATGAGCGGTTTGAACACAATTTATGATTTTCTTCGACGAGGGCTCGACATTAAAGAAATTGATCAGTCGTTAAGCCACGGAGAATGGCCTCAAATGATTTATGACTTAACAGGAAGTCAAAAGGCAGCCTTCGTAGCTCAATTTATTCAAAGATCGAAACCAGGGCCAGGATTAATTCTAACTTATTCCGAAGAACAGGCCCAAAAATGGACTAGTGATTTGCGGACGTGGTGTCCGCATGAAACTATCTTGCATTTGCCTTCCACAGAGTGGCTCCCTTTTGAAGTATTAGGTAAAAGCAGGGAGACAACCTCAGATCGAATTCGTGTTTTTAATCGTTTGGCCCAAGATCGTAAGTGTACGGTTGTGGCTTCAGTCCTTGCCTTAGAACGGCGAGTATTTCCAGTTGAACGATTTAAGGAGTATACGTTAATTTTTAAAGTTGGTCAGGTATATGGCTTAACTGAAATCCTCCATACGCTAATAGCCGGAGGGTACGAGCGTGTCGAGACGATTGAAGGGAAAGGACAGTTTGCTTTACGAGGAGGAATCTTAGATATTGCTCCCTTAGATGGGGAGTCAGTACGGATTGAGTTTTTCGATGATGAAGTGGACTCGATACGGACGTTTGATATAGGAACACAGAAATCAATCTCCTCTCAGGATAAGGTCTTTATACCCCCAGCTATGGAGTATATTGTAACTAAGGAAGAGCTGAGGGAACTCAGCTTTGCCATGCGGGCAGAAGCTCGGAAGGTTATGGGCCGTCATCAGCGTGCTGGAAGGAAAGAGGCTGCAGATCGGTTACAAAACAAACTGGATGTGATGGTAGAAAGGCTTGAGCGGGGGATACTCGATGAAAATGTTTATCCCTTTTTGAGCTTGGTCAACACGCCGCTCGTTCCCTTTTTCTCATATCTCTCAGACGATCATTGTATTTTTTTGGACGAACCGCTCCGCTTGAAAGAACTATTAGAGTTTCAGGCCAATGAGCGTTTATTAGAATTCACGCAACAACTGGAACATGGCGACGGGTTTGTTCATCCAGGATCTCAATTTATCGACTATGAGGATATTTTAATTTATGGTGAGAAACACCCGTTGATCGGTCTTTCAACTCTTTTGAGGCAGGCGCCAGGACTTTCACCGAAGAGAGTTTTTAACTTAAACGCCCGTCCATTAACAGGATTCATGGGAAAAACTAGTATGTTGGTGGATGAGATAGTACACCGCAAGGAGGCTGGCAATGCGGTCGCCCTTTTTGTCGGGGACGAGGCTCACGTTGAGCGATTGATTCAAGGGTTAAAGGATCTAGGAGTAGCTGCATCCCGCAAAGGACTTGAGGAACCTATCGAGGAAGGGCGAGTTTATGTTTATCCGTTTTCGATAGACCAAGGTTTTGAGTTGCCGTTCGGAAAATTAGTGATTCTTACGGAAACAGAAATTTATAAGCGAGAGAGCAAGGCGGCTGCCAGAAAGCCCAGCACGCCTGCCAAAAAGAGCCTTTTTATCTCGGATCTTAAACCTGGGGATTTTGTAGTCCATGTACACCATGGGATTGGGCAGTTCACAGGAATAGATCGCTTAGAGGTCGGCGGAATTGCGAAGGATTATTTTGGAATCCGATATGCGGGGGAAGATCGGCTGTATGTTCCTCTCGATCAGCTCCATCTTTTGCAAAAGTATTTAGGGAGTGCAGGGGAAACGTTACCCAAGCTTTACAAACTTGGCGGGACTGACTGGTACAAGGTCAAGAATAAGACACGTAGTGCTGTCAAAGAAATGGCCATTGATTTGGTAAAACTTTATGCTAAGAGAGAGGCGATTCAGGGATTTGCCTTCTCTAAGGATAATGTCTGGCAAAACGAATTTGAGGAGAAATTTCCGTATGTGGAGACCCCAGATCAACTTCAGAGTATTGCAGATGTAAAAGCGGATATGATGCGCCCACGCCCGATGGATCGCTTACTCTGTGGAGATGTGGGATATGGTAAGACGGAAGTTGCCCTCAGAGCCGCTTTTAAGGCTGTCATGGATAGTAAGCAAGTAGCGGTTCTTGTCCCCACGACTATTTTGGCACAGCAACATTTTAATACCTTTAGAGAGCGGTTTATGGGATATCCGATAAAAATTGAAATGCTAAGCCGCTTCCGATCCCAGAAGGAGCAAAAGGAGATCATTCAGGGCCTTAAAGAAGGGCAAATCGATGTCATTGTAGGTACTCATCGCCTGCTTTCCGAGGCCATTAAATTTAGTAATTTAGGATTATTGGTGATTGATGAAGAGCAACGGTTTGGGGTTACCCATAAAGAGAAATTGAAAACGTTAAAGGGTAACATCGATGTGCTGACATTGTCCGCAACCCCCATCCCGAGGACATTACATATGTCTCTGGTGGGAGTAAGAGATATGAGTGTAATTGAGACTCCGCCTGAAGGTCGATACCCTGTCCAGACGTATGTCACTGAATTTCGACCCGATGTGGTACGAGAGGCAATACGCCGTGAAATTCAACGGGGAGGACAAGTTTTCTATGTGCATAATCGAGTTGAGGATATGGATCAGGTGATTCATTTCTTAAGTCAATTAGTTCCTGAAGCACGGTTTGGAGTTGCTCACGGCCAAATGCGCGAAACGGCCTTGGAACAGGTTATGCTTGATTTTATGGAACATGAAATGGATGTCTTGGTTTCGACAACGATTATCGAAACGGGGCTTGATATGCCTAATGTGAACACTCTGATTATCGATGAATCTGATCGTTTTGGATTATCCCAACTCTATCAACTGCGCGGACGAGTTGGACGTTCTAATCGCAAAGCTTATACCTATCTTTTGTATAAACCGCAAAAGGTCCTTACAGAAATTGCAGAAAAACGTCTTGCGGCAATTCGAGAATTTACAGAGTTTGGGGCAGGCTTTAAAATTGCTATGCGAGATTTAGAGATTCGTGGTGCAGGAAACCTCATTGGTGCCCAACAACATGGGCATTTATCAGCCGTGGGATTTGAAATGTACAGTCAAATGCTTAAAGAAGCCGTCCAAGAACTTCGAGGGGAAAAGGTTGAAGAGGTTGTCGAACCGAGTATTGAACTCCAGGTGGATGCCTTCTTACCAGACTCTTACGTTGTGGACCGTCAATCCAAGGCCTCTTTGTATCAGAGGTTGTCAATGGTTCGGGATGAAGGCGAACTTAGCGAGATGGTCGATGAACTGGTGGATCGCTTTGGGACTCCGACACGTGAAGTCGAGCACTTAATTGAAATCATTCGGATTAAGTTGCTGGCAAGCTCCTTGAAAATTGAACAAATACAGCAGTCTAAGCAAAACGTCATGATTCGTTTTGGGGCAGATCCGGGGATAACGGGAGAACAATTGATGTCTGTAGTCTCGGCTTCCCTTTACCCATTGTCGTTTAAGACCCTTCAAAATGGCAATTTAGAATGCAAAGTTCGTATTCGTACGGTTGATCAAGAGGCAGTGATTGAGGCGACCCGACGGGTTCTTTCGACATTTTGCGACATTGCTTCAAGGACAACTCCTTGATATACTATTCTCATGTCAAATTGAAAGGGTGTGTCTTTATGAAAAAGTCCCGGGCGGGAATGATTTTTGGAGTCCTCGCATTGATGCTTGTGGCTACGGGGTGTTCCTCGTTGGTTGGCGGTAAATGGGCGGTAAAAGTTAACGGAGATTCGGTTCTAGTCAAGGATTATGATGCTCGAGTTGCTGAAGCACAAAAAACTTATGAAAAACAAGGCATGAAATTTGACACAGACCAAGGAAAGCAGGCTTTGCCACAGATTAAAAGCCAGTTGCTAGATCGTATGATTGAAGGTAAGCTGATTGCCCAAGAAGTGAAAAAGAGTTCACTTAATCCAGAGGACGCCAAGGTGAAAGAGCAGGAAGACATTATTAAGAAAAATATTGGGGATGAGACGACCTTTCAAGACACCCTTAAACAACAAGGTATGACAGAATCGGAATTAAGAAATTTCTTGGCGGTCTATGAAAAAGTAACGGGTGAAGTTAAAGTAAGCGATGCGGAAATTAAAACTTTTTATGATCAAAATATCTCAAATTACTCTCAACCAGAAAGTGTAAAGGCTCGTCATATTCTAGTGAAAACAGAAGAAGAAGCCAATGCAATTATTGTACAGCTTAAAGCGGGGGCCGATTTTGTACAGTTAGCCAAGGAAAAATCCATTGAACCTGGAGCTAAGGATTCCGGCGGAGATCTTGGAACATTTACCAAGGGGAAAATGGTCCCTGAGTTTGAAACCGCAGCGTTTAGCCAAAAAGTAGGTGCCTTTTCCACTACCCCAGTAAAAACAGAATTTGGATATCATGTAATCCAAGTTGAAGCACATACGCCTGCCGCAGCTCCAGACTTTGAGAAAGTGAAAGCTCAAGTGAGTCAAGACGCGCTCAATCAGGCGAAAGATACGAAGTTCCAAACTTATTTCGACGAACTGCGGAAAAATGCGAAAATCGAGTATTCTCAAGGATATAAGCCAGCAAGTTAATAAATTTAGCAAAAGAAGGCAACAAGATAATGCCTTCTTTTGTTTTACATTGGAAAAAAATGAATAATTGGCAATCCCTAGATATATACTATCATTGAATTTAAGGTTAAAAAGGAAAGGACGAAAGATTAGGGAACGACAAAAGGAGGAATGTGCGCCTATGAAAGCAACTGGTATTGTGAGAAGAATTGATGACCTCGGTCGTGTCGTTATTCCAAAGGAAATTCGTCGGACTCTTCGTATTCGGGAAGGAGATCCGTTAGAAATTTTTGTAGATCGGGAAGGAGAAGTTATATTAAAAAAATATTCTCCTATCCGTGAACTGGGAGAATTTGCAAAGGAATATGCAGATTCCCTATTTGAAGCAACCGGACATATTACATGTATCGCGGACAGAGATACGATCATTGCAGTTTCTGGAGCTTCAAAAAAAGAATATCTCAATAAAGCGATCGGACCAGCCACAGAACAAGCTATGGAGGAGAGGAAAACGATTCATATCGGTGTGGCGGGAGAACATGCAACTTGTAAAAATTGTCCTGAAAATGAAGAGGAGGATAAATGTAAGTTTGCAAGTGAAGTCGTTGCCCCCATTATTTCACAAGGGGATCCTATTGGAGCCGTGATTCTAATGTCTAAAGACCCTAATATAAAGATGGGGGATTTGGAGATTAAATTAGTTGAGACTGCAGCAGCCTTTTTAGCAAAACAAATGGAACAATAGTGATTAATAAAGAAATAAAGCGGTCAAGCCCGCTTTATTTTTTTATACAATCCCTTCGCCAGGGTTCCTTCTCTGCATTACGGCAGCCTGCCATCCTTGCCGATGCGCTATTCTCTCGAACATCCTTGTTCGGTCTTGGCTATAAATTTCTTCATAGTTTGAGGTGTATGAAAGTAGGCTTTATGCTAAAATACTGTTGGGAGGTGGGAAACTTGTCCGCGTGTCTTCATGTAATTGGCTTAGGACCCGGGGGGCTCGAACAATTAACGCTTGGTAACTATAGGCGGATACATAGCGCAACAAAACTATTTGTTCGAACCTCTCAGCATCCTTGTGTTCAAGAGTTGCTGAACGAGGGTGTAAGTATAGAATCGTTTGACGAAATCTATGCTTCAGAACCATCCTTTGAGGCAGTTTATGAAAGGATTTTGGAACAGTTGCGAAGGGAGTTGCAGAAGGGTTCAAACATTATTTACGCAGTTCCTGGGCATCCGATGGTGGCTGAGAAGACTATACAACTTATTGTGGAGAAACTTGCCAAGGAATATGAGGTTGTGATCCATCCGGCTATGAGCTTCGTAGATGAGCTTTTTAGAGTCCTGAAATTTGATCCAATTGAAGGGTTACTAATTCGCAATTATGATGCTCTTAAAGACGTAGGACTGACTGGGCAAGAATGGTTAATCATTCCCCAAGTGTACAATAAATTAATGGCATCCGAGGTTAAACTGGATTTAATGCTATCCTATCCGGATGATGTATGTGTGTATATCACTAAAGCCCTTGGTACTCCCCTAGAACAAGTGGACAAGCTCTTGCTCTACGAGATGGATCATGGGACTTTCGATCACTTGACCACTGTAGTCTTGCCGCCAAATACAGAAGTTATCTCTTTTTCTAAGTTGGCCAAAGTTATGGAAACTTTGCGTTCGGAAGGAGGGTGTGCATGGGATCGGGAACAAACCCATGAATCGCTAAAGCCGTATCTAATTGAGGAGAGTTATGAAGTTATTGATGCAATAGAAAAACAAGATATGTATAATTTATGTGAAGAGTTGGGAGACTTATTATTACAAGTTATTTTTCATACTCAGGTTGCTTCAGAGGCGAGTGAATTCGAACACCAGGATGTCCTTCGAGGGGTTATTCAAAAGCTGATTCGTCGACATCCCCATGTTTTTGGCGATGAGACGGCTGAAACAGCGAAGGAGGTCATAAAGACTTGGGATAGGATTAAACTTGAAGAGAAGATCGATCAAAGCAAAGTGGATTTTTTTAGTGATCCAAAGGGCTTACCAGCTTTAATGTGGGCGGCTAAAACACAGTATAGGGTTGCCAAGGTGGGGTTTGATTGGAAAGAAATTGAGGGACCTTGGGGGAAAGTACAAGAAGAATTGCAAGAACTTGAGAGTGCAATAACGGACGGAATAGGTATTCGTGAAGAATTAGGGGATTTAATATTTGCAATTGTCAACTTGTCTCGTTTTTTAAAGCTTGATGCAGAGGAAGTTCTAAGGGATAATATACATAAGTTTCAAGGTCGTTTCTTAAAAATGATTGAATTATGCCGGGAAGAGGGTCATGTTTTTGAGGAACTACCCCTAAATCAAATGGATATTTTTTGGGAAAAGGCAAAATCTGAAGAAAAAGTAGTAAATTAATGTAATATACTTAAAAAAAAGCAGGAGATTGATCTTTTATCGCGAAATATAACTGACGTGATAAGATCAGTTATTTAGGAGGGACTAATTTTGAATAAGGCTGAATTAGTTAGCGCTGTAGCGGAGAAGGCTGACATGTCCAAGAAGGATGCGGAAAAGGCAGTAAAGGCTGTTTTTGAAGTCATCGAAGAGTCGTTAGCACAGAGTGAAAAGGTCCAACTGGTTGGTTTTGGGACATTCGAAGTTAAAGATCGCGCTGCACGGACAGGGAGAAATCCACAAACTAAAGAAGAAATTCAGATTCCTGCAGCTAAAGTACCAGGTTTTAAAGCAGGTAAGGCTCTAAAAGATGCAGTTCAAAAATGAGTCTTCGGACTAATGATAAAATCAGGTTCCAGGTTCTCTGGGGCCTGATTTTTATACTAATCAGAAGGTATAACTTACGTTATATACTTTCTGGAAGGCCCCTTCTCGCCACATGGCATCTTCCATCCATGGTTAGCGCATAAGTGCAACTATGGCGACCGCCTTCGCCAAGGCTAACTAGAAGGTTAATTCGTGCGAAGACCGTGTCTTCGCTCCGCTAAGCTAACACGTGCGAAGACAGTGTCTGCGAGAAGGTTAATTCGCGCGAAGACAGTGTCTTCGTGGGAGCTAGCCGAGTTTTCTAATACCGTCGAAGAGAAATATTGAGAGTGGCCCTAAAGCGATGATGGCTGCTCCGTCTTGCATAACGGTACCTTCTGGCTTGAGCTCTGGAGAGATTCCGAACCGCTCTATGATGAATTATGGCGCGTTGCTTTTCTTCGCGGCGCTTAAGTATGTTTACGGCTCAATTAGCCTAGTTTTTGAGGGGGGTAGTTATGCGTATTGATAAGTATTTAAAGGTATCACGTCTCATAAAGCGCCGCACAGTCGCTAAAGATGTTTGTGTCGGTGAAAAGATCAGTATTAACGGACGAACCGTTAAACCTTCAGCTGAAGTCAAGCTAGGTGACCTAATTACCATTGAGATGGGTAATCGTATTCTTGAAGTCAGGGTCATGGCCACTCCAAACAGTATAAAAGCGAACGAAGCCCATACTCTTTATGAATCGATACGAGATGAACGAAGGACAGAGTCTTAAATAAAAAGACTTTGTCTTTTTTATTTCTCCGCTTCCTGCTTGAAAGGATGCCAAGCGTTACCCAGATCATACCTTTAACATAGACCTAGGCCAGAGAAAGTTCTTAGCTAGGAGAGCAATTAGTAGAATTGGGTCAAAGAGAAAAATGCAAGTCAAGAACCGTTCCCAACTTGCACGTCCCCAACTTGCACTAGGAAACTTCCAGTCCTACGTCTAAAGGACGTGCATCATGAATAGGTTTATAAGAAGAAAAAGAGATAGGGGGATGGGGGCATGGTGGACAAAGCTGGCAGAGGACATCGCCTTGTCATGGAAAACCGGGAACAAATAGCTTTAACGGGAGTACATAAGGTTCAGTCCTTTGACACTAAAGAAATTGTTCTTGAAACTGAACTGGGGATATTAAGTATTAAAGGGGAACAGTTAGGCATCAAGTTGCTTAATCTTGAGGAAGGTCTAGTGGATCTTCAAGGGCAAGTTGGTGCTTTAATCTATCACCGTAATACAGGTGGAGGTACTCGCAGAGGTTTTCTAAACCGGGTTTTACGTTAAAAGTTAAGGCCTCCGAAGAAGAGAGAAAGGAGGAAGAACAATCTCAGAATTCGTAACGTTATTTTGGGTAATCGTTGCTGGAGCATCAGTAGGCGTAGTTTTTGATTTTTATCGAACGTTTAGACGATGGCAAGGTTGGGGGAGAGTCATTACATTTATCGGAGATTTATTTTTTTCGTTAGTTGCCTTATACATTCTTTTCAGGTTTTTTGAGAAAGCAAATGCTTTGGCTTTTCGTGCTTACATTATGTGGGGGAGTTTGCTAGGCCTGGTCATTTACTTAAGATTATTAAGTCGTTTTTCAGTGCGTTGCTTTTTTGGGATTTATAGGATTTTAGCTTACCTTACGAGGCTCATTCACCGGGGAATCAAAATTCCGATTAGGGCACTCGTCTTGATCATGAGACCACCCTACGCAATATTACGTTGGTTTAGCGTTCTTCTTTTTCGAATCGGAGAAGTAATTCTAATTGAGCCATGTTTAAGTGTGAAAAAGAGGATAAAGGCATGGGTCAAAGGGCTTATACCACCTAAGACAAATGGTTAAATTTCTTGAAAGGCTTGATTCTCTAATATTGAGTAGCTATAATGGAATTATCCAGGGTTTTTTGTAAATAATTTGTAAGTACTTTGTAATTAATTTGTCCACAATCTATACACACCTGTGTATAACTTTTAGCAAGGGCGTGCCCACAGTGCATATTGAAATAAGAGGCTTGGAAAAGCTAAGTTTTCGGGAACGACAGGCAGTGATTCTCAAGGAAAGCGGAAAGTCTTCCGAAGACATTGCCAAGAAACTGCATCTCAGTCAAAGTACTGTAGCTACTCTATTAACCCGCGCACGAAGTAAAGGCTATGAAATAGTTTGTATTATACCGGGCGGTGAGCTCGGATTGGGGGGAGAGGAATTTGATGAAGAGGACCCGTCTGAAGAGTAAGGCTCAAAATCGTCATAGGGTTCGATTTCGTCTTGTTCCGATTCTCATTATTTGTGGAGTACTTGCAGTAGTCGGAAGCTCAGTATGGCAAATATTAAAACTTCGTTCACATGTCGAGGAACAATTAGCTCAATTGAATCAGCAAAAGGTTTTATTACTTAACGAGGAGAAACGCCTCAAAGAAGAAATTGTTCAGTTAAACACCCCCAGTTACATTGAACAATTGGCAAGAGAGCAGTTAGGTTTAGTAAAACATGGTGAAATTCTTATTTCTCCCAAGAATTAGTACCTCACAAGGGTCTTCTATGCCTTGACAGGCAGGAAATGTGCTGCATATAATATAGAGTAAGTATAGATAGATCATCACAAGGAGGAGTTTACTTCGTATGGCCATTGACGTTGGCAGTATTGTTGAAGGGGTCGTAACAGGAATCACGAACTTTGGAGCATTTATTGAATTGCCGGATAGAGTAACCGGACTCGTACATATCTCGGAAGTCGCTGATGCCTATGTCAAGGACGTTCGAGATTACTTAAAGGAACAGGATCATGTTAAAGTAAAGGTCATCCATGTTGATGAAAAGGGGAAAATCGGACTTTCGATTAAACAAGCAAACCCCCCTGTTCGCAATGTGAGTCGTGAACGCCGTCTTCCGCCAACCGTATCCTTTGAGGATAAATTGGCTAAATTTATAAAAGACAGTGATGAGCGTCAGACTGAATTTCGCCGGGCTACAGATTCAAAGCGTGGAGGTAGAGGGTCAAGTAGATATTAAGTAATAACCGCCGAAAGGCGGTTTTTCTTTTATACTAGTCAGAAAGTATAACTTCGTTATATACTGCAAGAAGGCTAATACGTGCGAAGACAGTGTCTTCGTCTGGAAGCATAAGTGCAACTAAGGCGGCCGCCTTCGCAAGGCTGCAAGAAGGTTAAAACGTGCGAAGACAGTGTCTTCGGGCGCCAGCCAAGTTTTCTTTATACATTAATTTAACAACTCTTTGAAAATGCGGACATATTGTAGAGTGCTATAGGGTTAATCTAGATTTAAATAGAGAGATTTACGTAACAACGTCGAAAGTTGTTGCGTTTGTTTGACTTGACTAGACAAGGTTTTCTATTGCGTTAGGCTATAATGTTACCAATAAATGGTTAAGAGGTGGCATTATGGCAGAATGGGCATCGTTAAAATTGGAACGGAGTCTAGGAAGTAAGATTTCAATCGAAGGAACGTTTTTCCCGTTGGTACTAGGAGGGCTATTGGCGCGAGGGGGTATCATGGGTCTTCATCCCTTTGGGGTCGCTTTCGGCGCTGCTTTGATATTGAAAGGAGAAAAGGGATTTCCGTTTGGGCTACTGGGCATTCTTATGGGAATGATTTCTTTAAAAGACTTCTCCTTTGCTTTGCAGACAGTATTGATCTTAGGGACTTTGAACCTAATATTGCCTGTAATACGCAAAAAGAAGAATCAAGGAACTTATTTAGTGATCCTAACGGGTATTGTCGTGGCCATCGTTTCAGGAGTTGCCATGAGTTTTGCAAAGCTGGACCTTTATGCATTCCTTACTGTAGGACTCCAGAGTGTTCTGGCAGGAGGGTTTGCGATTATTTTCTGGTTTGCTTTGAGTCATCAGGAGGCCATTTGGAGCGGCGAATTTCAGCGTGAACAAGGAATAGCTTGGTTATTTATTCTGATCGGATTAATAAGTGGGCTTCAAGGTGTTCAAATTATGGAAATCAATATTTCTGTGGTCTTGCTAAGTTTCTTTGTATTATTTATATCCGAACGATCTGGTGCAGGAACATCAGCGGGTGTAGGCGCATTATTAGGTTTTTTGCCTCAATTAACGTTAAGTAGTCAAAATCTGATGGATGCTGGAATATACGGCTTAGCCGGTTTTTGCACGGGAGCCTTTCGTCGGTTTGGTAAACTTGGGATTGGAACAGCTTTTATAGCAGTCATGATGATGTTGACAGTCTTTTTGCAACAAGAGGTTATATTCTCTCAACTAATTTCCTCTACATTGGGGTTATTCCTCTTCCTCTTATTACCAAGGGCTAATCATAAAAAGGATTTTTTAAAGCCAAAGGTGATTCCGGAAATTGAAACAACGGTTTCTAAGGTTAAGGCTTTGGCTGAAATTTTTGACCAAGTTGCTTTAAGTTATCAGGCGGCTGAGTCAGAGTCGTTTGATATGCGTCCCGAAGTTTCAGAATTGATGAACGTCTTAGTGGAACGTGTCTGTAGAGCTTGTCCAACAATGGAGGCCTGTTGGAATCGAGAATTCTATAAAACCTATCATATTTTCTTCGAACTGTTTGCCTTAGTAGAGAATGAAACGGACGTCAAATTACAGCAACTCCCTGTAGAATGGAAGCGCCATTGCGGGCGCTTAAAAGAAATTTTATTGGGAATTCAATTCATTATTGAACAAGAAAAAAGTCAGGAAAAATGGCGTCATCGCCTGGTATTGAACCAAGAAGCTCTCTCACGTCAGTTCCTAAATGTCTCGCATGTTATAGGAAACCTAGCCAAGGAACTTCACACTCAGCATAACTGGGAGATCGTTAAGCCCTCAAATTTAGCACGCCGCCGCCGTCATTTCTTAGATGTAGGGGTAACGACATTTACCAAAACGGGCAATTCGATCAGTGGGGACAATTATGCATCGATTGCTTTCTCGACAACTCAGCATGCCTTTATTTTGAGTGATGGTATGGGTGTGGGGGAAAACGCTGCCAAATTAAGTGCCACTGCCTTGACACTTCTAGAACAACTTTTAACGACGGGTTTTGAACCGGAAGGAGCCATTCAAGCACTAAACTCCATCCTAGTGATGCGTTCCCCTGAGGAAAGTTTCGTAACGATTGATATGGCCATTATTGATTTAGAATCTTCGAATATTAGACTTATTAAGGTGGGAGCGTCAGCCACATATTTAATCGGTAACGATGGAGTTAAATTATTTGAATCGTCTAGTCTTCCTGCGGGCATTTTAAATCAAATTGATACTCCGGTTTTAGATGAGAAGATGGAGAATGGCGAAGTATTAATATTATTAACGGATGGGGTTCAGGATGTTTTGAAAGAGGGGCCGGATTGGATTCAAGAGTTCTTAAAGGGAATCGCCAACCACAAGTCTCAAGCAATCGCAGACCTTATCGCAGAGGAGGCCCGTCGCTTGGGAGGAGGAGCCCTTGAAGATGATGGGATTATCTTAGTTGTCCAGAAAAGCTATTGGAGCGACTAAATTTTCATTGAATAATTATAAGCTTAACGTGGGGAGGATAAAAAAGTGAAGATTTAGTGGCGTTTAGCCAGTGGATAAATTATCTTTCAAGCAGGATAACAGAACTATATGTCGAATCAAACTATTATGACTTATTGGAACTACTCAGAATCCTAAGTTTAAGTCTTATAAAACTAAGGGTACTGTAGAGTTTTATATTCCTGCTTTACGAGGGATAATGAAATTTAATTAAGGGAGCGGATTAAAAAATGGCTTGGGATGCTACAAAACTTAAGGACTGGCAGATCGCCGAAGAGGCCGAAAAAAACATGCCTACAGTTGACGAATTGATCGAAAAGTTATCACTCAGAAAAGAAGAAATAATCCCATACGGAAAAACACCAAAAGTAGACTTTCTGAAAATGATGGAGCGCCTTGGAGATAAACCAGATGGCAAATATATTGAAGTAACTGCTATTACCCCAACACCACTCGGTGAAGGAAAAACAACAACGACTTTAGGTCTCATTGAAGGACTCGCAAAGAGAGGCAAGAACGTTGGTGGTGCAGTTCGGCAGCCGTCCGGTGGCCCAACAATGAATATTAAGGGTACTGCTGCTGGTGGTGGAAACGCTCTATTGATTCCTATGACTGAGTTTTCATTAGGTCTCACAGGAGACATCAATGACATTATGAACGCTCACAATCTTTGTATGGTCGCTTTGAATGCTAGGATGCAGCATGAGGCTAACTATACGGATGAAGAGCTTGCTAAGCGTGGCTTGAAACGCTTGGACATCGATCCTAAGAATGTTGAAATGGGCTGGGTTATCGACTATGCAGCTCAAGGCCTGAGAAATATTATCATTGGTATTGGCGGTAAAAAAGATGGCTTCCAAATGACATCTAAATTTGGGATCGCCGTTGGATCAGAGTTAATGGCAATTTTGGCTGTCGCTAAAGATCTTCCAGATCTCAGAGAACGGATTGGCAAAATTATCGTTGCTTATAGTAAAACTGGTCAACCTGTCACTTCTAAAGATTTAGAAGTCGATGGCGCAATGACCGCTTGGATGCGTAACACAATTAATCCAACGATTTGTTATACTGCTGAAGGTCAACCTGTCATGGTTCATGCTGGTCCGTTTGCTAATATTGCTATCGGGCAATCTTCCATTATTGCGGACCGAGTTGGTCTCAAAATGTTTGATTATCATGTTACGGAAAGCGGATTTGCGGCAGACATTGGCTTCGAAAAATTCTGGAACGTTAAAGCTCGCTTAGGTGGTTTAAAACCCGATGTTTCAGTTTTGGTAGCAACCATTCGTGCTCTAAAAATGCACGGCGGCGGTCCTGCTGTGGTGCCTGGTCGTCCATTACCAGAGGAGTATACGAAAGAAAACCTCGAATTGGTGGAAAAAGGCTGCGCCAACTTACTTCATCATCTTAAAATTATCAAGAAATCTGGAATTGTTCCAGTTGTCTGCGTAAACGGTTTCTATACCGATACCCAAGCAGAAATAGACTTGGTCAAGAAAATTGTCAGGGATGCGGGAGCCCGCTGTGCCCATTCTGATCACTGGCTCAATGGTGGAGATGGTGCTTTGGAATTAGCAGATACCGTTATGGATGCTTGCCAAGAAGAATCTCAATTTAAATGCCTCTATCCATTGGAAATGCCGCTTCGTGAACGCGTTGAGCTTATCGCTAAAGAAGTTTACGGGGCAGATGGTGTGGACTGGTCGCCAGAAGCAGAAGCTAAGGCTAAGAGATTTGAATCAGATCCCTATTATGCTGATTTCTCCACTATGATGGTGAAAACTCACTTGAGTTTGTCCCACGATCCCACACTGAAAGGCGTACCCACAGGCTGGAGATTGCCAATTCGTGACATCTTAGTCTATGGTGGAGCGAAATTCCTGTGCCCGATGGCAGGTACCATCAGCTTGATGCCTGGTACAAGTTCAGACCCTGCTTACAGAAGAATTGACGTTGATACTAAGACCGGAAAAGTTAGCGGCTTGTTCTAAGCTTTGGCGGATTTATAATTGTTGCCCCTACCATGGTTTTAGAAAAGCTAGTAGGGCCCTGAGCAATCAGGGCCCTTTATTATTCTCAACGGCAATTTGTGAATTTCCCCAGCTATTGTCCGTAATGGATTTTAAGTGTTAGAATAGTAGGAGTAATTCACAAATTGCCCCTCTTATTAGGTTTGAAACCCTAGTTTTTCGTAGAAGCTATAGCTATAGCCCTATTTGAAGCAGGCAGTTTTATTACAAAAAAATGGTTATTGCTTTGATCTTGTTTCGTAAAGGGGGTTTAAACGTTAAACGATGTACGAAAAACTGCGCACTCACATCTTGCCTAAAATGATCGATTCCAATACGAAGGTCATGGTTGCAGTATCTGGTGGCCCAGATTCAATGGCTTTATGTCATATTCTTTGGAGATATGGACAAGAAGATTGGAAAAGGAAAATTTCTTTAATAATAACGCATGTTCATCATGGCGTTCGAAAAGAGTCAGATTCCGAGTGTCGCCTTGTTCAACAGATGGCGGCAAAGTGGGAAATTCCTTGCCTTGTTCACCGCTTTGATGCCAAAGGATTTGCTAAAAGTATGGGCCTGTCCTTCCAAGAAGCGGCGCGAGAATGGCGTTACGCTCGTTGGAAAGAGGATATGCATAGAGAAGGAAGCGCTGTCTTGGCAACGGCACATCATCTTGGGGATCAAGCTGAAACCATTCTCTATCGCTTACTTAGAGGGAGCGGAACTGCTGGCTTAGCTGGAATATATCCATCCAAAGACTCGATCATACGGCCTCTGCTTGCCTTTACTAAAGCAGATATTTTAAATTACTGTAAGCAAGAGGGAGTGCCCTTTGCGCTCGATCGTTCTAATCAAGATCCTGTTTATGCGCGTAATAAAATCAGATTGGAGTTAATTCCTGATTTGGAGAGGGATTATAACCCACGAATTCAGGAGGCGCTTGGCCGTATGGGAGAGCTTCTTCGTTGGGATGAAGAGTATTTAGCTCAACAAGTAGAGGGGCTCTTCAAAAAATACTCTATCAAAGATTCCCAAGGCGCGGTTGGTTTAAGTCGCGAGGTCTTTGCTGAATCGCCTGCCATATTGTCTCGTCTGTTACGCAAAGCTGCCACAATGGTTGTGCAGGAACCCCGCGGTTTGGGCTACTCCTATGTTACCAAGCTTATGGATTCCTTAGGAAAGGTCGGTTGGATGCAAGACCTGCCGGGTATGACGATAAAAATAACGGACGAGGGTATTTGGTTTAGAGGTCCTACTGTGCAGAGGCAGCAAGACGAGGTCGTGTTTCCAGAAATACCGATTGTTTTGGGGGAGTGGGCCGGAATTCCAAGTTTGAACATGGAGATTGGCTTATTAACAGATTCGAATTTTTTAGCTGTCAAGAACGATTTTCAAGGGCAGGGGAACAAAGTAGCTATTTTTGATTACAATTATTTATCCCAGCTACCGATACAACTTAAATGTCGTACACGTTGTCAGGGAGATAAAATGTGGTTTCAGGGTGTCGGACATAAGTCCCTTAAAAAGATTTTTCAAGAGGAGAACATTGCGGTTGAGGCAAGAAATTGTATACCTTTAATTGCTTATGGAAACGAGGTGCTTTGGATTCCGGGCGTCCGACAAAGCGACCTTTACCGACCAAAAAAGGATGGCGAAAAGGTTTACTGTATTTTCAAAACACAGCAACTGGTCTAGTTTCGATTCATTGTAAAACCCAATACTGCATGGTATAATATGAGGAATTGCTTCGTAATGGAGCGGTTTCCCTAACTTGAGAGGAGGACCATGCTTGAAGGTCTTTAAAAATGCGGCAATTTATATTCTGATAATTCTTATGGCGATTATGCTCATTAAATGGTCGACCCCTCCCGTTAGCAAAGAGGTAGGAATGGATTATAACTCCTTTAAAAGGGCCGTTGCAGAGGATCAGGTTAAAAGTGTCGTGGCTGTTGTTGAGGACACTTCCACTAAGTATACAGTCACGATGAAGGACGATAAAAAACACGAGGTGATTGGGCTCACTTCGGATCCACAGCTTGCAACAGATTTATATTCCCGTGGCATTAATTTTGTGGTTGAACCACCTCCCAAATCTCCGTGGTGGGTCGGGCTCTTAACGACAATGCTACCCATTATCGTCATCGTTGGTTTGTTCTTCTTTATGATGCAACAAAGCCAGGGCGGCGGAAACCGGGTGATGCAGTTTGGAAAAAGTAAAGCACGCCTTGTCGGCGAAGATAAGAAAAAAGTGACGTTTGCTGATGTTGCCGGCGCAGACGAGGTTAAAGAAGAGCTTGAAGAGGTTGTTGAATTCTTGAAGCAACCGAAGAAATTTCATGAATTAGGGGCCAAAATCCCCACAGGAGTGTTGTTGTTTGGGCCTCCTGGAACCGGTAAAACCCTCCTTGCTCGCGCAGTCTCTGGGGAAGCGGGCGTACCATTCTTTAGCATTAGTGGCTCTGATTTTGTGGAAATGTTTGTAGGAGTCGGTGCTTCTCGCGTTCGAGATTTGTTTGAACAGGCCAAGAAGAACGCACCTTGTATCGTTTTTATTGACGAGATCGATGCAGTTGGTCGGCAACGGGGTGCTGGTTTAGGTGGTGGACATGATGAACGAGAACAAACCCTTAACCAACTTCTAGTGGAGATGGATGGATTCAACGGGAATGATGGTGTTATTATTATTGCGGCAACGAACCGGGCGGATGTCCTAGACCCAGCGTTATTACGTCCAGGCCGTTTTGATCGCCAGGTTGTGGTGGATGTTCCAGATGTTAAAGGACGCGAAGAGATTTTAAAAGTCCATGCCAAGGGCAAGCCCTTAACGAAGGACGTTGATCTTGAAGTGATTGCCCGACAGACTTCTGGTTTTACAGGCGCAGACTTAGCGAACTTGATTAATGAGGCAGCGCTTCTCTCTGCACGGCGGAGTGAAACTCAAATAAGACAGCAGTCCTTGGAAGATTCGATTGAACGGGTAATCGCGGGACCAGAGAAAAAGAGCCGAGTAATAAGTCCCTTTGAGCGAAAACTTGTTTCGTATCATGAAGCTGGGCATGCTTTACTCGGGGAGATTCTCACTCATACTGATCCCTTACACAAGGTCTCGATTATTCCACGTGGAAGGGCAGGAGGATATACTCTTCTTCTTCCTAAAGAAGATCGTAATTATATGACAAAATCCCAACTGCTTGATCAAGTAACCATGTTGCTTGGGGGTCGAGTTTCTGAGGCATTAGTGCTTCACGAAATCAGTACTGGTGCATCGAATGACTTGGAGCGAGCAACGGGTATCGTTCGAAAAATGATTACAGAGCTGGGGATGTCCGAAGAACTTGGCCCTTTAACCTTTGGACACAAAGAAGAGCAAGTCTTCCTGGGCAGAGATATTTCCCGTGATCGCAGTTATAGTGATGCAGTAGCTTATTCGATTGACAAAGAGGCACGTCGCATTATTGATGAGTGCTACCAGAAGGCGCAGAATTTAATTCAGCAAAACATTGATAAACTGCATGCCATTGCTGAAGCATTGATGGATAAAGAAACGCTGGATGTTAAGGATTTTGCTGCCCTAATGGAGAAGTTTATTGTTAACGTGGATAAAGTTGAAGTTAGCGAAGTTCCTATTAGCTTAGAAAAGAATGTTCCGCTGGAAAACGAAAAAGGTCATTCCGAAAATTCGGAGTTGCTAGGGCAAGCAGTTGATGATGAGTTAAATAAAATTAAATAAATAAAAATAGTTCGGTAATTTTCCAGTTCACTGTTGAGAGGAGCATGTAGAATGGAACGTACATTTATTATGTTAAAACCAGATGCAGTTCAACGAGGATTAGTGGGCGAAGTGATTGCCCGTTTTGAAAAAAAAGGTTTAAAACTTGTTGGGATGAAGTTAATTCAAGTGGATCGTGCCCTTGCCGAAGCACATTATGCAGAACATCGAGGTAAAGGTTTTTTTGAACCGACAGTCAATTATATTATGTCTTCTCCGGTCGTCGCGATGGTATGGCAGGGAAAAAACGGAGTTGCACTGGCCCGTGAACTCATGGGAGCAACTAATCCAGCCAACGCAAATCCGGGTTCGATTCGGGGAATGTATGGAATGGATATTAGTCGGAATATTATTCACGGCTCAGACTCAGTTACTAGTGCAGAACGTGAGATTGCTCTTTATTTTAAACCCGAAGACCTTGTGGATTATCAAAAAGTGGGCGACGAATGGCTGAGTGAATAAATAACAATAAAGGGATGCCCACATGGGTGTCCCTTTATTAGACTATCAGGAAGGTCATATGAGTGACCATGAGGCAAACGCCGGTGCTACTAAGATTTCATAAAAGCATGGAGGTGTAATGAGTGCATTTAGATAAAAAGGAACGATCTCTCTTGGGTTTAGCTTCCATTTTGCTCGGATTTCTTTTTATAATTTTGATTAAGGCACAGGGAGCTGCTGGCAGTCAAGTGGTACTTCAGGAAACTGCTGTGCCCAGTCTCATTAAAACAGAACAAGAAAATCAGCAACTTTCTATTGAAAATGAAAAGATACAGCAGGAACTATTGAAATATGCTCAGGGTCAAAGTGCATCTGCCTTGATAAATCAGCAAGTTCAAGAAACTAAAATGAATGCTGGTTTAATAGCACTTACCGGTCCAGGAGTTAGGATTACGCTCAATGATTCAACACGTGCCGCTACAGGAGAAGAGGACCCGAATAAATATTACATTCATGAAGAGTATATTCGAGAGATCATAAATGCTCTTTGGAATGGGGGAGCGGAAGCTATTGCGGTCAATGGTCAACGTGTGATGACAAATACTGAAGTGTTTTGCGGTGGGTCTTTTATCCAGATTAATGGGACTCGTCAAATGCCTCCTTATGTGATCGGAGCGATTGGTGATCCAAACAACTTATCGGCTGCTCTAAAATTTTACTATGTTTGGGCTAGATTGGGAGAGTTTCAAGATCAATATGGAATTACCCGTAAACTGGAGACATTTGACAGCGTTACGATTCCGGCGGGAAAACTTAGAGATTATAAATATGCGGAACCTGTTAAGGAGGGAACTTAATGCATCGCTGGAAACGGAACTTAGCCTTGCCTGTCACCATGGTGGCGATCGCCCTGGGTTTTTTAATATCCCTTCAAGTTCAAACTCAAAAGAATGTTTCGGATGCAGAGCGGATTAGTGCGGAACGGATGATTCAGATGAAAGCAGTCTTGTCGAATTCCCTAGCTCAAAATGCACAACTTCAGAAAGAGCATCACGACTTATCAGAAAAATTAGACTTAGCTCGGCAACAAGTAGGGACAGATCCTCAACTTCTGGTCCATTTGAAACAATTGCAAATGCTAGACGGAACTCAAGCAGTTGAGGGACCTGGCATACAGATAAGTATTGATGACCGTAACAAGAAGGTTCTGTTTCCTCTCAGACCAGATGAGATTTCTAAGATGATTAACACCTTGAAGTTGGCTGGTGCTGAGGCAATTAGCATAAATGGTCAGCGGATTGTTGGCTCGACGGATGTTGTGTTGAGTGGAAGTTCAACCATTTTAGTAAACAAAGTTCCCATAAACCGTACAGAGGGAATTCCCTATGAAATAAGTGCTATCGGAGATCAAGGAACACTTCTAGATTATGTTTCCCAACTAGATGCCAAAAATCTTAAAGAGTATGGTGGTATGACTGTAAGTATTGCAAGGAAAACAATTCGCATCCCTTCCTACAAGGGGTCGTATACATTTCAAAAGGCAAAACAATGGGATGCTCTGTCTCAGTAGGTGGAGGAATGTTAGGGAGTGACGAAGTTTTGCATTCAATGGCACGCGTCAACCAAATTATTGAAAATGCAGATTACGTTAGTTACATGGCCAAGATTGAAGAGTTAGAGAAGGAACGCCGTTATTGTAAGCATGGCTTCGACCATGGGTTAAACGTTGCTCGAATCGCATACTCGTATATTTTGGAAAGAGGGGAACTAATCCTATCCAAAGAGGGGATATACGCAGCTGCGTTGCTGCATGATATTGGACGTTGGGTTGAATATCAAACGGGTGAAGATCATGCAGAGGTAAGCGCACGGCTAGCTCTTCCTTTGCTTGAAATGTGTAACTTTAACTCAGAGAGTATTCAAATAATCATAACTGGAATTCGTGAACATCGCCGACATTGCGACAGTAATCTGACACCATTGGGAGAAGCGCTAGCGATCGCGGATAATTGTTCCAGAGCTTGTCGTTATTGTACTATGCAGCTACAATGTCATAAGTTTAATCCAGAGATGAAACGGATCGTGTATTAAGGGAGGATTATTAAATGCAAACCTATGGCATGAGGTGGGTTACCCTCAATAATGTCTTAGAGGCAAAAATAGCCTTGACTCAAATTGGTTCCGACCCTGGAGGAATTGCTCATATGGCAGGCAAAGCAATAGGCCGAGCCATAAAATTAGAGCAGGTTCCTCTACGGGTAGCACATATTCTTAAACAGGAAATGCTTTCGGTGGGAGGGGATGCAGCGGTTCATCGGGAGGTGATTACCAATAATGTGGTTGCCACTGATGTCATGTTGCTTGGTACAACCCGGCAATTGGAGAAACTGGTCCCAAAGATATTGGTTCAGCCTTTTGGGTTAAAAAAGATTGGGCATGATCTAACATTATTACTTAAAACTCTCGAAACTGCGCAGAACCGTAGTTTAAATTGTCGGGGCCTGGAACTGAAGCTCGGAGAACGTACTTTGATCATGGGAATTTTAAATGTGACGCCGGATTCGTTCTCTGATGGAGGTAGATATTTAAATCTTGAAAAGGCAATTGATCACGCGGAACGTATGGTTAATGAAGGCGTGGATATTTTAGATATAGGAGCGGAATCGACACGTCCTGGGCATGAGGAAGTAAGTCAGGAAGAAGAGTGGCGTCGCTTAGAACCACTCCTTAAAGCTCTTTTAGAGCGTGTCACAGTTCCGGTTTCAATTGATACTTATAAAGCTAAGGTAGCGGCAAGAGCACTCGAAGCTGGCGCACATATCATTAATGATATTTGGGGATTGCAGAAAGATCCTGACATGGCTAGAGTTGTTGGAGAGTATAAGGCTCCTGTGATTGTGATGCATAATCAAGCTGGCACAACATACCATCATTTAATGGGAGACATGATGAACTTTTTAAGACAAAGCATTGAACTAGCAGAAGAACAAGGATTATCGGGAGATCAAATTATTGTTGATCCAGGAATCGGCTTCGGGAAAACGACTGAGCAGAATCTTGAGGTTATGGCGAGATTGGCTGAGTTTAAAACGCTTGGACACCCAATTTTACTAGGAACTTCTCGCAAATCTATGATTGGCAAGACTTTAAACCTGGCGGTTGACGAGAGATTAGAAGGGACTTTGGCGACCAGCGTTTTGGGGGTCGTTTCAGGGGTCGATATCATCCGTGTCCACGATGTCCAAGCCAATAGCAGAGCGGTGCAAATGGCGGAGTCAATTGTACGAGGGCAGCGAGGAGCACATTATGGTGGGGCATGACGCAATCCGCTTGCGAGGTTTAGAGTTTTATGCATACCACGGGGCCTTGCCTGAGGAGCAAGTGTTAGGACAGAAGTTCTTGATTGACATGGACCTTTTTTTTGACATGCGTAAGGCCGGTTATTCAGACCAAGTTGAGGATACGATCCATTATGGAGAGGTATATCAAGTTATCAAAGCTTGTGTTACTGAGAGCAGATTTTTTTTAATTGAACGTTTAGCAGAGGAAATCGCCGGGCGAGTATTGGGACAGTTTTCGTGCCTTGCTGTAAGGGTTGAGGTACATAAGCCACAAGCTCCGATTCCTGGAATTTTAAGAGATGTATCGGTGGAGATTTGGCGCGAGGCCGGTGGGCAAGCATGAAAGTATTTTTAGGGTTAGGGAGTAATCTTGGAGATCGTGCCTATTATCTTAGAAAGGCGATTTCTTCCTTGGCACGTTCAACGATCAAGATAGGGAAAATTTCCCGCATATATGAAACAGAGCCTTGGGGCGTTATGGATCAACCGCTCTATTGGAATCAGGTTCTGGAAATTGAAACAACCCTTGAACCGCTCGAACTCCTTCATCTTTGCCAGAAAATCGAACTTCAATTGGGGCGAGAGCGAAAAGTACATTGGGGTTCAAGGACAATTGACATTGACCTGCTTATTTATGATAATATAGTCAGTGAAACCGAAGTGTTAAGATTGCCACATCCTTTTTTAGAAATGAGAGAATTTGTTCTTGCTCCACTGCGGGAAATTGCACCAAATCTCGTCTTACCTTCGGGGAGACCCATTTCCGAGGTATCTGGAGAAGGAAAAGTATACCCTTTGTTAGCTGAGAACTAGTTTCATTCCACGGGATTCAAGCATATTAAAATAAGTAGGTAAACTTAGCCCAACAGACGATATCGATAAGAGTTGTACTGTCAGGGGTAAGGATTAGAAAACTCATAGAATCAAGCTTAAAGTTTGAAAAGAAAATAGCTTTTTAACCGCTTGGATCAATTTGACCGAGACGGAGGGTAACTCAAGAAGTACCTTCACGTTCGTGAAGGTACTTCTTTTGCTAGCAGAAAGTATAAGTGCAATTTAGGCTACTGCTGACGCTAATGGTTGTGATCGCCACGTTTTCTATAACGAATATTCTAAAAGGAGAGTCAAAATGAAATTTGGAGTTATCGGAGCAGGAATTGTAGGAACAGCCTTGGCGGTGCGACTTGAAGAGGTGGGGCATGAATGTATAGGAGTTCATACCCGCAGCAGACACTCGTTTCAGCGTTTTCAAAGCTATATCAAGGCAGATCACCTTTCCTTGGAGGAGATTGTTCCTGCAGCAGAAAGTCTGTTCATCACTACGCAAGACGGTGTGATCCGATCGATTGCAGAAAAGCTTAGTGGAATGTCAATTATAAAATCGGGACAAGTATGGATTCACTGTTCTGGCTCACTCCCGTCCAAGGTTTTACGTGTGGAGGAGAGTTTGCCTGTCAGTTGCCTATCCCTCCATCCCCTGCAGGCCTTTGCTAGTGTTGAGAAAGCATTGGCAATCCTTTCTGGAACTCACTTCGGGATCGAAGGGGACAATGAAAAGCTGGGGGAGGAGATTGTCAAGGATTTAGGGGGGATCCCACATCGAATCCTGCCAGATCAGAAGACGCTGTATCATGCGGGTGCGGTGGTAGCTTCTAATTACTTGGTAGTACTTGCCTCACTTGCTGTGGAACTTTTTGCAGAAGCAGGAATCGAAGGAGAGGAGGCTTTGGCCTCTTTGCTGCCACTCATGAGAGGGACGCTTTTTAATTTAGAACAAGTTGGCTTGCCTCAAGCTTTGACCGGGCCGATTGCTCGGGGGGACGTTCAAGTAGTACAAGGCCATTTAGATCATTTGCCCTCAGGGCTAGTGGAGATTTATCAAAGTTTAGGCTCTAAAGCTTTAGAGTTAGGAGAAAGCAAGAAGGCTTTACAGGGGTTAACTTATCCGCTGAAGGAGTTTGAAATGCTGAAATCATTACTCGGAAAGGTATAGCATTGTCAAACTCATTTGGGGCTAAATGAGTGATACTTGAACCTCGAAATTCGATTAAGAAAGGTGGAGTCGCCGTGAAGAAAACTTCGCATATTCCTGAATTGCATGATTGGATAGTAGCAGAGAAAAAACTGGGGCGCAGAATTGGCCTTGTTCCTACCATGGGCTATCTGCATAGAGGGCATCTAACCTTGATCGAGCATGCTAAACAAACTGGTGCCTTTGTCGTTGTGAGTATATTTGTTAACCCTTTACAATTTGGACCCACGGAAGACTTGTCTCGTTATCCTAGGGATTTAGAACGAGATGCTCGTTTGCTTGAAGACGCAGGAGTAGATATTTTATTTCATCCTACGGTTGAAGAAATGTATCCACGTCCCACGGTTACGTTTGTTGAGGTGGGTGAATTAGATCAGGTGCTCTGTGGGGCAGCTCGTCCCGGACATTTTCGTGGAGTGGCAACGGTTGTGAGTAAGCTGTTTCATATTGTAGAGCCCGACATGGCCTTTTTCGGGCAGAAGGATTATCAACAATATCTGATCATTAAGCGAATGGTTAGTGATTTGAATCTTAGAATTAAAATTTGTGCCGTCCCGATTGTTCGTGAAGAAGATGGGCTAGCGATGAGTTCCCGCAACGTATTTTTAAAGGCTGAAGAACGGCAAGAAGCCTTGGTATTGTCTCGAAGTCTCCAGGAAGCAGGAGAAAACCTGCGCTCCGGACAACGATCGGCACGGGAGATTGAGGCACAGATACGAGCAAGGATTCATCGAGAGAGTCATGGCGTCATTGATTATGTGGAAGTTAGAGATGCAGAAGATTTGTCCGAAGTCACGGATATCAAGCGACCAGTGCTTTTAGCGTTAGCGGTTAGATTTGGGACGACAAGATTAATCGATAATAAAGTGGTGGAGGTTGATACGATTGTTTAGAACGATGATGAAATCTAAAATTCATAGAGCCACTATCACAGAAGCCAATCTGCAATATGTAGGGAGTATCACGATTGATATAGCCCTAATGGAAGCGGCTGATCTTCTCAAGAATGAGAAAGTGCAAGTCGTAAACAATAACAATGGTGCAAGATTTGAAACGTACGTAATTCCCGGAGAAAGAAATTCAGGCGTGATTTGTCTTAATGGTGCGGCTGCCCGACAAGTACAGGTAGGAGATCAGGTCATTATTATCTCTTATGCGGTGCTCACCGATGAAGCGGCACATCAGTATAATCCTAAAGTCGTTTTTGTTGATCAAGAAAACCGCGAGACTAAGATTGCTTCAGAAGAAGTTCATGGGCAAAAGTGTTAACAAGCTGAGAGGAAGGGACCTAGTACTGGAATAGACTCTGTTACTTAAGAGAGGGTGGGGAACCGATGATTCATACAATTGACGAAGAGTTATTTACGTTAGTCGCTGAGATTGAACAATTAAAGAAAGAACGGAAAGCCGTTATTTTGGCTCACTATTATCAAAGGCCGGAGATCCAGGATATTGCCGATTTTGTCGGAGATTCTTTGCAGTTAAGTCAAAAAGCAGCTATGACGGATGCGGAAGTGATTGTCTTCTGCGGCGTCCATTTTATGGCGGAAAGTGCAGCCATTCTATCACCGAATAAGGTGGTTTTATTACCCGAGGCCAATGCGGGCTGTCCAATGGCTGATATGGTGGATGCGGAAGGTTTACGAGCCTATAAAAAGAGGGTTCCCGGAGTTCAGGTGGTCTGTTACGTTAACTCCTCGGCTGAGGTTAAAGCAGAGAGTGATATTTGCTGCACCTCCTCCAACGCCGTAAAAGTGGTAGAGTCGTTGAAGGGGAGCGAAATTGTGTTTGTTCCGGACGAAAATCTAGGCCGCTATACCGCTCAAAAGCTGGGGCGATCACTTCAGTTATGGCCGGGCTACTGTAAAACACATGACCGATTGACGAAGGACGACATCCTTAAAGCTAAAAAAGAGCATCCTCTCGCCAAAGTAATCGTACATCCAGAATGTCGAGAGGAAATTTGTCAAGAAGCCGATTATGTGGGTTCCACGGCAGGCTTGATTCTGTACGCTCAGAACACAGAGAATCAAGAATTCATAGTGGGGACGGAGTCTGGAATACTCCATCGACTTCATCAAGTTTGCCCAACTAAAGATTTTTATCTTGCTTCAGAACGCTTGGTTTGCCCAAATATGAAATCAACCACTTTAGAAAAAGTTAGAGATGCACTCAAAACCCTCACTCCCCGAGTTACGGTGAATGAGGAAATACGAGTTAAAGCCAAAGAGGCACTAGACAGAATGCTGGCCTTATAAGCAGCAGAAGAGCAGGGGATGGGCATATGAGACGTTATTTATACCCATGGTCCAAATCGGAGGTCAAGGTCTTTGATTCGGACGTACTGGTTTTGGGAAGTGGCATTGCCGGACTGTATACGGCGATCAAAGCAAGTGAATACTTCAAAGTTACTGTTCTTACGAAGAAAACGATTGAGGAAAGCAATACTGAACATGCGCAGGGTGGGATAGCGGTTGCAATTGATGAATCGGATTCTCCGACCTTGCACTTTGAGGACACATTGCGGGCAGGAGCCGGACTTTGCGACCCTTTAACAGTAAGGATTCTGGTAGAAGAGGGGCCTAGTTGCGTTGAAGAACTTATGGACATGGGCGCTAAGTTTGACCGTCATGATGGAGAGCTAGCACTCACGCGCGAAGGGGCACATAGCCAGCGGAGAATACTGCATGCCCTGGGGGACGCCACAGGGTGGGAAATCGAGCGGGCTTTAGTGGCAAAAGTGAAGGATAACCCTAACATTACTACCTTAGAAGGACGTTTTGTGGTTGATTTATTGGAGAATGATATAGGGGATATTGTAGGGGCCCTCGTTCTGAACGAGGAAACAGGAGAACTCGAAGGACACTTAGCGAAAGCCGTGGTTTTGGCGACCGGTGGGTTAGGTCAGGTTTATCGTTTTACGACGAATCCCAGTGTCGCAACAGGAGATGGAATGGCAGTCGCTTTGCGTGCTGGTGCAGACTTAATGGACATGGAGTTTGTGCAATTTCACCCTACAGCTTTGTTAATTCCTAATGCACCCCGTTTTCTTATTTCAGAAGCGGTTCGTGGAGAAGGCGCACATTTAATCAACGCCGCAGGGATACGCTTTATGGACAATATACCAGGGAAAGAACTTGCTCCCCGGGATATTGTCGCTCGGGCAATCTGGAAGGAAATGAACCAAGGTTCGGTTTACTTGGATTTTAGGCCTATCGGACAGGAACGGATACTCGAAAGATTCCCGACGATTCATCAAACTTGCCTGAAATACGGGATGGATGTTTTAACCATGCCCTTGCCGGTTGCCCCGGCGGCCCATTACATGATGGGGGGGATTGCGACAAACTCCTATGGAGAAACAAGTCTAGCCCAACTTTACGCGGCTGGGGAATGCGCTTGCAATGGGGTTCATGGCGCAAATCGGTTAGCAAGTAACTCATTGTTGGATGGATTGGTTTTTGGGGCACGCATTGTAGAGAAGATTAGAGAAACGATTAAGGTAAAAAGTCCATCATGGGAGGAGGTTCTTAGCCCTCTAGGAAATCCCTGTGGAACGGGATTTGTAAACCATGGAACTGTAAAACAATTAGAAGATCAAGGTTTGCGGAACAGAATCAAAGACTTAATGTGGGATTCTGTGGGCATTCTGAGAGATGAGGCTAACCTTAGAAAGGCCAAAGAGTTATTAATGGCTTGGGAGGGAGATAGCGTCTCAACATGCTGTGTTGAAGATCTTGAAACAGGCAACATGTTGTCCGTGGGATTGGCCGTCGCCAAAGCCGCTCTCGATCGTATGGAGAGTCGTGGTGGTCATTTCCGTTCGGACTATCCGTTACATTTAGACGAACTCTGGCAAAGGCACTCTCTTCAACGCAAGGAGGATTATCATGTACGTTACGTCCCAGTTTCAGGAGCTGATTGATCGGGCTTTAAGGGAGGACATTGGGTCGGGGGACCTTAGTAGTAGAATTTTATCGGAAGACTTGACAGGGTTGGCCAAACTTTACGCCAAACAAGAAGGGGTAGTCGCTGGCCTGTCATTAGTTGAGCAGGTCTTTCAGAGTGTCGATCCAAGGATTCAAGTGCATAGGTTGGTTAAAGAGGGTGATAGAGTAAAGGTTGGAGAGGTAGTACTGGAGCTATTCGGCGCTTTAAGCAGCATTTTGCAGGGGGAGCGGACGGCGTTGAACTTTTTACAACACCTCTCAGGAATTGCCACAGCAACCAAACAAGCGGTTGATCAGGTCGCGGGCCTTTCAGTTCGCATCGTGGATACACGAAAAACTCTGCCAGGATGGCGCGCTTTACAAAAATATGCGGTAAGGGTCGGCGGTGGGCAGAACCATCGATTTGGGCTTTATGATGCGGTGATGTTAAAGGATAATCACCTTGCTGCAGTGGGTGGATTAACGGCGGCTGTGGAACGGACTCGGGCTCAAGTCGGGCATATGATTAAGATTGAGGTTGAGTGTGAGAGTATGGATCAGGTGAAAGAGGCAGTAACTTGTGGTGTTGATGTAATTATGTTAGATAATATGGGTATAGAAGAAATGCGAGAAGCAGTCCAATATATCGATAAGAGGGCAATTGTTGAGGCATCAGGTGGGATGCAGGAAGAACTCCTTCGCAACGTAGCGGAGACAGGGGTTGATCTGATTTCGATCGGTGCTCTGACCCATTCTGTTAAGGCTATGGACTTTAGTCTTGATCTGGGAGATATCAAAGCTTCAACCAAGGCAAGTTGGGAAAGAGGAATCTAAATGATACGACACGACATTCTTAACCTCCTCGCTGAACACCCAGAAGATTTTGTATCGGGTGAAAGGATTAGCCAACATTTAAAGGTTACGCGGTCAGCTATATGGAAACAGATTAAGATTCTCCAAGAAGAAGGGTTTGAGATAGAAGCTCAAACGAAGAATGGCTACCGTTTATTGAAAACTCCTTTAACCCTAAATACTTGGGTATTAAAACAAGCTTTGACCACCACCACTTTAGGATCTGTAATTGAGCTCGATGATGTATTGTCATCAACTAACGATCGAGCTAAAGAATTGGCCCGCCTTGGAGCAGTTCACGGGCACGTTGTTCTGGCAAACTGTCAAAGTTCCGGACGTGGGCGTTTGCAGCGACAGTGGGAATCTCCGAGAGGTGGGCTGTGGATGTCTGTGGTTCTACGACCCAATTTATCGTTAGCAGATGCCTCGAAAATTACTCTCGCTGCTAGCGTTGCAATTGCTGATGCCTTGAGAGGATTGTTTCAGATACGTATTGGGATTAAGTGGCCTAATGATCTAATTTACCAAGGTAAAAAATTGGTAGGGATCCTTGGCGAGGTTGTCGGGGAATGGAATGCTGTTCAAACCCTAATTGTGGGATTGGGCGTAAATGCAAATTTTCCAAGAGAACAATTAAGTAATTCATTAAGTGCAATTACTCTTCAGGAAATTCTCGGTTACGAAATAGACCTCAATAATTTGACCGCCGGAATTCTAAAGCATTTGGAAATCGAATTACAGTTACTCGAAAATAATGGATTTGAAGAGCTAAGGTCCAAATGGTCGGAAAGGGCAGTTGGTATAGGCGAGGAAATAATAATCCTGCGTGGAGAGCAAGTGCTTCAAGGAGTCTTTAGGGGTATCTCAATCGATGGTGCCCTGATCTTGGAAACAGGGGATGGAGAAGAAAGTTTTTCAGCGGGGGAAATTCAACTTCGTTCTAAGTTGAACTCTTATTTCTAAGTTAGCAATCTGTTTTGCAACTTTTTGGATAGGCTTTTTTTGAACATTAAGAGATGGTTATTTGTATAATTTAACTAATTAGATTGCAAGCGCTTGAAATCTATTGTAAACTAAAATTCATAGAGGAGTTTACAATAGAGGAGGACTTGTAGTGAATACTAGAAAGTTAGCGATGACGTCTGTGATGGCTGCCCTTATGTGTTTAACGGGAATGATGGTACACTGGGTTTCACCAGCGCTAGTTCCGTTCAGTGTTTTACCTGTTTTAGTTCTTATGTCTGGTCTTATTCTTGGTGCTGAGTACGCTGCAATGGCTATGTTGGTGTATGTAATTTTGGGACTTTTCGGGTTGCCTGTTTTTTCTGCTGCTCCATTTGGAGGATTTGGTTACATCTTAAAGCCAACGTTTGGATTTCTGCTTGGCAACGTGGCGGCTGCTTATGTTGTGGGACGGGTATACCGTAAAGGAAGTATTTGGTGGGCAATTATGGGTGTGTTAGCTGGACTGGTTACTTTATACCTATTTGGTTTAAGCTATCTCTATTTTATCCTACATTGGGTCTTGCATAGACAGACAAGTTTGGCCGGCGTAATGATGATCGGTTTTGTTCCATTCATTTTAGGGGATCTAATTAAAGCAGGAATTGCCGTATGGGTTGGGCAAGAAGTTGTTCGTCGGCGTAGTCAAGCTGATTAAAGGATCTTGAAGGAGCGTTATTTAATGATTCTTTTATTTGATGTGGGTAATACGAATATCGTGTTGGGGGTCTATGATGAGAGGGCAATGACTCATCATTGGAGAGTCTCTACCGATAAATCCCGTACTATGGATGAGTATGCGGTAGTTATAAAGAATTTATTCGACTTTAGTGGTTTAACCTTTCAGGAAATTAGTGCCGTCGTTATTTCCTCAGTCGTACCGCCAGTCATGCCCACGTTAGAAGCCTTGGTTCGAAAGTATTTTGGTGTTGAACCTTTAGTTATTGGGCCCGGCGTTAAAACGGGGATGCCGATTGTTTATGATAACCCTAGAGAAGTCGGAGCTGACCGCATAGTAAATGCTGTGTCGGCTTATGCTAAGTATGGCGGACCATTGATCATTGTGGATTTTGGAACAGCGACAACGTTTTGCGTGGTATCCAAACGTGGAGAGTATTTAGGCGGTGCAATTGCTCCAGGAATCGGGATTTCTACAGAAGCCTTGTTTGAGAGGGCTTCAAAGCTACCTCGTATTGAGATGGTTAAACCAACAGCAGTGATTGCCAAAAATACAGTCGCTGGAATGCAATCTGGAATTTACTACGGTTTTACCGGTCAAGTAGATGGGATTGTGAAACGAATGAAAGAGGAATTAGGATCTGACACTAAAGTAATCGCAACCGGAGGATTAGCTGAAATGATTTCTCAAGAATCAGAAACGATTGAAACGGTTGATCCGTTTTTAACCCTTGAAGGGTTGTTATTAATCTATGAGCGTAATAGGAATAATAAGTAAGAGGAAAAAGACATGAGACTTGGAGTTTATGACCTGGGAGTTCCAGTATTTTTAGCCCCCTTAGCGGGTGTAACGGATAAGGCGTTTCGTGAAACGGTCTGCTCTGTCGGTGGTAAATATGTTTGGACCGAAATGATCAGCGATAAAGCGTTAACGTATCAAAACTCAAGGACCTTAAGTATGCTTGATTTACGGGGAGAGGCTGAACCAAGGATTGTGCAGCTTTTTGGTTCAGATCCAGAGACAATGGCTAGGGCAGCTGTATTAGCGGTAGAATGTAGTGCCAATGTCATTGATATCAATATGGGTTGCCCTGCACCGAAAATTGTCAAAAACAGCGAAGGAGCGGCGTTGCTCAAGGATCTTCCTCGAGCGCAAGCCATTGCGTCAGCCGTTGTACAGGCAGTAAAGGTACCGGTGACTGTGAAAATGAGGTTGGGGTGGGACGATGATAAAATCGTAGCCCTAGACTTGGCGAAGGGGTTAGAGTCTGTCGGAGTTCAAATGCTAACGGTTCACGCCCGAACTAGGGATCAATTTTATTCGGGCTATGCAGATTGGGACTGGATCGGGCGGGTTAAGAATGAAGTTAACATTCCGGTTATTGGGAATGGGGATGTTTTTAAACCCGAGGATGCCAGTCGATTGATCGAACAAACAGGTTGCGACGGGGTCATGATTGGACGGGGTGCTCTAGGCAACCCGTGGCTGATCCTTAGAACGCAACATTTTTTAAATTATGGGGAACTATTGCCTGAACCGCACATGGAGGAACGTATTCGAGTAGCCTTACAGCATTTAGATCGAGTACTGTGCTATAAAGGAGAGCGAATTGGCCTTAACGAAATGAGAAAACACGCTGTGTGGTATATTAAAGGGTTTAATAAAGCCGCTCAGCTTCGCGATGAAATTATGCAAACGAAAACTCCTGAAGAAATGCGTTCAATCTTGAATCGAATAGTGTAATAAGAGAATAGTATTTGTTGAAATAAGAAATATTATGGGAACAATGCTCGTTAAGGATAAGAGTTGTATCCTTGACATTATTTTGCAAGGTCCTTATAATAACGAGTAATGTAATTGAGGAATCTTTTCAAGGAGTTCCTAGACTAAAGGGAGTACGCATTGTAAAAGCGTAACAAGTAAGATAAGATGCTCAATGCGTAGGACGAGAAAAGGGAGCGAGGAAACTATGGCTGAAAAAGAAGTCATTCTAACATTAGAAGGCCTTAAGAAACTTGAGGAAGAGTTAGAACTATCTAAAACTGTAAAGCGCCGGGAAGTTGCTGGACGTATTAAGCAGGCCATTGATTTTGGAGACATTAGTGAAAACTCAGAGTACGATGATGCGAAGAATGATCAGGCTTTTATTGAAGGTCGGATTATAACTCTTGAAAAGATGCTTAGAAATGCACGAATTATTGATGAATTAGAAGGATCGGATGTCGTAGCAATTGGTGCAAAGGTACGCCTTAAAGACGTCGATTTTGGTGAGGAAGAGGAATATTTTATTGTGGGTTCGGCTGAGGCAGATCCTGGTACCAATAAAATTTCTAACGAATCACCTGTTGGTAAGGCGCTGCTGGGTCAGACTAAAGGATCTGTGGTTGAAGTTAATGTTCCTGCGGGTATTTTACACTATCAAATTTTGGATATTAAATAAAGTCCTTCAGGGCTTTGGAAATTACTTGTTATACGCATGTATTTTGATACGTTTTAATTTAAGTGCAGTGTTTCTGTAACTGGGGCTTTACCAGGTTCAGATGCTGCACTTTGTTTATTAATCCTAGCGATGACCATAAAATGGAAGCTTATTATCGAGATGTTGATTTTACTTGTTTAGTCATGACTAAGTTTGGTAAAATTGAGTGTATAAGCATAAATGATGGAGGAACAAAGAATGGATAACACCAACGATCTCTGGCGAATTCGTTTAGAAAAGCTTGAATTACTTCGCCAGGCTGAAATCGAACCCTATGCGGATCGCTATGAGCGCACGCATAAAGCACTCGATATTTTAGATCATTTTGTGGAGTTGGAAGGTCAGGAAGTCAGTATTGCAGGTCGGATTATGAGTAAGCGAGACCAGGGAAAGGTCATCTTTGTCCACGTTCAAGACTTTAGTGAACGTATCCAAGCATACATTCGTGCTGATGAATTAGGGGCGGCAATGTTTGAGCTTGTCGCAAAATTTGACGTGGGTGACATCATTGGGGTAGAGGGTAAGGTTTTTCGTACAAAGCGTGGAGAAATCTCCATACATGCAAGTAAAGTCTTATTGCTTTCCAAGGCGATGCGTCCACTTCCAGAGAAGTTCCATGGTTTAACGAATGTAGAGACCCGTTATCGCAGGCGATATTTAGATTTAATTATGAATCCGGATGTTCGCCAAGTATTTGTGACGCGGAGTAAAATCATACGATACATGAGAGAGTTTCTTGAAGAACGAGAGTTCCTAGAAGTTGAGACACCAACCCTTCATGCAATTCCCGGTGGAGCGGCAGCACGCCCGTTTACGACACATCATAACGCTCTTGACATTGATCTATACTTAAGGATTGCTCTTGAATTGCCTTTAAAACGTCTGATTGTGGGTGGTTTTGAGAAAGTATTTGAAATAGGGCGTACCTTTCGAAACGAAGGAATTTCAATTAAGCATAATCCGGAGTTTACGATGATGGAGCTTTATCAAGCGTACGCAAATTATGAAGATATTATGGAATTAACCGAAGAAATGATTTCTTTTATTGTTGAAAAAGTGCATGGAACTCAAGAAATTAGTTATCAGGGGCAAACCCTTCATTTCAAAACTCCGTGGCGACGACTTCCCATGTTGGATGGCATTCTAGAGTACTCGGGAGTTGACTTTAGAGTGTTAAAGACTGATGAACAAGCTCGCCAAGTCGCTCGAGAGAAGGGCTTGCATTTAGAGCCGGAGGCGTCTCGTGGGAAAATTATTAATGAATTTTTTGAAGAATTTGTGGAACCGAATCTAATCCAACCAACCTTTATCATTGGGCATCCCGTAGAAATTTCTCCGTTAGCCAAGCGTAACGCTGAGCAACCGGAATATACAGATCGATTTGAAGCATTTATGTTTGGGCGTGAGCTCGCTAACGCTTTTTCTGAGTTGAATGACCCCATTGATCAGCGACAGCGTTTTGAAGCGCAAGCTGCTGAACGGGCTAAAGGGGACGATGAAGCGCATATTCTAGATGAGGATTTTGTACAGGCCCTTGAGTATGGTCTTCCACCTACAGGCGGATTGGGTGTAGGTATCGATCGTTTAGTTATGTTTTTAACGGATTCGGCATCTATTAGGGATGTCATTCTTTTCCCAACCATGCGACCAAGAGACGACATCGCTCAATCCGAAGAGGTTGACGAGTAATCGGCGATACTAGGTCGTACCTGACCCTCGAGGAATAGTGTTTTTTTAGCTGAGCAATATGACTAACCGATTATTTAATTAGTCGGTTAGTTTGTCTTTCTCTCTCTCTCTCTTTCTTTCTTATATACTAATATTCAACTATCGTTAGGCAATAAACTTTAGTTCACTTCCATTTTAACTGAAAGAAAAGTCTTAGATTGGTGATAATCAAAGCATATAGGAGAATGAACGTCGGTTTCGGGTATAATATGAGTATAATTGGGCCTAGAGGTATTTGAATTCTCCTATGGTTTTGTGGTAAATTATTATTTGTTCGCTTGGCAATCATAAATATTAACGTAAGCTATAGCGAATAAAGTGTAAGGATGCGAGTTAGAAATAGTATTGACAACTTAAGTTTGAAATGCTATGATAATGCTCTGACCTAAACTTTATGTGATGGTTTAAATGGTCTTTGATGGTCTTTGAAAACTAAACAACAAGGACAGCCAATGAGAGAAACTCGCAAGAGTTTCAAAATAAATCATGAGCGAATCATCTTCTTCAAGTTAAGAAGTTTGAATAACATTTTTTTGGAGAGTTTGATCCTGGCTCG
>NZ_JYNH01000021.1 GCF_000960765.1 Desulfosporosinus sp. I2 | reverse complement strand
AATATTTTAAACCTTATGTTAACTAAATTCAACCATAACGATAAACTTAAAGCCTTAATTTATCCAATACAAGACTATAGTAAAATTGCGAAAAGGAAAGCTCTTTATATTGTAGCAATAATTACCTGAGTAATAAAATTAGTCGAAGACATAATAAGAATGTTCCAGTACACAATCATAAATATAAAGGAGGGTTCCTAAACATGGCAGGAGAAAGAAACACTAATACCCCAGCAGCAAAAGGAGCTTCACAGCAATTGGATCAGTTCAAGTATGAAGTAGCAAATGAGATGGGCCTACAATTAGGCGGTGACCGCACAAGCCGTGAAAACGGTTCCGTCGGCGGCCAAATGACCAAACGTATGATTCAATTTGCAGAAGAGCATCTTAAAGGTGGAACCAGGATCTAATAACAGCTCGTTATTACGAATGGTTAAACCCAGACCTTGAAATAAGAGGGATATCGAAAGATATCCCTCTTATTATTTTATGAAGATCACGCTTTTGTATGAGGGACCTTAAAAAAAATAGGAGCATCGCTCCTATTTAATCGTACCATCGGTTTCTTCAAGGTGCTTCTTCTTTGATGCTAAATGGGCTTTGACATCCTTAATTTGGTGAGAGGAAAGTTCCTCTGCATTTTCCGCTAGGAAGTCTTCATTTTTGTGGATATTGCGGAGTGTTAACTCGATTTTTTTTAAATCCTCATTCTTGTCTTTATTGCCATCATTTCTCGGCAAGACCATCACCCCTAGATTAGTTTATCCAAAGGTAATGTATTCATCCTCACTCTGCAGAATAACCTGCATCTACAATCGCTTTTACAAGACTCGCGCGCTCGGTCTCTCCTGTTACAACCGCTTCTTTAGCAGCAAGATCAACTTTCACGCTTTCAACTCCACTAAGTGCTTGTAGGGCTTTTTCAACTCTCATTTTGCAATGATTACAAGTCATTCCTTCAACTTTAAGGATTGTTTGGCTCATTTTTATTCACCTCGCTTAGTCAGAAGTCAGAATCCAGAGGCCAGAGGCCAGATGACGACTAACTTCATCAAATTGTTTTATTTCTATCCTCTCATAGGCACCTATATGCCCACAAAGGAAACCTTACTACCTCTCTGGAAGTTTTCTCTTAGGACTATAACGACTAGCCTTCTAATTTTTGATCATACCGTCTTAAAAGGATAGAATTGGTTACTACAGAAACAGATGAAAAGGCCATAGCCAACCCTGCCCATTCGGGCGGCAAAAGCTCACCGGTAATCGGGTAAAGAACACCCGCTGCAATCGGGATACCAATAACATTATAAATCAAAGCCCAAAAAAGGTTTTGCTTGATCTTAGCAAGGGTTTTTCGCCCTAATCGAATCGCCCGCTCTACATCTAACAGGTCGTTGCGGACTAACACTACATCCCCGGTTTCCTTAGCCACATCCGTTCCAGAACCAATTGCAATACCGACATCAGCTTGGGCTAGCGCCGGTGCGTCATTAATCCCATCCCCCACCATGGCTACCTTATACCCTAGTTCTTGATACTTCTTAATAATACTTATCTTCTCTTGAGGCAAAATTTCGGCGATCACGTCATCAATCCCGACTTGCTCCCCCACAACATTGGCGACCTTCTTATTGTCTCCCGTAATCATAAACGTCTTTAAGCCTAATTTATGCAATCGTTCAATGGCTTCTTTAGTACTTTCTTTAACCACATCTGCTAGGGCGATAAGTCCAATGACACGACCGGCAAGGGCTATAAAACTTGTCGTTCTTCCTGCCTCGGCCAAACGCAAGAAATCCTGTTCTGATTCTTGGACCTCTACGTTATTTGAATGCATCAGCTTAATATTACCAATCAGTAAGGTTTGCCCTTCATAAGTGCAAGTGACGCCATATCCAGCCTCTTCTCGATAATTTTCTACTTCTTGAATTACAAGTTGTTCTTTTTTGCTCTTAGCCACTACCGCTTGGGCTAACGGATGAATCGAGGGATTTTCACCAGCAGCTGCAATTTTAAGGACATCGTGTATAGAAAAAGTCCCATAGGGAACGACCTCAGTCACTTCGGGAGTTCCTTTTGTCAACGTCCCTGTTTTGTCAAAACCAATCGCCTGCAAGTGAGCAATGCTCTCAAGTACGGCTGCAGATTTGAATAAGATCCCTCGGTTTAAGCCTACCCCGCTACCCACCATAATTGCCGTTGGAGTAGCCAGTCCCAATGCACAAGGACAAGCAATGACCAAGACCGCAATGGCCGCCGTAAAAGCAAACACAAACGTACTATGCAAGCCAAAATACCAAATTAAAAACGTAAGGAGTGACAACAAAACTACCGTCGGGACAAAGTAATTAGAAATCACATCCGCCAGTCTTTGGATCGGAGGCTTAACCCCTTGAGCATCTTCAACCATTTTAATGATCCCGGAAAGAATGGTATCTTTACCAGTTTTGGTTGTTCTAACCTTAATACTTCCCGAGCGATTAATCGTAGCTCCGATCACTGGGTCCCCAACCCTCTTATCAACGGGAATAGATTCTCCAGTTAGCATCGCCTCATCGATACTTGCTTGTCCCTCGATGATCTCACCATCGACTGGTATTCTTTCTCCGGATTTGACAAGAGTAATATCCCCAATTTTCAGATCCGATGCAGACACTTCCCTGACCTCTCCATCGACTAATAGATGTGCTTTATCGGATTGTAACTCTAAAAGTTTTTTTAAGGCTTGACCCGCTCTGCCCTTGGCTTTAGCTTCCAAATATTTCCCGAAACGCACAAAGGTAATCAACAAAGCCGAGGTATCAAAAAAATTGGGGCCTTTAAAGAAAAATGTTGGGAAAAACATATGAACTGTCGTCATTAAGCTATATCCATATGCTGCTGTAATCCCTAGAGCCACTAAAACATCCATATTAGCTGAGCGGTTTTTTAAGGCGTGATAAGCACCGCGGTAGAATGTCCAACCCGCTGTAAACTGAACAATCGTCGCAAGAATAAGCATCGTATACATCAAGGGTCTTGACATGGGAAGAAACATAATCGGCATAATCGGCAAAGAAAGAATCGCACTGAAAATGAGCCAATTGCGTTGACGGATTGCCGTACGATCGTCTTGTTTCCCATCATTATTTTCGATGGGAGTATACCCAGCATCCCGAACTTGCGCATAGATCTCATTCATTGTGACTACACCTGGATCAAATTCCACTGTCACCATTTCACTCGCTAAGTTAACCGTAGCATTTTGGATTCCCTGAGTACCCTTAAGTTTCTTTTCAATAGCTAATGCACAGTTTGCGCAAGTCATCCCGCCCACTTTAAACTGTTGTTTACCGCTGTTTTCGCTTTGGGCAGCATACCCAAGATCCTTTATTTTAGCAAGAAGGTCATCCTCATTAACCAAGCTGGGATCCATTTCCACAGCGAGCTTTTCGGAAGCAAAATTGACAGCGACCGTTTTTACTCCTGGCATAGTCTTGAGGCCCTTCTCAATCGTCAAAGCACAGTTTGCGCAAGTCATCCCATTGATCTTAAAGTGATGTTTTTGCTCTGACTTTTCATCCAGTTGCGAGACTTCTAATTCTTTACGAGGTTTTGTTTCGGTGTGGGTAGATTCCCCGCTCAAATTCTCGAAGTCCGGCTTTTGCTGAACGAGTTCACTTTTCGGTTTCTCCATTGAGTAGCCAGCTTCCTCAAGTTCATGTCGAACATCTAGCAAGTTGACCTGAGTGGGGTCCCAATCGAACGTCGCCTTCGAATCTTCTAAGCTTACTTGGACTTGCTCTACACTCGGAAACGCTTCCAGAAGCTTCGTTACATGGTTAACACAATGCTGGCAGGTCATACCATAAACAGCAATTTCTTTTTTCTCATGGACTGCATTTTCTATCATACTTTATCGCTCCTAATCGAGGCTACATAATTTTTATTGAAGAGTTCACATCATAACGTCACTTTCGAATCATGCGAAAGATAGTCTTAAGGACCTCATCGATTACCAGTTCATCTCCAGCCTGAAGTTGCTCTTTGACGCAAGATTTCATATGTTTCTCTAAAAGCAAGCGTGAGGCCCCATCTAAAGCGGATTGAGCCGAAGATATCTGATTTAATACATCATCACAATACACGTGCCGTTCGATCATTCCTTTGATCCCTCGAATTTGGCCTTCTATACGATTCATACGATTGACAAGATCTCTAATCGTCTTATCGTCATGAGGACTCATGCGGTCTCCTTGAATCTTCCCTTCTCCTTGACATACCGAACAAGTTTGAACCTGCTTTTCATCCGATTCCATACTATCACCTCTATTTAATATAGTATACCCCCCTATACTATATGTCAATAATTATATATCCACAATGCAAAAAGATTCATGCCTTACAACATGAATCTTTTTGCTCACCGTTTTCTTATTGTATCCATTCAAATTATCTTTACACGTTTAAATCACGTCTTCTATTACTTTAGGATCTTTTCCAGTTCTTTACGGTATAACCCAATTTTCCTCTTCTAAACTACCTTTGCTAGTTACCTTTTCTACGTATCTTTTCTACTTACCTTTGCTAGTTTCATTTGCTAGTTTCAGTCGAACTTGATTAACAAGCTTCCCAGAAGAAACTAAGTCTTTAGCAACCGCAATATCTGGATACATCACGCGATCCTCTTTTAGCATACCTACCTTGGAACGAACAAGCCTATAAGCACTTTCGCTCCCTTTACCGAGTTGAAGCTCCTCTTTCCCATTTCTTAAATCAACCCCTTGACATGCAGCCAACAGTTCCATCCCCAATACTTGAGCGGTGTTTTCAATAATGCTGCGAGCTTTACGGGCGGCAATCGTACCCATACTCACATGGTCCTCTTGGTTGGCAGACGAGGGGATCGAATCCACACTGGCTGGATGAGCCAAAATCTTATTTTCTGATACAAGAGAGGCTGCGGAATACTGCACGATCATAAACCCTGAGTTCAAGCCTCCATCAGGAGTTAAAAAAGCGGGCAGTCCACTTAAGTTTGGATTCACTAAGCGTTCTAATCGCCGTTCAGCAATATTCGCAAGCTCAGCGATAGCAATTCCCAGAAAATCCATGGCTAGAGCAACGGGTTGCCCGTGGAAATTTCCGCCTGAGAGAACCTCGTTTTCCTCGGGAAAGATTAACGGATTATCAGTGACCGAATTCATTTCCGTTTCAACGACTTTTTTCACATAAGCTACGGCATCCCCAGACGGACCATGCACTTGAGCTACACATCGAAGTGCATATGCATCCTGAACTCTGGGCCGATGCTCTCCTGCAATAAACGTACTCCCAGCGGTGAGCGAGCGGATTTTTTCCGCTACATCCCCTTGACCCTTATGAGGACGAACAGCATGGATTTTCGGATCAAAGGCATCAAGTATACCTTCGAGAGCCTCTATGGTTAGAGCGGCGGTAATATTGGCAGACTCCCATAGAATTTCAGCATCCCAAACCGCCAAAGCTCCAATTGCCGTCATTACTTGAGTTCCGTTAATAAGGGCTAGCCCCTCTTTCCCTTCCAGAACCACAGGTTCTATCCCCGCTAAAGCTAAAGCCTCTTGTCCACTCATTCGCCGTCCTCGATAAAATGCTTCCCCTTCCCCGAGCAAAACCAAGACCATATGGGATAACGGAGCCAAATCTCCACTCGCTCCAAGGGACCCTTTCTCCGGCACAACTGGAATGATCTCCGCATTTAGCACGTTCAGTAACGTTTCAAGAGTGGTAAGTCGTATGCCGGAAAATCCTTTGGCTAAAGCATTAGCTCTCAGAAGCATGATAGCTCTCACGACTTCGGGAGCTAGTGGATCTCCTACGCCGGTTGAATGACTCATAATCAGGTTGCGTTGCAATTTCTTAGCATCTTCTTTGGAAATCAAGACATCGCTAAACATACCAAAGCCTGTTGTAATTCCATAAACCGTTTTATTTCCTTCTATTAATTGATCCACAAACATTCTGGATTTAAGGACTTTTTCCTTAGCAATCGGGTGTAAGCTCGCCTTGGCACCGTACCGTGCTACAGCAACTACTTGCTCCAACGAGAGTGTTTCTCCATCTAAAATAACCTTAGTTTTTTCAGCTAAAACTACGCTCATGTTTGACTCCTCCTCGAATAAAGCAATTAAAAAGAGGCTTAAGCCATAAACGATTGTTTACAGCTTAGCCCTCTAATAACTAATATCTATGAGCATTCCTTATTTTATTGCAAACGAATTAAATTCATTCTTACCCGATATCTCATACGTTGTTGGTCAATTATAAATGATTGACCCCTAATCCACATACCTCATGTTCATGCCCTTTAATGGGTGCTCCAATCATACCATACATGCTGACTGCAATCCAAAGATCATCGAACTCTTCCATCGTGCGTGGGCCTTTAACCACTGCAAAGCGGAGTCCAACCGTACGCAGAATATTTCCGAGTTGTAAGGGCCCACGTCCCAGCCCTTGCAGAGCGTCAAGAATTGCGTGATATAACGCATGCTGAGAGCGATAGCTATCATCTGTAAGCCCTCCACGTTTAGCTGCTGTTTCCACGGCCGCAATGATCTTTTGGACATCCATAGAACCCACTTTGCCCGTTACAACCTCAAAACCCTTTTCTTTAGCACTTAACACAAAGTCTTCAGTTTCTTTTCCCTCAGCCATAGCGATTAACAAAGCCGTTTTTCCTAAGGATGAACAATGTATCATAATGACCCCCTGGTTCATACGTGACGTAATCTACCTATGCCAGCTTCTGGAGCATTTCTCTCTAGCATCTATAGCTGACCCTATCTATATCATAGACGAGAATCACTCTATCATCAACATAAATATTTATTGTCCTTATCTTGATTCAACAATAATTTGAGCAAACTAAAAGCGCGACCTTGAATATCAAAAGGTCGCGCCAAACTTTACATTTATGAATCCCTCAAATTTTTAGATCATTTTTTCGACGTATGAATTCTTCAGTTTCAAGTTCTCCATGGGCATATCGTTCCCGCAGAATCAATAAAGCAGGATCATTTAGTTTTCGATACGCTCGAACCTTTGAAGCATGACGTCGCATAAAAATAACTGCAAGCACAATGATGGCCACACAGAAAAACAAGTGAAAACCAATGGGTAACCACCCCATCCATCCGTTTTGTCCATAGACCATAAACCCATGGTCAAATCCACGCATTACCTGTCCGCTTCCTCGAATCATTTTTTATTCTCCCTTATTCTAAGGCCTTAATACGTTCATTGAATTCTTCACTACTAATTTCCCCCCGGGCATAGCGGCCTCGAACTATTTCAAGTGCATCCCGGTAAGAACCCTTTGAAGGATGAAGACAGTAACCATTTTGTTTGTAATAAAAATATGTAACGATACAGAGCAATACTATTAGAAAACCAAGCATCTTAAACATCCTCTCTTCATGCCCATTTAGTTCGTTTATTCTATATTATCTTTAGTATACTGGTATTAAAAGTTGAATAGGTGAGTAAATTGTGAATTTCACGTCAAGATTATAAAAAGAACTGTTCCCCTCTAGAGAAACAGTTCTAACTTTAACATGTAAGTTTAACTATTGTACTTGATACATCCCCTGACTTTGCATATATTGGAATATATCTTCCCCGTGTTGCTGCTCTTCCTTTTGAATATGATTTAAAACTTGACGGATATTACTATCCCTAAACTCAAAGATGGCTGTGTCATAGGCCCCTGACACATACTTTTCAGTCATTAACATGTCTTTACAGAGTTTAGCATCCTCTTGATTATAATTACCTTGAACCGAAGAGGTCATTGAGGCTTGTGTTCCATTTGTCCTTTGTTGTTGACCCCGGTTTTGTTGACCGCCTACGTTGGGTACCTGACCGTTTAAAATTTGATTAATAGTATTTAGATGTTCTTGCTCATGAGCAGCATGAGTCTTAAATAGTTGTTTTAATTGGCTATCTTGTGCCTGGTTAGCATATTTTGCATATTTATCCACGCAAGTTTCCTCATGAGTTTTCTGATCCATTAGCAACGATTTTTCTTTTTGCGATAATTGTAGTTGCAATACAAAGCACCTCCTTATTTGCTTTATATTGTTTACAATAATTTAAAATCTATTCGTATCAAACAGATCATTATTGAGCATGTTAGAAAGCCTCTTCAGGCATATCGATGGCCGAGGTATCAGCCTCTTTAATAATCCGAACAGTCGCCGCCACATCCGGAACAATATTAAGTACATAAAATTTGGCACTCAATAATTTCCCGGTATAAAAAGCTTTGTCTGTATCCCCTTGGTCCAGTTTTTCTTGGGCCACTAAGGCCTGTTGCATCAGCAAGCAACCGCCATAGAGTTCGGCAGTAATCCGCAAGATTCTCGTACTATATAACGGAACCAGTCTAATATTTTCCTTAAAGTAAGTTAAGACGATACCTATAAGTTCTTGATAAGCCAATAATGCTTTGCCAAGTATCGCGAATTCACGAGCAAAGAGTTTATGATTCTGGTTTCCTTGGACGAAAGTCGCCATCTCCATCAGCCATTCTTTGAAGATATTGCCTTTATCCAGACTCCACTTACGACCGACTAGATCCATGGACTGAATGAAATTAGTACCTTCCCAGATGGAGTAAATCTTAACGTCCCTAGCTTGACGAGCCACTGGGTATTCCTCTGTAAACCCGTAGCCTGCGAAGACTTGAATTGCTTCTGTAATCATTAACCACCCTTGGTCAGAACAATACGCCTTGATTAAAGGAGTGATGACTTCAATGGAACGTTTTGCTGCATTAACATCTTCAGGATCATCTCCGAATTCGATTAAATCCAAATAGTAATAGCCCTTAAAAATCATAGCTCGCATTGCTTCCAGGGTGGCCTTTTGCGTGAGCAACATCCGACGTACATCTTCATGTTGGATAATAGGAACTCTACCTGCTTTAGGATTGTGAATCGGTCGACCCTGTATTCGTTCCTTGGCATAAGCGACTGCATTGTTATAGGCAACAGTCGCCACAGCTAAAGCACTATGCCCAGTGTCCAACCGGGAGCCATTAATCATGCGAAACATTTGAGCTATCCCCTGCCCAAACCCTTTTTCATCCGGTGGGCTCCCTAACAGAATACCCCGACATTGACCTTCTTCCCCAAAGCTAAGCACAGCCGTGGACGAACCCTTGAGACCCATTTTATGTTCTATGCCAACGGTTGAAACATCGTTGAATTCTTCAAGTTTCCCCTCTTCATTGACCCAGACTTTTGGTACTATAAATAGTGACAATCCTTTAGTGCCGGGAGCCGCTCCATCGACACGGGCGAGCACTAAATGAATAATATTTTCCGTAAGATCATGATCCCCTCCGGTAATAAAGCATTTTGTCCCCTTAACCTTGTAAATTAAGGGGTTCTCTGTAGGGTAAGCCTTAGTCGTCATATCCCCTACATCGGAGCCGCCTCCGGGTTCCGTAAGACACATAGTCCCTTCCCAAACGCCCTCAAACATTTTCGGAGTGTAGAGGGAGATCTGTTCGGGTGAGCCAAACGCCTTGATCACAGACGCTATGCCACCGCTTAATCCAACGTAGGGAGATATTGAGGGATTTGCCCCAATAATGAACTCACGAACCGCTTGATTCAGAATCTCGGGAAGCGCACCTTCTCCTTCGACGTCACTGTTACTGGCACCCCACCCATTTTCTTGAATAAATTTAAAGGCTTTATGGAAGGAAGGGGGAACTGTTACTTTCCCATCCTTGAAAACCGCCCCGATGGTATCCCCATCATCATTAGTAGGGGCAACAACTTCTCTGCTCATTTTTAAGGATTGGTCAAGTATTCCATCCACGTCTTCTAGACTAAGGTACTCTTGAAAACGTTTTAGCTCTAATATTTTCTTCCCATCCAGCCATTCTTTAATAATGAACTTATGATCCCGATTACTATACATGAATTTGCTAGCCATCACGATTCCTCCTTAATTTGCAACCTCTTATTTTTTCTTCACTCTGGGTTTCATTCCTGCAATAGCTCGAACAATATCCTTCTTCGACTCCATGTCATACTGGGAAGTGATCGCGATCTGTTCCATGATTGGTGAGCCCCCGCCATGATAAGCGCCATATAAAGTGGACCCCGCAGACCCAGAAAGACCAAAATCAATAAAGTTCATCCAGAACTTAATTTGTTCTTCAATGGGAATCTTCGGATTGCGATTAAGATACTTTTCAAGCAAATGTTTTGTTTCAGGGTTAGTCAGGTCATTTTCATAAGGGAAGGTGGCAGGCATACCTCCTGCAATGTTACATAAAATTTCTTGTTCATGGAAGACAGCCTCACCCGTCAGACACCTTCCGACATTGGCATAGATGGAATTAGGAATATAACTACCTGGGCCATACGGCACGAGCCCCAGTCCAGGCATATAGACTTCAGGTTTAGCGAGAGCGGACGCTGTGTAGCCTGCAGCATATCCCAATTCGCCCGTCATGATCAACTTCGATAACAACTCGCGGACATGAGGAGTTTTTTCAATACCATTAATTTCTGCTGCTAGAGCGCCCATCCCAATAACATAGTCCAGCATTGCTGGTTTACAACCAGAATAAGAATGACGATGAAACAGGGCAAATAGCAACGCTGCCAAGCCACCATGTTGGACTTCCCCGCATAAGAATACGCGTTCCCAAGGTACAAAACAGTCGTCAAAGAAAATATATGAATCCGTGTAGCCGTATTCGATACCTCGATCATACGTATCGCGCTTTCGATAATTATGGAAATGGACTACTTGCTTAATTCCTTCATAATCCGAAGGAATTGCAAAAGCCACGGCATAAGCTTCTTCACCCTTCTGAAGGGCTCGATTCGGTACTACCAGGATCTCGTCAGAGATTGAGGCTTCAGAAATATGGACCTTACACCCGCGAACAATAATCCCATCACTTCGTTCCTCTACCACATGCACATACATATCTGGGTCAGTCTGTTCGGCTGGACGTTTCAAACGTTCACCCTTAACGTCAGTTTGTGCACAACTAGCAACTAGGTCTTCATTCTGAAAGCGCTCCAACCATTTTAGCCAGTTCTTATGATAGGTTGTTTTGGCTTTGGGAGACTTCTGAGCCTCGTAGGAAACCGCGTTAATAGCGTTGGCAGCATCAATACCCATGCAACGTTGGATACACTGCCCGACTTTGTTACACATGAAGCGGGTCATATCTTGCTTTTTATGCAAATCTTGTACGCTTTGGTGAATATGATTAAAGCGGTTAATTGTCTTACCCGTGAGGTGTGATTTTGCGGTACAAAGATCCTTACTGGCTGGATCCCAAGCTGCATCAAACGTTAGACTCATGACATTAATCGCACCTTCTTGACGTTCATCAAGCCTATCAATCATCTGCCCATTAGAGTACAGGTTGCGGTTCATCTTGCCTAATCTTTCGATATACTGGGCTCTTGTTCTCATCGTCATTCTCCTTTTGTTTTAATTATATATTTGTCTATTCTAAATAGTCTGATATATAAGTTGTATTGCAAGAATTATGCCATCCACTAAAAATAAAACAACCCTCTATGGACTGAGTCACCAATCCTTTGAGAGTTGTTATATGTATGGATTTCTATACAAGAAGAGTTATTCTACCTTTATTTTAGTGCGTAAAGCGTACACATTAATGTATCCCATACCTTATTAATTTATCGTAGAACACTCGCCTAGAAAAGCCCAAAGCTTTCATCGCCTTCGTGCGGTTATTGTGATACGTGTCTAGTGCGGATAATATAAGTTCCTTTTCCACTCCAGCAAGAATCTCTTTCACTGCGTAGGGCTTATCTTTCGCTTTCACGCGTTCATTAGTCTTGGGTATTATGCGTGCAGGTAAATGCTGTATTTCAATAGAAACTCCACTGCAGACAATACTAGCGTGTTCTAAAACGTTCTGTAATTCACGAATGTTTCCCGGCCAATTATATTCCTGAAAAAAGCTCATTACCCTAGGTGACAGAATTAGCTCCCTACCAACTTCTCGAGAAAGCCGCTGAAGGAACGTCTTAGACAGTGCTAAGATATCGTCTTTTCGTTCCCGTAACGGAGTCAAAATCAGAGGAACAATATTAAGCCGATAGTATAAGTCCAGCCTAAAGGTACCCTTCTGGATCATACTTTCTAAATCTCGATTAGTCGCAGCAATCACTCGAATATCTACCTTGATCGATTTTGTCCCGCCGACTCGTTCAAACTCCTTATCTTGCAAGACTCGTAATAATTTAGCTTGCATGGTAAGGCTCATATCCCCGATTTCATCTAAAAAAATGGTACCACTATGAGCCAGCTCAAACTTTCCAAGCTTGCCACCTTTTTTGGCCCCCGTAAAGGCACCCTCTTCATATCCGAACAATTCACTCTCGATCAAATCCTCTGGAATAGCGGCACAATTTACCTTGATCAGGGGCTTATCCTTACGACGACTACTACTATGCATGGCTCTAGCCAATACATCCTTGCCAACCCCGCTTTCACCGAGGATTAAAACTGTACTATCTGTACGTGCTACCTTAGCAGCCAAGACTAAGGTTTCCTTCAAGCGACTGTTTTGTCCAACATATTCTTTAAAAGAAAGAGGGAGTTGTTCCCATTGCTCTAATTGTTCTTTTAAATAAGCGGCGACTCCTTTGGTCTGCTGCAATTCTCGGTTTAGTTCAACGACTTCCGTAATGTTCTTAAAAATAGAAACACAGCCAATAATACGCTTGCCATAGTATAAGAGAAATGAACTTCCTACCACATCAATGCCCAGGGAATCCAAATAATCTCCACCACTTTGATAAGCCTTGCCTGTGCGCAGCACATTAATGGCTTCTGCTTTCGGTTCTATTTTATCCAACCGTCTGCCTAGAACTTTCGCTACAGGCACCCCTAAAATCCTAGCATAGGCCTCATTAGCATAAATAATGGTCGTATCAGTATCTATCACCATCACAACATCATGGATCTTATTTAGGATTTCAAATAAAAGCTCTCGGTCCCATCGCGGAAAAGCACTGGTTATGACAGCATGGGCTTCGACACTCATTTTTATCCCCCATTTAAAAGTCTTATTTCTAACATTATACAGGTGGCCTTTGTTTAAAGTAAAGGTAAGTATGAGGTTATTCTAAATATTCTTGAAATTCCGAGCAAATCCCCCTCCTTTTTTTATACTTTTCCTCTCCTTGACCTATGAAGCTAGGGATCTTGTAACCTTCTATCCGTTAATCTTAAAACGCTCGACTTCCTGTTTAAGCTGGGATGCATTTTGAGCTAAAGTCTGTGCAGATATAGCCACAATTTGCATGGTTGCCGTTACATCCGTGGTTGACTCTTTAATCGTTTCCGCTGTACCAGCTGCCTCTTCTGAAATCTGCATGACCGTACTGACATAGCGGTTCATCTCCTCCATACTTCCAAGCATCTGTTCACTAGAGGCCGCAATATCAGAAATGTCGCTAGCAACCTCTTTGGTTGAACTGGCTATATCGGTTAAGGCTTCCCGTGCCTTATGAATTGTAGAAACACTTTCTTTGACGATCGAATCTGTCTGCATCATTTCTTGAACAGCATTACTAACGCTGTGTTGAATAAGGCCCGTAATTTCTGTAACTTCTCGTGTCGAAGTAGCCACACTTTCCGCAAGTTTTCGAATTTCGTCGGCAACAACAGCAAAGCCCCGCCCATGCTCTCCTGCCCGTGCCGCTTCAATCGCAGCATTAAGGGCTAAAAGATTGGTTTGCTGCGCGACTTGCGCAATTGCCTCGGTAATCGAACCGATCCGATTCGATTGATCCGCTAAATTCTCAATCGTGCTTACGGATTTGCTCATCGATTGATTGGTTACCTCCATCGTTTTCACAATACCCGTAAGCCTCTTTAATCCCTCTTCGGAATGCTGCTCCGATTTTACTGCTTCTACAGAAACGGACATAGCCCTTTCGGCAATCATTTGTGCGGCATTCTCAAGTTCCGTTACCATTACTTTCATTTGCTGCAACGTGCTTGCCTGGTTTTTAGCCTCTACGGCCATTTGATTTGTGTTATCAGCAACATTCGTGTTTGTCGCCGTAACTTCTTGAGCACTAGCCGACAATTCTTCAGATGAAGTTACCCAACTATTTGTCATCTCGCGAATTTTGTGGATAATAACTTCAAAGTTATCCATCATGTGATTAAAGGAATACCCTAATTGCGATAATTCGCTATTATGGACTACTTGGACTCTTTGGGTTAAATCTCCTTGGGCTACATCGATAATCCCTTTTTGCATCGCATAGATGGGCATTAAAAAACGACGATAGTTTTTAAGGGAAGCAACAATTCCTATAATTACGCCTGAAATTAAAAAACAGAGAAATAAGAATATCGACTTTTCCCATTCCAACTTCATCAAATAAGCAATCACTACACCCATCGCAGAAACCATTGGAACAACTGTAATTAGGGTCTTCCAAATATACTTTAATATACTAAGGTTTTGATTACCCTCTTTGGTCAATCGTTCTTTGCTATCCATGGGCTCTTCCTCCTTCACAAGTTAGGATTCATAACCTTTTTAACGACAATAGACCATATCATCCGGCACGCTTTTTAAGCTGTTCCCATCCATAAGCATAGTGCAATTGTAAAAACAGGATTCCAGGATGAATCTTGCGATTTCCGAATTTTGAAACACTTAAATAGACGCTTTCAGCAGGTTGATGCTTATCCACTTGCTGATAAAGCTGCTCACGAATCTCTTGACAACGTGCCACAGGATCATCTTGGGGAGCCCCATGAGACGGCAAATAGTTTTGTGCTTGAAGTGCTTCAATAACGTCCAAACTCTGAAGATAACTTGGTAATCCGCTTACAACTCCTTTCCCATCCTGCCAAATTCCAGGGTACGGTATTTCATTGGGAAGAAGCATATCTCCTGAAAAAAGGAGACGATCTTTCTCATTATAAAACGACATATGACCTGCCGTGTGACCAGGGCTAAAAATCGCCCTTAAAGGATTGTCCCCGACCAGAATAGCCTGATCAGGCTCAATCAAACTTATCTTTTCTGGCAAGGCGGTTAACATCCGGAAATGTTGGTAGACCTTCATCATTCCTGCAATTTCCTGTTCTGGAACACCCCATTCTCGGGTAGCCCAGTCATTTAACTTCCCGAATGCATGTCCCTGGACAAAACTGGACCATTCTTGGTAATCTCTGGAGCCCACTAAAACACGAGCTCCTTCTTGCGCAAAACTAGCGGCCGCTCCAGCATGGTCAACGTGCCAATGCGTAACCAAGACTTGTTCCAACCGCTTTATACCGACGTGTTTCATACTATTGTGAACTGCTTCGATCACTTCAGGAGTATTAGTTCCTGTATCAATAAGGGTAGGGACTTCACCAGCAATTAGATAAAGGTTAACAGAATCTACATTAATAGGAACTTGAACTTTGAGCAGATAGACATTTTGGGCAACTTCCTTTAATTCAAACATTATTATTCTCCCATCAAAAATGAATATTCATTCATTGCTATGGATCGATAAATATTGTGCAATTTGCAAAAAAGGCCATGTCTTGAGACGATGGCCCTTTTACAAAAAAAGAATTGGCTTTGCTCTAAGAAAGGGGCAAAGCACCTTTCTTTATAAACCTTAGTAGTTAGTCGGGTATACTTCTTTTTCAATGATATATTGTGCAATTTCTTGGCGCATACCAATCATGTCGACGTTTGGTCGGCGAACAAGCTTGCGCATTCCTGCCAAAACAGTGCTTAGGGAATCCCCTTTCTCTACTGCGCAAAGAACTTCCTTAGCTTGTTGCTCGAGAATATTAAATGCACCATAGGCTCCAAGAGTTGCAGCTTTCTCAACAAATGCTTTATGCTCATCAGAAACATTAAGGGTTTGAACTTTCTGAGCCCGAAGAACAGCACTTTCCATGGCATAGACTTGAAGTACCATCTCAGCCATTCCGGTCAAGACGAATTGATTGTCTTTTAAAGCCATTCCCATGTTTTGAGCTGCTAACCCAGCCGCCATTAAGCATAATTTCTTGGCCTTTTGTGTCATTTGATTAAGTCCCGCTAAACCTTCTGCATCGCCGCCCATTCCTCCGGAAAGCAAATCTTTGCTGACGGCTTGAGCCGCTTGAAGCAACGGGAGCTCGCCAGTCATTGCCCTTTTCAATAGAGTTCCAGGTACGAGCAAGCGGTTGATCTCATTCGTTCCTTCAAAGAGACGATTGATGCGTGAGTCACGATACATCCGTTCAATTGGATACTCTTTAATAAAGCCATATCCGCCATGAATCTGAACCCCTTCATCGACGGCGTAATCCAAAACCTCTGAAGCATACACTTTGTTAAGAGAACATTCAATGGCATATTCCTCTAAGGCTTTGCCCGCCTCTTTACGGCAATCGCCGGTGAGATCTAAGCCATGGAACCCGGTTTCCATGAGACCAGCCGTGCGATAGACTACACTTTCGGCCATATACGTCCGAACAGCAATTTCAGCAATCTTCATTTGAATTGCTCCAAATGTGTTCAGTGCTACACCGAATTGTTTTCGCTCAGAGGCATATTTTAGAGCTGTTTCCAGCACTACTTGTACACTTCCGATGGCTCCAGCAGCCAGTTTAAAGCGACCGACATTCAAGATATTGAAAGCAACAACGTGTCCTCGTCCAAGTTCTCCGACAATGTTTTCTACAGGAACCATGACATCTTCCAAAATAACTTGACGAGTAGAAGAACCTTTAATCCCCATTTTTTGTTCTTCTGGTCCAAAAGACAGACCTGGTGATTCGCGTTCCACAATGAAATTGGTCATTTTCCCATCTACTTTAGCATAGACCAAGAAGACATCTGCAAAGCCTGCGTTGGTGATAAATTGTTTTGTTCCATTCAGACAATAGTGAGTTCCCTCTGCATTAAGAACAGCTGTGGATTTTGCACCCAAAGCATCCGAGCCTGAACCAGGCTCAGTCAAGCAGTAAGCTGCTACTTTGGTACCATTAGCTAACCCAGGGAGATACTTGGCTTTTTGCTCTGGTGTGCCAAAATAAACAATGGGCAAAGTTCCAATTCCAGTATGTGCTGCATAAGCAACCGCAAAGGACCCGCCACGGGGAACTTCTTCACCCACGACCACCGTGGAAGCTTTATCCATTGCTAAACCTTCAAATTCCTCAGGGACCTCTAAGCCGAGTAATCCCAATTCCCCAGCTTGACGCATAAATTCGCGAACAACGCCTTCCTGTTGTACCTCCATTTCCTCTATTTTCGGAGCAACTTCCTTCGACATAAAATTATGTGCCATCCGCTTGAGTTGTTTATGATCTTCATTTAATTCCTCTCGAACATATACTTGGTCTGGCGAAACCTCAGCCAGTAAAAAGCCGCCTCCACGTAATTCCAATTCCATGATGTTATCCTCCTCTTAATCAAGGTGCTAGCTAAATGTCTCGTAATTTCTATTATAAAAAGACATTTAACCAGCTCCCTCATATTTCTAAAGTAAAATCAACTGAACTATTTCGTTATTTTCTATTCTAAGAGGGGCATACGAAACCCACTTCCATCCTTCTTCTGCACTTCCACCGGGTTTGCCCTATCAAGGCATCCGATCCCCGCGTCCATACAGAAGCACGGGAACCGTCCCCCACGTTCCCCACGTTCCTAGCCCCGCCGACAAGAAACTAAGGGGACAATTACTTAGTGAACACTTTAGTGAAGTTCACGGTAAAGTGAGTGCCGATGCTGAAGCATTATTACGCCTAGGTTCACATCTTGCGCTACCCAGAGGTTGGCGTAATAGGTTCAGCATCCAACGAACGAGTGAACGTAACGTGTGTGAGCGGGTAATGTCCCCTTACTTTCAAAGACCTACAATAACTCGTAAACTCCGGCGGCTCCCATGCCTCCACCGATGCACATGGTTACCATGCCATATTTAAGTTTTCGCTTACCCATTTCACTTAAGAGAGTGGCTGTGAGTTTTGCTCCCGTGCAACCCAGTGGGTGCCCAAAGGCAATGGCTCCGCCGTTAACATTGACTTTTGCAGGATCGATGTCCAGCGTCTTAAGGATCGCCAGCGATTGAGAGGCAAATGCCTCATTTAGCTCGAATAAATCAATATCCGCAAGGGTCAAGCCGACTTGCTTTAACACTTTCGGGATCGCTTTAATCGGACCTATACCCATGAGCTCTGGTTCTACACCAGCAACCGCAAATCCACGCCACACAGCGATGGGTTTGAGACTAAGCTCCTTAACCTTTTGTTCTGACATAAGAAGAGCGATGGCTGCACCGTCACTGGTCTGGGACGAGTTCCCTGCCGTTACAGTACCCCCATTTTTAAAGGCTGTCCGTAGTTTCGCCAGTGATTCAGCCGTGGTTTCTGGCCGAATCCCCTCATCTTTAGAGAACCATATTTCGCCGGGTTTTCCATACGTAGGTAAAGGAAACGGTACAATCTCATCATCAAAACGTCCGCTGCTTTGAGCTGCCCAAGCCTTTTGATGACTGGCGGCTGCAAAAGCATCTTGCTGTTCACGAGTTATTTCATATTTTTTAGCCACATTCTCAGCAGTAATCCCCATCGAAACATAAGCCTCTGGAGCATGTTTCACTAAAAAGGGATTAGGTGCTGGCTTCATACCGCCTAGTGGTACTGCTGACATACTCTCTGCACCACCAGCAATCATCACCTCTGCTTCGCCCAAGCGGATTCGGTCCGCAGCCATGGAAATCGCTTGTAAACCGGAAGAGCAAAAGCGATTAACGGTTACGCCTGACACTTCAATGGGTAACCCAGCGCGCAGAGCCATGATCTTGGCCATATTCATGCCCTGCTCTCCCTCTGGAAAGGAGCAACCAATAACGCAGTCTTCAATCTCTACTGGTTTTAGCGAAGGAACCCTCTTAAGAATATCTTGAATGACGTATGCACCTAAATCATCCGGACGAACCTGTGCTAAAGAACCTTTAACGGCTTTACCGATGGCTGTCCGCTTAGAGTCAATAATATACGCTTCTTGCATGCTTATCCCCCCTTAATTCCGTAATGGCTTGCCTTTGGCGAGCATATGGCGGATGCGATCTTGAGTTTTTGGTTCTCCTACTAGGCTCATAAATGCCTCTCGTTCGAGGTCTAACAAATACTGTTCCTCTACAAGCATACCGGCTGGACGATCTCCACCGCTCATAGCAAAGGCAAGTTTGTTGCCAAGATGTTGATCATATTCCGAGATATAATTTCCTTCACGCATACCATGAAGAGCTAGCTCTAATGTGGCTCGGACACCAGGCCCTCCGACTTTGACCTTTGTAGGTAAATTGGGTCTGAAGTTGCGAGCTAGGTCAATCACTCGAGCCTTAGCATCCAAAATAACATGATCCGGGTTCATACTGTAGCGATCATAATTACGTAAGAAACCAAGCTGACGAGCCTTTTCTGCGCTATTTGAAACTTGAGCCATCGCCACCGCTTCAAAACGTTTAGCAAAGAAATAATCTGGTGATACTTGAATCCCAGGTAGTACACCCTCCATAGCACGAACTGCCATTTCTTTAGTACCACCACCACCAGGAATTAAGCCAACGCCCAGTTCAACGAGTCCCATATATAACTCAGAAGATGCTTGAATGGCATGGGAGTGCAAGCAAATCTCTGCTCCACCACCAAGAGTCATTCCAAAGGGCGCTGCGACCACTGGTTTCTTGGCATATTTTATAGCCATCATTTCGTTTTGCAGAGCCCGAATCATGAGATCAATTTCATCCCAGTTTTCCTCTTCAGCCTCAAGAAGAATCAGCATCAGGTTTGCACCTACACAGAAATTCTTGCCTTGATTGCCGATGACCATTCCCAAGTAGTTCTTTTCCACTTCAACCAGCGATTTTTGGACCATGGTAACGATGTCCGCGCCGATGGAATTATTCGGAGAATGAAATTCCAAGCAAGCTACACCATCTCCCAGATCCATCAGGCTTGCCCCAGCATTGCCAAAGATTTCTTTACCTTGTTTATGGGCTTGCTTAAAGGAGAAAGCATAAGGATTTACCGCTTTTTGGAGATACTGACCCGCTTCAAAATACGAAACTTGACCCGATTCGCTCTTTTGATAGAAGCGTCCGTTCCCTGTGGCTAATACTTCTTCAACTAGAGGAGGAAGTTTTCCCCCTTCGGCAACTACACGATCTGCGATTACTTTAACCCCTAGGGCATCCCAAAGTTCAAACGGTCCCATTTCCCAGTTAAAACCCCAGCGCATGGCTTCGTCGATGCCGGAAATGTTATCCGCAATGTCTTTGGCAATCGTCGCAGCATAGAGCAAAACGGGCTTTAAAACACTCCAAGAAAAGTCAGCCCCGGCATCTTTGCCGCTGACCAGAGTACGAATTTTTTTCAGTTAGACCTCCTGCTGCTTTCGCCTTATCTAAAGAAGCAAACTTGACGGCCTTTTTAGGAACATAGGTCATGGTATGAGGATCGAGCACCTCAATGACTTTACCTTGGGGACCTTTAGATTTCTTATAAAACCCTTGCTTAGTTTTATCTCCTAGCCAACCATTGGTCAGCATCGTTTGCATGAATTCAGGTAGTGTGAAATTTTCTTTTTCCGAAGGTACTCCGACAGCTACTGTATTAGCCGTATGGATGAAGGTATCCAACCCGACTAGATCAACAGTTCTGAAGGAAGCACTCTTCGGACGTCCCATGACAGGTCCAGTAAGAGCATCCACTTCATCAACGGTCAAGCCGGAACGGAGCATTTCTTGGAGTGTTACCGCTAAGCCAAACACGCCAATACGATTGGCAATGAAATTGGGTGTATCTTTGGCTAAGACAACCCCTTTGCCCAAAACCCTCTCGCCAAACTCGGCAAGAAACGTAATAATTTCTGGGTCTGTATTGGGACCGGGAATTATTTCTAAGAGTTTCATATAGCGTGGGGGATTAAAGAAGTGTGTCCCTAAGAAATACCGCGTAAAGCTCTCTGGTAAACCCTCCACCATGGATTTTAAGGAGATTCCCGAGGTATTAGAGGTAACAATCGTACCCGGTCGAACGTGGGCAGCTACTTTTTTAAAGAGATCTTGTTTGATATCAAGGCGTTCTACAACCACCTCAATTACCCAGTCCACTTCACTTAAACGGCCTAAATCATCGCTTAAATTTCCGACCTCAATCCGATCAGCAAACTCTGGGACTAAAAATGGGGCAGGATTCATTTTTAACAATTTAGCTTTATTGGTTAGTGCAATACTATTACGAACCTTACGGTCCTCCAGGGTCAATCCGGCTGCTTCTTCTTTGGCAGATAGTTTGGAAGGGACAATATCCAACAATAAGCTTGGGATTCCTGCATTGGCCAAATGCGCTGCAATGGTCCCTCCCATCACACCTGACCCTATCACCGCTACTTTATGAATCTGCATTTCCATCCTCCTCTCGTTTCGTTTCAACAGCACCTCGTCTTATCTTGTTCGGTTTTAACGTAACCGAAGTGCGCCTTCAAACAGTGCTAACATAGGCTCTACACCACTCGTGAGGGTTCGTGGACTACGAGCCATTACCCAATCCGTAGTGGCCTCATCTAAGGATCCAAAGATCATCTGACGAGCCACTCGCAAATCAGTATCGGGAACTTCCCCACTCTGAATTCCTTGCAGGATCACCCCCTCAATCAGGCTAAAGTAATCTAATATTATGACATTAATCGCAGAACGAATCCGCGGGTCGGACTGCCTAAGCTCCAATTGACTGACAATGGCTAAGGACCGATTCTGTTCCATATATGAAAAATGGGTCCTAACAATTGTTCGCAAACGGGCTTTTGTCGTCTCACATTCCAAGAGTTCATGACGCATATAGGCGATAAAATCACCCATGCGTTCTTGGAAGACTCGAATAAGGACTTCCTCTTTACTTTTAAAGTATAAGTAGATTGTGCCATCGGCAACTCCAGCTAATCGGGCAATCTTGTTTACTTGGCATTGATGGTATCCTGATTCTGAAATGGCTTCAACAGCAGCATCGAGAATCCTTTGGAATTTTCCCTCGCGCTGCGTTTCCATAGAATCTACACCTCACCTCTTCAAATTAAAGTTTTATCGAATGAATGGTCATTCATTACGTCTATAATATCATAGCCTTTCCAAAAAATAAATAGAGTTTTCAGAACCTTTGTGGATTTTGGCATAAAAATTTTGGATTTATGCATTGAGATAACCTCTTAACGAGCAACTTGACAACCAAGCTGTCTAACGTATGATAGGAAGATCTAAGTTATTGAGAGAAACCTCGGTCTCACGATAGTAGGGAAAGGACGAAGTACCATGAAGGTCAAGATTTTTAGTTCTCCAGATCCTCGAATTTTAGAAAAGGAAGTCAATCAGTGGTTACAAGACAACAGTTGGATTAACGTGATCAACCTCACACAGAGCACGGGTACTGCGACCGTCATTTCTCTTTGGTACAGTGAACCCAACGTGCCGATCCTTGGCTAGTTCACTAAAAGAGAAGCTATGGCTTTATAAACCAATAGCTTCTCTTTTTTATAGCGTAAAACTGCTCTTCTCGCATCAAAAACGCCTCGAATAGGAAATACTATTAGTACTACCCCAGTGACTCTTTTAATTGAAGGGATGGTGTTATATGAAGGTTTCCCTCTTTGCGACCTGTCTCACAAATGCCTTTTATCCAGGCGTTGATCTTACAATGGCCAAGATTCTAAAATACCTAGGACATAGCGTTGACGTGCCTGAAGGGCAAGCCTGTTGCGGTCAAATTGCCTTTAATTCAGGTTATATTGATGATGCTAGAGAAGTCGCCCGCACGTTAATTCATTCGTTTGAACGAAGTGAGATTGTGGTAAGTCCCAGTGGGTCATGCATTGCAATGATTCATCACTATTACCCGTTCCTTTTTGAAAAAGAACCAGTCTACTTGAAGAAGTCAGAGGAGCTCATTAAGAAAAGCTATGAATTTACTCAATTTCTAGTGGATGTCTTAAAAAAACCCGATCTAGGTGCTAAGTATCCTATTAAAGCAACTTATCATCCCTCCTGCCACGCTACCCGCCTCTTGGGAGTAGACGAAGCCCCCTATAAGCTTCTGGAACATGTTCAAGGTTTGGAACTGCTTCCCCTAGCCGAAGCCCAACTGTGTTGTGGGTTTGGTGGGACGTTCTCCGTAAAAATGCCTAAAATCTCCGAAGCAATGGTTGCTGAAAAAGCCAATCACGTGCTCGCATCAGGAGCAGATTTACTGCTTGGAATCGATATGGGTTGTCTCATGAATATTGCCGGATACCTAGAAAAAATTAATAAGCCAGTTAAGACTATGCACATCATTCAGTTGCTAGGGGAGGGAATGAAGCCATGACTATGTACAATTCTAGCGTTGATCAACGCGTGGATGCAGCCCTCGCCAATAATTTTTTACGGCAAGCCACACGTAGAGCTACAGATCGATTGCGACATAACAAATATAAAGCCACAGATGAATTGGGTTCTTGGGAAGAATGGCGTAATGCAGGAGCAAGCATTCGTAGTCATGTGATTGAAAATCTCGATTATTACTTACAGCAATTGATCCAGCAAACTGAAAAACGAGGGGTACAGGTTCATCTTGCCAAAACTCCGGAGGATGCCGTCGCCGTTGTCCGCGACATAGTTCAAAAGCATGACGCCAAAAACGTTATTAAATCAAAATCAATGATCTCCGAAGAAATTTACCTTAACCATTTTCTGCAGGCGGATGGGGTTCTGAGTGTCGAAACAGACCTCGGGGAATATATCATCCAAATTGCAGGAGAGCCCCCCTCACACATTATTGTCCCTGCCATGCATAAAACACGTCAGCAAGTGGCTGATTTATTTGAACCTATTGCTGGCCATACCTTAAGCTCTGACACCCCTACGCTTACCCGCTTTGTCCGTGTTCGAATGCGCGAACAATTTCTGCGCGGAGATATTGGGATCACAGGTTGTAACTTCGCTGTTGCTAATACTGGGAGCATTGTTATGGTGACTAATGAAGGAAACGGCAGGATGGTCAGTACTCTGCCACGTGTGCAAATTACGCTGATGGGTATGGAACGGATTGTACCCTCGTTCCGAGAACTGGACGTAATGCTCAATCTCCTGGCTCGGAGTGCAACGGGTCAACGTCTTTCCAGCTACACCACCATCCTTACTCCTCCAAGACAAAGCACGGAATCAGATGGTCCTGAGGAATTTCATCTTGTGATCCTTGATCATAACCGCTCGGAAATTCTAGGAGATAAGACCTTCCGACCCGCCTTGAACTGCATTCGTTGCGGAGCCTGCTTTAATGTTTGCCCCGTCTACCGCCAAATTGGAGGACACGCCTACGGCTCAGTTTATTCAGGCCCGATCGGCTCTGTGATTACACCGCTTTTAGAAAAGAACTGGGAAAAATGGGGACACCTCCCCTTCTTCTCCTCTCTTTGTGGCGCTTGCTCCGAGGCCTGCCCCGTACACATCCCGCTCCATGATCTTTTAGTAAAACTACGGGCCCGCAAAACGATCAGTGGACACACCCCTCAAATTGAACAACAAATCTTTAAAGCTTATCGCTACTTTTTCACGCATGAAAAGACTTTGCGCAGGGCACTTCGTCTAGGCTCTCGCTTACAATTTCCTTTCGTCCGAAATGGACGAATCACAGGTGGTCCCCCGCCGCTTTCCAACTGGACTAAAAGCCGGACTCTTCCAATGGTCGCTCCCAAATCCTTTATGCAAGTCTGGGCCGACTTGAAGCTTAACCGTAAATCATCAGAATAGATCATAATTGAGATATGAGGTGAGAGTATTGACTAACGCTAATGATTTCATCAGCCAACTGGCGTCCAAGTTAGGACGTTCCACCCCTACCGTTCCACCCCCACTGATTGATTTCCACGTCCCACAATATCGTTTATCTAACCCAGGAGAACGAAGCACTATATTTTTACACAATTGGCAAGAGCTTGGAGGCAAAGGAGTCATTGTCAAAACAGAAGACCAAACCGTAAGCTGCCTTAAAGAGTGGTTTGGGGATCTCCCCTTAAGCTGGATTAAAGACAATCCTCAAGCCATCTTAGCATGGGATAGTCTGCCAACCTTAGCTGAGACCGCCTTTTCAACGCTAAACTGGCCCCTTGCCCGATACACTATGGCGGCTCCGGACCCTCGCGAACGTTACTCAATCGCGGCCCAAGCCGAACTCGGCATCACAGGCGCTGATTGGGGAATAGCACTTTCAGGAACCATTGTGACTAATAGTAGCGCCCAACGTGGCCGCGCCGTAAGTCTACTTCCGCCTCGACATCTGGCTTTTATAGAAGCCTCCAAACTTCGAGACAACCTTAGTGAGGTGCTAGAAGAAGTTTCTGCGTTAGGAAGCCCTCCCTCAGCCATCGAAATGATTTCCGGTCCCAGCCGAACTTCGGACATCGAAATGGATTTATCGATTGGAGTCCATGGGCCGATCGAAGTTTATGTGATCGTGATTGATACTTAGATAAAATACTCCACCTGAGCCCTAGGAAAGTAACTCCTGGCTTGTTCTTCGAAGAATACTCTCATTTCTTCGATATCTTCCGGTTGGTAGACATATTTTCCGTAACCAAACTGTCCATACTTAAATTTTCTTTGTTCCTCGGCCATAGGTAATGAGGAGTTTGGAAAGACGTCCAAAATAGTGGCTTTTGCCTTGGCTGTAAACCGATGAGAGATAAATTCAAGGGTTAATTGCTCTGATGACCAACCAGACGGGGCCCTTTTAGCTAATTCTAGGGCTGATTTCTCCATGAGCCTCTGATAAGCTTCTTGCCATCCCGGAAAACGAAAAATGGGAGCAATAATAAAGCCTAAGGGATAGTTTGCTGCTAACACTTTACCTGCTGCACTAATTCTCGCTTCGGGGGGAGGGGTTAAATGTTCATACTGAGCCACAACCTCAGCACAGTTCAAACTAAATCGAAAGCGAGTATGCCCTTCATGTTTAGCATCAAGCAAATCTTCTACTTCCGTATACTTCGTGACAAATCGAAACCGGCCCCGGGCCGTCTGTCCGAAATATTCAATGGTTTGCTTTAAAGCACCCGTATACCCTTCCACTGGAAGTGGATCTGAAGTAGCGGCACCTTCGAAGCGTGTGATCTCTGGAAGCCGTTGTTGAATTAAGTTAGAAGCTATCTTATAGATCTCTTCAAGATTGACATAAACCCTTACATAGGGCTTTTTTCCTAAGGTTGTTGCTAAATAGCAATATTCACACATACCTGGACAACTTGTAACTAAAGGTAACTGAAAATGAGCAGACGGTTTACACGATTGAAACGTTTCACTACGACGCACGCCGATGACCAAGGTTCGCTTGGCCTCTCGATACATTTCTGTCGGGCTTTTACCGGGGATCCCAGTCACTCGATTATGAGAGGCCGTTTCGCTCACTGGGATCCCCATTTTTCGGAAACGTTCTACTAAATTTGTCCCTAAAGGATAATGAAGAGCACTTGGCTCATAAAAAACACGGGAAGGGATAAATTGTCTTGTCACCTTTTTCACCTCAAAACTAGGTTGCCCAATGGAGTTCTAAAACTTACCCGATTTAAAAATTGAGATAAACAACCAAAGTAACATAATTCCTGCTAGGATAAACCCTATTTCAATAGCAGGGATATGCCAAAGCAAAATAGGTTGAGGCGCCAAGGCAGAAGCAATAATCAGACCCATCATCACGATACTGAAGGAAAGTAAGACAATACTAAAGGAAATCCTATTGGAGATCGTATCTAATTTTCTTAGAAAAAGATCGAGTTCTGGAACACTCACTTCTAGGTGAATTCGCCCTCGCAACAAGTCTCTTATGAGCTCTTTCATTTGTTTTGGCATACTTACCAGCAAATCACTGTAATCCGTAATGTTATGCCAAATCCTGCCTGCAATCGTACTAGGTCGGTAACGTTCCTTTATTAGTTGGATTCCAAACGGTTCCGCCATATCCAAAATGCTTAGTTCGGGATCCAACTTTTCCACAATCCCCTCAAGAATTAACAAACACTTTGCTAATAACGTAAAATCTGAAGGAATACGAATGTGATGACGAAAGGCGACCTTGAATAGGTCGCTAATTGCTTCGCCTAAGCTGATTCGACTCATCGGAACGTCCAAATACTTCTCCCTCAATTGATCTACTTCATCGGTCAGACGTGGGAGGTTAACTTCATCGGGAACGATTCCAATTCGAAGCACTGCTTGAATCATACCTTCAGTATTCTGGCGCATCATAGCGATCACCATGGAAGCAAAATTATGCTTCATATCTTGAGTGAGTCTCCCAACCATCCCAAAATCAATCAGTGAAATTGTACCATCACGCAAAAAAAAGATATTTCCAGGGTGTGGGTCAGCGTGGAAAAACCCTTCAATTAAAACCTGATGGAAGAGAGCACGAACAAGGCGTTCCGACATAACCTTTCGGTCGAACCCCATCTTTGCAATCGACTCAAAGTCATTAAGCTTTATCCCCTCTACAAATTCCATCGTAAGAACGGTACGTGTCGAGTAATCCCAATAAATAGTGGGTATATGAACTGTATGATTGTCTTTAAATTGCTTGGCAATTTTCTCAGCGTTTCTGGCTTCAATAGTATAGTCCAGCTCATTGCGAAGGGACTTAGAAAACTCCTCTACTACTTCCCGTAGTTGCAAGCGTTCCATCCGCGGCATACGGTGTTCAGCTAACGTTGCTAAGTCCAGAAGAATTTCCAGATCCGTTTCGATCATCGCCTTAATATTGGGGCGCTGCACCTTAACCGCTACGTGTTCACCGGTTCGTAACTGAGCACGATGAACCTGACCAATCGACGCTGCTGCAATGGCTTTTTCATCAAATATCGAAAAATTAGCCTCGATTGAAGAACCAAGTTCTTGTTCGATAATTCGAGCCACCTCCGCAAAGGAGAAGGATGGCACATTATCCTGAAGTTTTTCTAGTTCCTGAAGGATTTCTTCAGAGATAATATCCGCTCGAGTGCTTGCAATTTGTCCGATTTTAACATAGGTCGGACCCAGTTCCTCAATCACTTGGCGAATTCGCTCACCAGTTGATAAAGGATCAACCTTTTCAGTATCAGTGAAAAGTCGTTTCGGTAAGGAAAGCATATGTAAAAGTCCCATCTCTTCCACAATATAACCAAACCCGTGGCGAGCTAGGACTTTAGCGACATCTCTATATCGTTTAATATGGCGTATTCGTTTCCCAATCATCTAATGACGTCCCCTTCTATTCGAGGTTGTAGTTCGTGGTTCGAATACGAAACGAAGCTCATGTTTTGAATATGAGCTTCCACATCCGACTGAACACTTAAACCACGAACTACCAACTTATAAAACCAGTGAGTTTGGCAGATCCTTTTGTTTTGATCTAATCTTAAGATTTGTCTCGAATTTGCTCTTCTAAGGCTTGTATCCGTTGTTCCAAACGTTCTAAATCTGCTTTTTTAGGTATATTGAGGTCTTTTAAAAGCTGATCAAACTGTTCTCGAAAACGCTCATTGATTTGTTTCCTCTCTGTTTCCCCTTTATCAAACAACTCTTGAATAAGATCCTTCGATTCAGCTGTAGAAACTTCTCCCTTTTTAACTAACTCATCCACCAGCTTTTCGATCTGTTCTTTGCTTACCACAGCCAGTCCTAAACCCAAAGAAAGCCCTTTTTTGATAAGATCTTTCATACTGATCTCTCCCCCTTTTTCTTTCTTACTCCTATGTGAACGGCCTTTAAAAAATGACTGAAATACTTATCAGACTTTTTTAAGATACACTAATCATTGTTTACAAAAATAGCAGAACTTATTATCTATTTTTAATCTATGCCACAAATTACCAAGGACAAACTAGTCTTTATCCCTTATACTAGGAAACAACTTCAGGATACATTATTGGGTTGTCGGTTAAAACCAATAACCCTAGGTCTTGGATAAATAACAACAATGAAAGGATGAAGAATATGACCAAGATTTATAGTAAAACCATAACCCCTATCCTTGGCACCATTATTTCTGCATTCTTATTTGTGTCAATAATCACAACGTTTCCTGCCACAATTACAAGTGATCAAATCACTCCAGAAATTCAAGCAGCAAATGAAGTTTTGGCCAATGTAGATACGAAGGTACCAGAAACACCGACTCCCACTCCAGAGGCAAGCACCACCAATCCCCCCACTTCGAACCCAGTGCCTGCTTCTCAGCCTAAGACAAGCACGCCAGTTAAAAAGGCACAAACACAACCTTCCAGATCCAGCACATCAACTTCGCAATCTGGAAAAGCCAGTGCCATTATTGCGACTAGTCAACAATATATCGGCGTCAAGTATGTATTTGGAGGAACGACCCCTGCAGGCTTTGACTGTTCTGGTTTTGTGCAATATGTTTTTGCTAAAAATGGCATTAGCCTTCCAAGAGTGTCACGGGATCAGTATAAAGTCGGAACTTCAGTCTCCTTTAGTAATCTGCAGCCCGGCGATTTAGTCTTTTTCTCGTTGGGTAAAAATGGAGTCGTTGATCACGATGGAATCTATATAGGTAATGGACAATTTATTAACGCTGCGAGTTCTAAAGGTGTAACCATCTATACGTTGGGAACCTATTGGAAATCAGCCTATGTCGGCGCTAAACGAGTATTATAATGAATAAAGATTTAGGGGTGTAACAAACATATTTTCCAGTTTGTTACACCCCATTTTAAAAATCATCCAGCATCCTTCGATAATGGCATTTTGATAAACAACTTGTACTATAAGACCCGCACTCAAAGCCGATAATTTCACCTAAATGTATTGGGCTCCCTGTGATTTGATTACAAAAAATCTTAAACTTCACAAGTTTACTAACGATTGAACACGTTTCTTCTCTTTCCTCAATGACTTGGTTATGTTCATTCATTACATATCTCTAAGGCGGAGGTGCGTTTTGCTCTTAGCAGATTGAGTCCTATTTTGCATAACAGCTACTTCAATAATCGTAGCGAGGTTACGCCCGGGCCGGACGGGAACTGTTATTTCAGGAATCGAAATCCCTAATATCTCTCGTGTTTTTGACGGATCAATACCTAAGCGATCATAGATCTTATTCGGCTGCCATTCCTCCAAATGAACAATAAACTGTATAACTTTTTCGTCTCTCACTGAACCTGCTCCAAACAACGTTGTCACATCTAAAATTCCTAAGCCCCGCAACTCAAGTAAATGCCGAATCCGTGCTGGAGCGGTACCTAGCAATCTCTCCTCATCCACCCGTCGAACTCTCACGATATCATCAGCAACCAGTAAATGCCCATTTTTTATAAGCTCTAAAGCTGCCTCACTTTTCCCAATTCCACTTTCACCAGTGATCAAAACCCCAACCCCGTATATATCCACTAACACACCATTTGCAATCGTACTGGGAGCTAATTGGTTAATAAGGTAACGGATCAACAGATAGAAAAGTTGGGTAGCCGAACGATGAGTCGTCAAAAGTGGAATCTTTCGTTCACTGGCTAGTTCAATGAAATCGAGGGGAAGTGTTAAATTCCGAGTGATAATCACACAAGGTACTTCTGAAATCATCACTTGAGAAATCTTTGCGCGACGCGTTGAAATATCATATTGTTGGAGTAACCCCAACTCGGTCCTCCCGTAAATTTGAATCCGTTTAGGAGTCAAATGCTTTAAATAACCAGCTAATTCGGCACTTGGACGTTTTAAGCTATACTCCGTGATTTCTTTATCTAACCCCACATGTCCAGCCAGAACCTCAAAACTAAATTCCTCAACTAACTGGTTTACCGTAAGCAATTTACACCCTTCTTTCCCCAATCCGACTTCTTTATGAAGTCGTTAATCTAAATTAATGAACGAATCTATTACTTCTAGTTAGCGTTCCATTTATCCTTCTCAAATACAGTCAACCCAGTCTAATAAGTTAACATTTAATCATTTTATATCATATCCCCTTTCATTAGTAGCTATTTGAAGACTCAAGCAAAATCCTTATTTACAAATTACCACTGTTTCAGATATTCTATAATAAGGCTTATTTGTTAATGACCTATAACACCGTATAATAACCCCACATAAACATGATTACCATAAATAGGAGGGAATCTCTTGGAAAAACAAGCAGTTGTAATAAACCCTAAAGACAACGTAGCTACAGTTGTCGATGATTTATCAGCAAATAAGATCATCCATTTTTCAGTGGGCCAATCCGAGCGATCCGTTCAATTATTGCAAGATATCCCGCTCGGCCACAAAGTTGCCATTCAAGAAATAAGAATTGGGGAAGATATCCTCAAATATGCTGAAAGCATCGGGGTGGCCACTACCTTAATACTGCCTGGGCAACATGTGCACATTCACAACATGGAAACCCAACGCGGCCGCAAAGACCAGTAAACTATTCAGCACACATTATTGATACTTCAGAACGAAAGTATCTAGCCCTGTGACCTGAAGTTTTATGAAGAATCCACACCCGCTTATTAAAGTGGAGGTCATAAAGACCTGATAAACTGTTCAAGTGGGAAAATAGGCCAAAAGGACAGAAGGAGGAAAAACCTTTGAAAATTTTAGGTTACCGTCGACCGGATGGAAAAGTTGGAATTCGTAATCACATCTTAATTATCCCTACTTCCGTCTGCGCGAGCACCGTCGCTTCAAATATTGCCGCCCAAATTCCAGAAGCTGTTGCGCTTCCCAATCAACACGGTTGCTGTCAAATCGGGGCCGATCACGAACAAACAGTCCGAACCTTAATCGGATTTGGCAAAAATCCAAATGTGGCTGCAGTCCTTGTAGTCGGACTTGGCTGCGAAGGGGTTCCCATCCGAGAAACCGCCGCCGAAATCGCCGCATCCGGTAAGCCCGTTGAAGTCGTTATCATTCAAGAAATTGGTGGAACCCTAAAAACTGAAGCAGAAGGCTTAAGCAAAGTTGCTAAATTGGTCCGCCAAGTTGCCCATCTTCAACCCGAAAAGATCGATGCTTGTGAATTAAGCCTGGCTATTGAATGTGGAGGGTCTGACTTCACCTCTGGTTTAGCGTCAAACCCAGCCTCAGGCATTGCCGCGGACTTGTTAGTGGCTGCCGGAGGTAACGTCATGTTGTCTGAAACAACGGAGTTCATTGGAGCAGAACATGTCCTTGCTCGTCGTGCTAAATCGACCGACATTGCCGAAAAACTATTTAAAATTGTCCATGCCTGCGAAAATCGGGCCAAGCTCTTAAACGTTGACCTTCGCGAAGGCCAACCCACCCCAGGCAACATTGCCGGTGGGCTCAGTTCGATTGAAGAGAAATCCTTAGGGTGTATTTATAAAGCGGGGCATGCTCCCATTCAAGATGTTCTTAATTATGGTGAAATTCCTCAAGGCAAAGGTCTTTACATCATGGATAGTCCCGGTCAAGATATTGATTCGATCACTGGTATGCTCGCTGGTGGCGCAACCGTCGTGATCTTTACTACAGGACGCGGTACCCCAACTGGTTCCCCCATTGCACCCGTCATTAAAATCACAGCCAATGCTCGGACTTATCAAATGATGGAAGACAACATGGACCTTGATGCATCCAGCATTATTTCAGGTGAAGAAACCATCGAGCAAGTCGGGCACCGTATTTTCGAGGAAATTATCGCTGTGGCCAATGGACGAAGAACCAAAGCAGAAAGCTTAGGCTATCGAGAGTTTGGAATTTACAAAATAGGACCTACCTATTAAGTGGTAAAATAACCATTAAATTCGCTCTGCACTTGCCATTTTTCTTAAGCCATTGATATGGAACGATTATTATCATTCCACCTACGTTATACTAAATAGTGAAATTCTCTTTTGTTATTTTCCTCGTTAATAAATTTATTGTATAAAGAGGTGTCACTATATGTCGATTCTAAAAGATGGCCCAGAATCATCACCATCACGAGATTTGTCCTCCCCTATTGACCATACTCATGTGGAACGTATTGATCGACTCGTTGAGGACTATAAGAGACATATTCTCTCACAGCTCAATGCTCAGAATTCCCGCGAAACAACCTTCTCAGACCGTCTGGCGGATAAATTCGCATTCTTCGCAGGAAGCTGGAAGTTCATTATTATCTTCACCACCTTTCTCACCTTTTGGATGATTTGGAATACCTTAAAACTTACACAAGTGGCCCACTTTGATGCCCCACCCTTCATCCTTCTAAACCTCATTCTTTCATTCACGGCGGCCTTTCAAGCTCCCTTTATTATCATGAGCCAAAACCGTCAGGCAATCCGAGATAAACATGAAGCAATGGTCGACTTTTCCATCAACTATAAAGCTGAACTGGAAATCGATGACGTCCAGAGACATCTTCACCGCCTAGAACTTCAAGTTTCGGATATTCACCAATTACTTCATCGACTTCACAGTAAACAGAATGATAACCCGACAACCTAGAAAAGAAAGCCTCTACGAACTTGCAAGCCGTTCCGTTTTAAGGTGCAAAGTATCTAATTGGCATATGTATTGACCATCAAATTGAAGTAAGTCCTGCCGGTAATTTCTGCAACCCAATAGTAAATCTTACCTTACCCAAAGAGTTAAATCAGCCCTTGCCAAGTTTTAATTAACTTGGCAAGGGCTTTTATTAATTCCAACAATACTTGCTTAATTAGTAGCAACGTAATGGGTAATGCTGGAGAGCAACCTTTGCCATTCTCTGATCGGCATTGTCCATTTCTTAGATGCTTCTACTGCGGTATGACGTTTTCCGAGGATAACCTTAAAAGTCCCCTCTAACCAGGGAGCTTTATTATTTTATCTAAATCGGACATTTCATATAACGTCCCGAGGGTTTGCGAAGTCGGGTTACTACATTCATATTCTCTCCGATGTCGCAAACCCTCTGTTAGGCAGCAGACCATGCCCCATGATTCAGAGACGACCATGGACGGGAGTCCCTAAACGTCCCCAAACTGTATTTATAACTGAACCTCCATTTTAATAATTTCACCCTACCTCCTAGTTTGCTTCGCAACATCCTGTTATACGAAGTGTCCACACTTCAAAGAACAACATTCACTAACCTTATGAACTTAGTTCTACAATCCCTTATCTATTCCTGCTAAATTGCAAATTATGGGAATACTACATATTGAACTACTGTTTAGGGGGTGATATCATATGGATAAGGAAGAAAAGAATAAGGTTAATAAGGAGGAAAATGAAATGTCTCTTCCTTTGAATAAAACTCAAAAACCTTCATTTTCTGATTTTGTTTCTCAACATCGTGATAAAATCCAAGAATTATCTGATGCAAATTGGCCAAAGAATTCTGATGGCGAATATGTAATAACAAAAGATGATCCTTGGCGACAAGAACATGAGTGGGACGAACTCTATAAGGAGCTAAAGCGGCAAAAGTGATTACTGAAGGCGAAATATGGCTAGTAAATTTCCCCTTTGAAGAAAATCCTAATCAATTTCTTCCGAGACCAGTAATAGTTTTGAATGTTGATTTGCCTCAAATTCTTTCAACCAAAGTCACTAAACATGATCCAAGAGCTACTGATCGGTATGATACCCCTATTCAGTATTGGAAAGAGGCAAATCTTAAGTATCCGTCAACAGCAAGAGTATCAAAGACAGTTCCTCTAAAGTTATCAAATTTCATTCACTTTATTGGTAGAGCCAATTTCAATGATCTATTGAAAATTCAAGAAATGTATACGGAATTTTTCTTTAAACATATGTAAGACCTCTCACGTAGGGGTCTTTTTCCATTTAACCTCAGAAAAAAAATACATAGAACCGAAGGGTGAAAAACATTCTCTGATATGGACATTTCCTATAACGTCCCGAGGGTTTACGACGCGTCCCAACCGCTTTTATCTTTGCAGAGTGTCGCAAACCCTCGGTTATACGATGAACAGGCCTTCCCCAAAGTAAAACATTCAAAATCCCGGCCCCAAGTTGGTACTAAAGATGTATAATTGTAAGAAAGTTTTGATTTGGAACGGAGTTGATTGTATGTGAGTGCTTTTATAAAACCGCCACAAAAAATCCCTTTCTATTTGAAATTCGGTATTTGGATTACGAAGAGAGTTACGGGTAAGGACCTGTTACCCCCCAAACTACTTTCTTGGTATCCAAAATCCGCCATTGGTTCCGGGATCCTCGAATTACTAGTTGCTAATGGAAAAAAAGATTTGGATAAAAGACTACTGAAGATCGTTAGACTCCAGACGTCATTCTCAGTCTCTTGTCCATTCTGCATAGATATGAATTCCTTTGAATATGCGGAATACGGCATTACAACTGAGGAAATGGAAGTTCTCCAGGGACGGATCGGTTTAGACAAAATACATACTTTTTCTGAACGGGAAAAACTCGCAATTGAATATGCCAAATGCATCTCAAAAACTCCTATCTCTTTTCCTCCAACGCTCATTCACGAACTAACAAAACTCTTTTCAGAACGGGAAGTGGTTATACTTGCTACTACTTCCGCGCAGGTCAATTATTGGGCAAGACTAGTTCAAGCTTTGGGAATCCCGCCTGCCGGTTTCTCAGACCAATGTAAATCGTAAAACATCTCCAGACACCTCGTTTCTGATATACTGCCGGGGAACAGCCAAGTCTTGGGTCTATATTCCTCCCAGTACCTTCTTAAGAGTGCAAGGTTTATCTCGGTTAAAATAGTGTACCGTTCCTTATTCACTTTGCCTTGTTGCACCCTGATTTGCATTCACTTACTATCGATGTCACCAACTCTTAAATTTGCCGTTTCACTTACTCTTAGTCCTGCTGCATAGGTCGTCAATGGTATAAGAAAATCATCGAATAACCCTACTGGAATAATGTCAGGAACGGAATAGACCGTGGGTTTTCCATATTGGCCGTTTTGTAGTCGAAATACCATGACTGTTTCATCCACAGGATGAACAACCTAATACTCTTGAACCCTTGTACAGATAGCAACACCTGAAGTGATGTTATAGTTGACGTTTACGTTAACTTGTGTCAGAATATTCATATAATATTAATATAGTTAGTTAAGTCGTTACTGGTATACATCAACCCTTAGTTCACCTAATACCACTTCTGTGCAAGGAAGCTAACCCATTACTTATTCCAAAAATCCATGCTAACAAGGCAAGTCCCAAAGAAAACGGCTAAGAGGAGAGAAAAATATGGATACACTATGGCGCGTCATTGAAAGAAACGCTAGGAGCTTTCCGGAACAAACGGCATTACGTTATCCACCTGAAGACCTGACATTGACGTGGAAAGCTCTACACTCTGAGGCGCTTTGGCTAGCGTCCTTTATTCAATCCCACGAGGTAGGTGCTGAGAAAATCGCTTTGCTTTCCCCTAATAGGCCCGAGTTCGTCTTGGGATTCCTTGCCACGATGGTAGTTAAAGGAGTAACCATCCCAATAAATGTTCGTCTGACAAGTCGAGAAATATCGGACATCCTCACGAGTGCAGGAATTTGCGTGCTACTCTATGAGGAGAGCATGAACAGTATTGCCATGGAAATGAAGCAATTGGGATTCAACATTATTAACATAAGTTCTGCACTACATAATCGAAAAAAAGACGACTTAGTTTTTCAATCTGAAGTGGCTGCTACAAATGAATTATATTCTTCCGATTCAGAAGGCTCTGAGCTCGCAGAGGTCCTTTATACATCCGGTACAACGGGCCAACCCAAGGGAGTCATGCTCTCTCATCAAGCAATTCTGGCGGCAGCCAAAATTATGGCCTATGAAGCAGGGATTTACGCCGGGGATAATTGCCTGATTCTCATGCCCTTGACACATTCCGCACCGCTCAATCTTTTTCTTTGGGGAGCGTTCTGGTCAGGTGCCTCGATTACCCTTGGTGATTTTACCCCCCAAACTCTTCTGGATTACGCTGCAAATGAAAAAACTACTCACTTTTTTGGTGCCCCCGTCGTTTATCAACTTATTTCTAGGATTCCCAATCTTCAAGATTGGGATCTCTCTAGCATGAAAGTATGGGTATACGGCGGCGCATCTGTCGGTGCGGATCAGATTGTACATTGGCAGACAAAATTAACCGGAAAATGGATGGGTGTTTACGGTTTGACTGAAGCTGGCCCCAACGGTTCCGCCCTCCGGCCTCAAGAACATGGAACAAAAACAGGGAGTATTGGACGTCGGGGCACGACCAATACTGAAATCCGAATTGTGCGTGAAGACGGTACAGATACTACTCCCGATGAGGCTGGGGAAATCATCATTCGATCGGAAAGTCTAATGTCTGGATACCTCAATAATCCGTCTGCCACAGCTGAAGTCCTCCGTTCAGGTTGGCTTTATACAGGAGATATTGCCCGCCGAGATAAAGATGGGTATATTTGGGTAATGGATCGTAAAAAAGATATGATCATTACTGGTGGAGTTAATGTCTATCCAAAAGAAATCGAAGACGTCTTAAGCACACATCCCAACATCTTAGATTTAGCCGTGATCGGCATCCCCCATTCAGACTGGGGAGAAACAATTCTGGTCAAGCTCGTTACACGACCTGGTGAAAATCTTACACTCACTGATATTCGAGATTTCTGCCGTGATAAGCTTGCCGACTATAAGATTCCTCGTTCTATAAGTATTGTAGATATTTTACCACGCAACGCTTCCGGAAAAGTACTCAAACATGTTCTCCGAGCGGAACACCAACCCATCAACTTGTAGAAATGCCGTCTATAACCCCTTATATCCTGGTCAAAATGGACCGTGCATTGAACAAGTGGGCCTTCTCATGGTCCTATCCAAGTTTAAACAGAGGAAGAGGCTAGCTGAGCTAGCCCCTTCCTCTGTTTTCTTCCTCCGACTTTTAAAGTAGTGACTCAGAACCTAGATTTTCTTTTCGTTTTCCTCAATAAGATTGTGACTAGAATCTGCATTCAAATTTAAGTCATATATTTTCTTAAGCTCGCTAATTTTTTGTAAACTCTCTTCACTGAATGGTTGTTTGCCCTCGAACGAATGCAGAACGATTCCTTCAATTAAATCACCTAAAGAAAGATCATGGTATTCAGCTAGTCCCTTTAGAACTTTTAAAATTTTCTTTTCGATACGTACCCCTGTTTGAACTCGTTCTACTTTGATTTTCTCCAAATTAATTAACCCCTTTCTAACTAAGTTTTGTTACTTTGGTAACAATATAACACTTAATAACCCTTTTGTAAATATAAATATAAATATATTAAACCCCTCTAATGTCTGAAAGGTAATTATGTTCTGAACAGACACACGAAGCCCTCCCTTGAGAATTAAGCTGATCAATTCTACAAAGGGAGGGCTTTTAACCTAATTGACCCACTCGAGTCAACTAGAATCATTATGCTAGAACCTTAATTCTTGTCCATGATCTTTAAACCATTTTTTCCAATGTGCATATTCCGGCATAAACGCTTCGACTCTCTGCCAGAACTGCTTAGAATGATTGAGGTGGGTTAAGTGCGCTAGTTCATGAATAATAACGTAATCGCATGCTGCATCAGGGGCCATAATAATCCGCCAATTAAAATTAAGGTTTCTCTTACTAGAACAGCTCCCCCAGCTTGTCTTCTGATCCTTCAGTCGAAAGGCCTGGAAGGTAACCTGCATTTGTTTCGCCTGCTTATTGAGTTTGTCCTCAAGTACCCTGCGCGCTTGGAATTTATACCACGCTATGAGCGCAGCCTTAATATTCTGCGCACAGTCTTCATCGGGTGAATCCCAAGGTAAATAAACCTCAAGCAGCTGACCTTCAAGAATAACTTTCTTTCTTTGGCCCGGATGTCTTATGATTTTCAGTTCAATGGTATTCCCCCTATACAGGAAGTGCTCTCCGTCGATAAAGTTCACTGAGCGTTTTAGCGAGTCTTGTTGAAAAAGCCATTGTTTTAAGATCCACTCTTGTTTGGCGTTTAATAATTCTTTCAATTGCTTGGAAGATACCTTCTTAGGCACTGAAATGCGAACTCGATCCTCTAAAACACTCAGCGTAATCCTTTGATAACGTGCGCTCCTTCGTTCTTCATAGGGAATCATTTGACCATTGATACTCAGTTGGCAACTATTATTTAACCTCATCAATTAAAGCCTTAAAGCCAGGCAATGCTTTTTCAATGGTTTTATAAGCGACACAATAGGCAATTCGAACATAGCCGGGACAGCCAAAAGCTGTACCAGGAACAATGAGAATATTTTTTTGTTTGGCCAAAGCACAAAATTCCGCATCATTCTCGATAGGGGTTTTGACAAACAAGTAAAAAGCGCCTTGGGGTTTTATACATTGGTAGCCGTAAGAGGAGAGACTTTTATAAATTAATTCACGATTTTTGTTATAACTATCAATATCCACCTTTGCATTTAAGCACTTAGCAACTACCCGTTGGAATAAAGATGGAGCGTTGACAAACCCTAAAATACGATTGGCCATATTTGCTGCCGCAACGATATTTTCATAATCCGCCGCCTGATCCGGAATTACCAAATACCCTATTCTTTCTCCGGGTAACGAAAGAGACTTACTGAAAGAGTACCCGACAATTGTATTTGCATAATACTTTGAAAGATAGGGAACTTCATTGTTATCATAAGCAAGCTCTCTGTATGGTTCATCAGAAATGAGATAAATATCTGTTCCAAATTCCTTTTGCTTCTCTCTTAGTATGTCTGAGAGTTTGATAATGTTTTCTTCTGAATAGATAACTCCTGTTGGATTATTGGGGGAATTAATAATCACCGCTTTAGTTTTAGACGTGATTTTCTGTTTGAAATCTTCAAGATTAGGCTGAAAATCAAGTGTATTAGGAGCTACTATCACCAATTCACCTTCATGGTTTTTTACATAGCCTCTGTATTCACCAAAAAAGGGTGCAAACGTTATGACCTCATCCTGAGGGTTAAGTAACGTTTTAAAAATAACATTCAGACCTCCAGCTGCGCCTACCGTCATAAGAATATTATTAAATGTAAAAGCAGTTCCAAATTTATCATTGATAGACTTTGCAATCACCGCTCTTACTTCTTCATAACCTGAATTATTCATATACCCATGGACGCTCATAAGCTTTTCAGTCTGTAGAATCTCCAAAATCGCATTATTTACTTCGATAGGTGGTTCAACACTGGGGTTTCCAAGGCTAAAATCAAAGACATTTTCTGCTCCGTAAATTTCTGACAGTCTTCTGCCTTCCTCAAACATGGCTCGAATTACAGAACTGTTTTTAATCTGCTCTTGCATTTTAGTTGAAATCATAAATATTCATCCTTTCTTCCTATAAATTAATCTATTTAAGTCAGCAATCTCTTTAGGGATCCTTCAACAAGATTCCATCCTGTTTCTCCCTTTAGATTTAGCTTTTAATAACGCCTCATCTATTCTGCCTAATATTTGATCAATATTCTCATCTTGTTGATATTCTCCGACACCCATACTAATAGTTATTGTATGTTTGATTCCAAAATAATGGTTTTGAATTAGAGTCCTAATCTTTTCGGAAGAATCTCCATACCTATTCAATAATTCAACATTTCCCTAAAAACACCTGTCAAGGTTTAAATTTATTTTTTCAAATAAACTGGAGTGTTTAATAACTAAAATCGTCTAACCTAAATCAAAAGCTAGGGCACCATCATAGATGGATAACTCTAGCTTTTAATACAAAAGATAGTTCTCTGGGGGACAATCGTTTACTTTTAGTATTTCTAGTTATTCATTATGGACTTTCTTAATCCTTTCTATCGCCTGAAGAGTATTCTCACGAGTGCCAAAAGCGGTTAAACGGAAATATCCCTCTCCGTTCGCCCCAAAGCCTGCGCCTGGTGTTCCTACAACATGTGCCTTCTCGATCAATTTATCAAAGAACTCCCAAGAGCCCATATTGTTCGGGGTCTTCATCCAAATATAGGGCGCATTGACTCCACCGAATACGGTATAACCAGCCTCTATTAAGCCCTCTCGGATGATTCGAGCATTTTCCATATAGTAATCAATAGTTTCCTTGATCTGCTGTTTTCCTTCATTCGAGAATATAGCTGCTGCTCCCACTTGAACAGGATAAGACACTCCATTGAACTTAGTCGTTTGTCTTCTGAGCCATAGATGGTTAAGGCTATGTGCCTCTCCCTTAGAATCATAAACCTTGACTTCCTTCGGAACGATCGTATACGCGCACCGGGTCCCAGTAAAACCTGCAGTCTTGGAAAAACTCCGGAACTCTACTGCAACCTCGCGAGCACCCTCAATTTCAAAGATACTATGCGGTACGCCCTCTTCTCGGATAAATGCTTCATAGGCAGCATCGAACAAAAGGATAGAGCGATTTTCCCGAGCATACTCCACCCATCGTTTCAGTTCCTCTTTAGAGAGTGTCATGCCGGTCGGATTATTTGGAAAACAAAGATAGATCAAATCTACATGTGTCTCAGGAAGGGAAGGTTTCATGCCATTTTTCTCTGTACAAGGAAGATACACAATAGTTTCATACTTTTTCTTATCATTATCGAACTTTCCTGTCCGTCCAGCCATGACATTACTATCAACGTAAACTGGATAAACTGGATCTGTAACCGCCATGATGTTTTCAACGCCAAAAAGCTCCTGGAAGTTTGCTGTATCACTTTTCGCTCCATCACTGATAAAGACTTCGTCGACAGAGAGTTCTACTCCACGAGGAATAAAATCATTTTCAATGATCTTTTCTATTAAAAATTGATAGCCTTGGTCCGGACCGTACCCTCGAAAGGTTTCCGCACTCCCCATCTCTTCGACGCCCTTATGCATAGCCTCAATGACTGTGGGTGGCAGGGGACGTGTCACATCTCCGATTCCCAGTCGGATAATATCGGCCTCTGGATTGTCTGCTTTAAATTGACTAACTCTACGGGCGATTTCGGAAAAAAGATAGCTCCCAGATAACTTTAAATAGTTCTCATTTACAAGTGCCATATGTATCCTTACTCCTTCATGTTTTCCACTTCATTTTCTATAAATTATATTTATAATCTATAGCTTTTGCAACTCTGTAGGCTAAGTATACAATCAACAATTTAAACTCAAAATTACTTTTTATATACACGATATCATTTTACGATGAGTACGGGGCAGGGTGAATGTTTGATCACCGATTGGCTGACACTTCCTAATAATAAGCCGGTTAAGAAGCCGCAGCCCCTGCTGCCCATCACAATAAGATTTGCTCTTTCTTCTAGTGCAACTGTAACAATCAACGGGGCAGGATTGCCAGTCACAATTCTTTTGCTGATGGAATCTGACTGGATACCCATGTCTGCTAATATTTTATTTAGGATGTCTTCTGCGTCAGGCTTTTGAAATTTGATATACTGACTTTCCGGGCCTAAGGCACCATAGTAAAGTAGAATAATTTGATCAACATAGAGCACTGTAAGCTTGGAGCCCGTGTTCCGGGCTAACTCTAAAGCATAGGTTAATGCACGTCTGGAAGGAGAAGAAGCATCCACAGGAACTATAATCTTATTATTCATAATTGCCTATCTAACCCAGAGATTCATGTCTTCATAGGACCCGGCGATATGGCAATTGTTAATTAAGCGGCCTTGATATCTATACCCAAGTTTGTGAAATACCCTGTTCATTCCGTAGGACTGAGCGCGTGCAAGACTATATAAGTTGAATGAGCCTTGCTTTTGAACTTCACATTCTAAAATCCGCAATAACCGTTCGGACAGCGAATGCCCCTGGTATTCTTCTATTATTGCACAATCTGTCATTTCGCAACGGTTAAGTATTGGATCAGGGTAAGCGGCTGCAACACCAATCAGCTTACCTTGAGAGAAAGCTCCGGCAAAAACATTCCCCTGCCTTAGTAACGAACGAATATATTGGGGGTCTTCCACAGGCGTGGGATAACTTGTAAAAACCTGGGGTAGTAATTGTGCTATTTGCTGAGAGAAGGATTCATCTAAGAGTTTTAACTCTATTTCGAGAGGTAATCGTTGCAACTGATTAATAGGTTCCGTTCTAACAGAATAGATAATCTCATTCTCTGATTGCAATTTATCGGAATGACCTCTTGCCCCACTGACGTAATAAGCAAGGCTAACGGCAAATTCCTCATAGTTGTTACGGAAGAGGTTTCCCTCAGTACGAAAGCCGCATCGTAAAAACTCCGGAACATCTGACGGCAATGCCCAAAGCCAAATTTTTTCCAGTTTCTTTTTTAATGCTAAATAAATTACATGTTTACCGAACAAAGCCGGTTTAGTTCCTTGGGTATAGCCGTTGACAACCAGCCGTTTATTCTTATCATCCACTGTAATGGTACTTGAGAAACTCACAGGACCCGTCGTGTTAAGCATTTGCTCTACCTCCGAAACTTCCGGAAACCTTTTTCCTTCTCTCTTGTCGCATATTTCCTTGGGGTATAAGACTAATACGATCACCTTTAAGCAATTTGCCAAGACCAATCTGGTTGGTTTTTGAGTTAGCACATGGATCTGAGCAAGACTTACAGCGGCTTGCTGTATTTTCTGGTTCCTGATAAACGCTGATAACACCTTCATAATTACGTAGGATGACTTTATCGCTAGATTGTGAAATTAAATAGTTAGGCTGCAGGGGAATTTTACCACCTCCGCCCGGGGCATCGACAACAAAGGTAGGAACAGCGAACCCGGAGGTATGCCCCCTGAGCATTTCAATAATTTCCAAACCTGTACTAACAGATGTCCGAAAATGCTCAATGCCGTTCGATAAGTCACATTGGTACAAATAGTAGGGTCTTACCCTGCATTTTACGAGTTCATGAACTAGTTTTTTCATAATCACAGGACAATCATTGATTCCTTTAAGCAAAACTGATTGGTTCCCAAGCGGGATGCCAGCATTAGCCAGTCTGTTTAGGGCATTGCGGGATTCAACGGTAAGCTCTTGGGGATGATTGAAGTGTGTATTAACCCAGATCGGTTGGTGGTTTTGCAAAACCTGGATGAGGTGATCCGTAATACGCATAGGAAGAACTACCGGGGTCCTGGTCCCGATCCTGATAATCTCAACGTGGGGAATGGAACGTAGATTGGACAGGATAAACTCCAAACGTTCATCAGAAAGGGCAAATGGATCTCCTCCGGATATCAACACATCACGAATCTGTGGATTGGAACGTATATATTCAAGGGCGAGCTTGAATCGATTCAGAGGTAAAGCCTTATCAGTTTGTCCCGCCATTCTTCTTCTGGTGCAATGTCTGCAGTACATTGAGCATTGATCTGTTACTAGGAGCAGAACACGATCAGGATAGCGGTGTGTCAGTCCGGGTACAGGTGAATCGGCTTCTTCATGCAGTGGATCTTCTAAATCGCATGAGGATTTGGATAATTCGTGGATTGAAGGAATTGCTTGTTTTCTGATAGGGCACTCAGTATCCTTGGGATCGATCATGGAAAAGTAGTAAGGAGTAATTGCCATACGGAAATTTTCAAGGACTACCGCTTGATTTGTTCTGCTTCCTCAGAGGAAAGAGACATAAGCTTCGAGTAATCCCTCGTGATTTATAATCCGATTTGACATTTTGCCAATGCCAATCATTCCATTGCTCGTCACTCACGTTAGGCCATAATGTTTGTCGTTGTTGATTCACTTTTTCTTCCTCCTCGTCTATTAAATTCATATTTTTACAGGAATAGTGCAGACCCCTTGTTATCATAAGCCGAAGGCTAAAGGAATTCTAACTAGCAACCTCTTTGGTAAGCATAAGTTGTTAGTAAGGTAATGTCAACCCCTATCTTGTAATATTTGCCCATTTATCATCTACCTAAAAGCAATTAACCCTCAAGTCATTTCTCAATACTCTTTAGAAATTGACCTCTTGTAATAAAATATGGTATACTTTAGTAAGTAACAACTTATAATATTACGATAAGTTGTCAGATTGTGGCCAATTAAAGATCTATCAAAGACATTATCGGAGGTGGTTTTTTGCTTGTATAAAAGAGGAGTTTCGAAGTTAAGTTTCTCAAAACCCTAGAAGTTTCAGAGGAGGTTAAAAAATGAAAAAATTTAATATGTTTATTCTTGTTACCCTTATCTTGTTGGTAGCAACCGGTTGTGGAACATCAAAGAGTAATTCTGCCGCAACAACAACTACTACCTTAGAC
>NZ_JYNH01000020.1 GCF_000960765.1 Desulfosporosinus sp. I2 | reverse complement strand
GAATCAATTCAAACCTTTAGCAAATCCAAGTGGTCGGGGCGACGGGATTCGAACCCACGGCCTCTTGGTACCCGAACCAAGCACGCTACCAAACTGCGCCACGCCCCGTACTATAAGCACGTATTTATATACTAACAAATCGCTCTAATCCTGTCAATACCTTACCACTTGGAAGAAGCATCAACACCATGACAAGTCACAACTAATTAACATAAATAAGTTAATATAAAATAATTGATTTACCACATCATGAACTTAACGATGGACACATCTTATAGACTTAAAACTAGAGCTATTAGGCAGAAAAAAGGTCAAAGCTTGAAGGGCTTGATGAGTTCTATTATAATAATATTCATGGAATAATTATAATTTTCCTAATTAATAAATCTCTTGTAGGGTTGATCTATTTTTGACATCCATTTTTTATATGAAGCGGTTATTCGTAAACAATGAAGTTTTGGTTAAGACTCTGAAAAAATAATACAATAAATGAATGGTAATTCATTGCTAATTCGTGAGGGCTAAGGTAAAATATTATATAATTAACTTTTCAAAATATTAAGTATTGGATAAAACTGAATTTTGGAGCAAAAAGAGTTTATGACTTAGCAAGATTAATTCAACTAGCTAAAATTTGTCATTTATCAAGATTGCTACACTTTTTATTTTACTATATACTTTAATAATAGCTGTAAAACCTTCAAAGGTGTCCGTATATAGAGGGAGAGAAGAGATATTGAAAAAAATAGGAATCGTTATGGATTCTACAGGATACCTACCGAAGGAAATCCTGGATCGATTTCAAATTCGTGTAGTACCCCTAAATGTAACGATCGGTGATGAAACGTTTTCGGAGACGGAGTTAACCAATCAAATTTATTTTGAAAAGTTAAGTCATATCCAAGGTTTGTCTACAACCTCTCAACCTTCGGTTGGAACATTTTTGGAAACCTATGAATCATTGTTTACGGATGGTGTTGAAGATATCATAAGCATTCATATATCTTCAGGGATCAGTGGAACAATTCATTCAGCACTGATGGCAAAGGATTTGGCCTCGAGTCCCAGTATTTACGTCTTTGATTCAAGGTCCTCGGCCTTGGGTCTCGGTGTGCTTGCTTGGGCTGCTGCAGAATGGGCCGAACAAGGGTTGAGTACTTCAGAAATAATGGCGCGGCTTCCAATTCTTAATCAGCAAACAGAACTCTTTTTTATTGTCGATACACTTGAAAACTTACGTAAAGGGGGACGGATTGGAGGGGCCGCAGCGCTAGTAGGCACGTTACTGCAAATAAAACCAATCCTATACTTTAATCAGAATGCACAAATTGATGTTTTTGATAAAGTTCGTTCGCGTCATCGGGCTTGGGAGCGTGTCCTCCAAGAATTAACTAAGGCATTGTCAACCGGCAAACGCTATCGTATTTGTGTTATGCACGTTAATATACCAGAAGAAGGACAAATCTTGTTTCATGAATTGCAAGTTCGTTTTCCTGAACATGAAATTCAATTATGTGAGGCGGGAGCAGTAATTGCAACCCATGTCGGAACTGGGGCCTTTGGTCTTGTGTTTCATCCATGGCCTTTTCAATAATTCCCAAGCTATTCAATTGAATTTTAAACGACTAAATGTCAAAGCAGAACTATAAATTTTTGCATGACATTGAAAGTTTTTGCTAGATATTGAAAGAAGCGAAGAAGACCTTTTTGGGATAGAAAGAAAAGCGATTATGCAATTAGGAATACACAGAATATTATATTAATTCAAACAATTGATATAAATATTATTAAAAGTTTATAAATTTTAAAAAAACTTTAAATTAATAGATAATATATTCAGAAAGTTTGCAGGATTTTGCAAACAAAAAAAGAATATCTAATCAAGGGGATTAGTTAGCATAGGAAGTCTCATAAATATTCACGTAGAAGGAGTTGAGACAGGTTGAAAATAGCAATCTCTGGTAAGGGTGGTGTCGGTAAAACTACCTTTGCAGCTAATTTTGCTCATTGGCTCTCTCAAAAAGGAATTACTGTTTTAGCTGTGGATGCTGATCCAGATGCAAGCCTCGGGACAATCTTAGGTATCTCCGAGGATGTTCTTGCTGATCTTAAACCAATTGTCGATATGAAAGAACTGATTGAAGAGAGAATGGGTGGAAGCGGAACTTATTACCCATTGAATCCGCAGGTTGACGACATCCTTGATGATTACAGCATTTCGATAGGTGCGATTAAATTTTTCCGTATGGGTAATATCAAAGGCGGTGGAACCTCCTGTTATTGTAAGGAAAATAGCTTTCTTCAAGCTCTGGTCAATTCCTTAATACTTGGAGAACAAGACACTGTTATTTTAGATATGGGTGCTGGTATAGAACAGCTTACTCGTGGTACTGCCTTAGGGGTTGATATTCTTGTGATTGTCACGGAACCTTCCAAGGTGAGTGTACAAACTGTAAAAGTTATTCAAAAGCTTGCTTCTGAATTGGGAATTCCACATGTAGTTGTGATTGGTAATAAGGTACGTAATTCCAAAGATGAAAATTTTCTTAGAGACCACTTTCCTTTAGAACAGCTTATTGGTATTATCCCTTATAGTGACGAGCTGTTGGAAATGTCCATAAATTCAGGCAGTGACGAGTTGCCTGGTGGGTCTCTGGGAGTTATGCTCAATACAATTTACCAGAAGATAGTTGATGAAGGGAGATGACAGAGGTTTTCGTTAGTGAGATGTGAGTATAAGTAAGAAGAGACAAGATCTTAAAAAAGAGGAGGGTGTAATATGCCTAGATATCGGGATTTAACCCATACCGCCCGACCATCCGACGCACCGCGAGTCGTTGATCCTAAGAATCCCATTCGTACTACTGACCCCGGTGCTCTACAAATGTTAAAAATGATTCAGGATAAGAAAATCGAAACGGTTTATGACCGCGTAGTTGCCCAACAGCCGCAGTGTACTTTTGGATATAATGGAATTTGTTGCCGAATTTGTATCGCTGGTCCTTGCCGAGTGAAAAAAGAAGAGGGTCCTGCGAGTCGAGGAATATGTGGAGCAACTGCCTACACGATCGTTTCCCGTAACTTAGTCAGAATGATTGCCGGAGGAGCTGCATCCCACTCTGAACACGCGCGACATGTTTTGCATACAGCTCACGCTTTAGTCGAAGGACATGCTGACGATTATGAAATTAAATCCCCTGCCAAGCTTCTAGTATTAGCACAAAAGTTAGGAATTGCCACTCTTGACCGTGAGGAGAAAGACATCCTTAGAGATGTAGTAGAGCTTGGGTATTCAGATTTCGGACGTTACCAAGATCGTCCGCTGGCTTTTCTGGACTCCTTTATGACAGAAGGTCGACGTAAAAAATTCAAGCATACAAATATCATGCCTAGGAATATTGACGGTTCTATTACTGAACTTATTGCTCAAACAGCCATGGGCGTTGATAGTGATCCAGTCAATATTATCTTTGGGGGACTTAAAAGCTCACTTGCCGACTTAGGTGGGGAATATATCGGAACAAATCTCAGTGACGTGTTGTTTGGAATCCCCGAACCCATTGTCTCGGAAGCAAATTTAGGTGTAATCAACCCTAAAATGGTAAATATCGCAGTTCACGGGCATAACCCGGTTCTGAGTGAAATGGTGGTTGCCGCTGCACGAGCAATGAAAGAAGAGGCTGTAAAGGCTGGAGCTGAAGGGGTAAATATCGTAGGGATTTGCTGTACCGGTAATGAACTGCTCATGCGCGAAGGTGTTTATCTTGCAACCTCCTCTGCCTCTCAAGAAATGGCTATCTTAACTGGTGCTTTAGATGCGATGGTTGTTGATATTCAATGTATCTATCCAGCAGTGCAAACCGTTGCGGAATGTTTCCATACCAAGGTTATTACAACGGAAGCTATTATGAAAATCCCAGGTGCTCAACACATCGCCTTTGACACAACCACGGCGATGAATGATGCCAAAAAACTTATTAGCATCGCTATTGAGGCATATAAACATCGGGATCCTAAGAAAATCTCCATTCCTAGCGAAAAACACAAGCTTGTAGCTGGTTTTAGTGTCGAAGCACTCATGGAAATTTTCTCAAAGGTCTGTCCTGAACGACCGATTTCTGTGCTTACAGATGCTATTTTAAGTGGACAGCTCAAAGGGGTCGCCCTCATGGCCGGATGTAACAATCTAAAACGAGCTCAAGATGAATCCCACATTACAGTCTTAAAAGAACTCGTGAAAAATGACGTTTTTGTTATTTCTACCGGTTGTTCATCAGGTGCTTATGCTAAATTCGGACTAATGTCGCCCTTGGCAGTAGATACCTATGCGGGCGCTGGTCTCAAATCCTTCATCCAAACATTAGAAGCTGCAAATCCAGAATTATCAACAGGTCTGCCACTAGTCTTCCATGTTGGTTCTTGTGTCGATAATAGCCGTGGCGCAGATTTAGCCGTAGCAATGGCTAATGAACTTGGCGTCGATATTCCAAAAGTTCCATTTGTTGCCTCTGCTCCAGAAGCTATGCATGAAAAAGCTGTCGCGATCGGTTCGTGGTGTGTTTCTCTCGGTTTACCTACTCACGTTGGATCTCTTCCTCCTCTTGAAGGAAGTGACCTCGTCTATGGTATCGCAACACAAATTGCTCATGATGTGTTCGGTGGTAATTTTATCTTCGAAGTTGACCCTAACATTGGCGCAAAGAAACTCTTAGATGCACTTGAGTATCGTACCTGGAAGCTTAATATTCATAAAAAGACTGCCGAGAAGAATAACACTTCACTAGCCCAAGGTTGGTAAGAAAGGAGGAATGTTTATGTCTATGGAGCAAATTTATGAAGGCGCAATTAAAGATCCAAGTATTCAACCTAAAAAACTGTTACGGAAAGCTTTAGACGGCACAATTATTGCCATGACCTATGCAGAAATTCTTTTGAATCGTGCTCTTAAAGACTTCGGAAGCGAACAAGTTATTGGTTACCCAGATACCGCTTACCACCTTCCAGTTATCACGTGTCTTTCTGGCGAAAAAGTTACTAAGCTGGGTGAATTAGTGCCGATTTTAAATCGCATGCGTACTCAAATTCGCACAGAGCTTACCTTTGATAACGCAAGGCTTTGGGGGGAATCCGTCCTTTATGCTGCGGAAATCATTGAGACCCTTAATTATCTACGTGGGGATGAACCCAAAACTAAGCCTTGGACTGGATTCTTAGGCGACCCCATCGTCCGGAAACATGGGATTAAAATGGTTGACTGGACCATTCCTGGTGTTGCTGTTATCCTCGGACGAGCCAAAGATTCTCCATCAGCTAAGAAAATTGTCGACAATCTCATGGGTAAAGGGTTTATGATTTTCTTATGTGATGAGATTATCGAACAGTTGCTTGAAGAAAATGTAAAAATTGGTGAGGACTACATTGCCTTCCCATTAGGAAACTTTACTCAGATTATTCATGCTGTTAACTATGCGTTCCGTGCAGGACTTGCTTTCGGCGGAATTCCTGCTGGAGAACGGGAAAACCATCGTGATTATCAACGTCGTCGGATTCGGGCTTTTGTCTTAAATCTTGGCGAATTGGATGATGTCAAAGTAGCGGCTTCAATGGGCGCGATTTTCATGGGCTTCCCAATTTTGACGGATCAGGTACTCAGTGATGATATGCAAATCCCAGATTGGTATATTTCCGAGCCTGATTATGAGAAAATAGTTCCGTTGGCCTTGGAAGTTCGAGGGATTAAATTAACCAGCGTCGAATTACCGATCCCGGTTAACTTCGGACCAGCGTTTGAGGGCGAGACTATTCGCAAAGGAGATACCTACGTCGAATTTGGTGGTGGACGAACGACTGCATTTGAACTTGTCCAAATGGTTGGACCTGAAAATATCGTTGACGGTCAGGTCACGGTTATAGGTCCCGACATTGATACCGTTCCTGAGGGAACCAAACTTCCTTTGGGAATTAAAATTGATATCTATGGACGAAAAATGCAGGCAGATTTTGAAGGAGTTTTTGAACGTCGAATTCATTATTTTGCAAACTATGGTGAAGGCGTTTGGCATGTGGCTCAACGTGATTTGTGCTGGGTCCGGATTTCTAAAGATGCTAGAGCAAAAGGTTTCTTAATGAAACACTTTGGCGATCTTTTGATTGCTAAGTTAAAAGAAGAATTCCCGGCAATTATTGACCGTGTTGAAGTAACTATTATGCTTGACCAAGCTGCGGTTGATGAAGGCCTTATTCTCGCGCGCGAACGTTATAGAGCTCGAGACGATCGCATGAGGAGCTTGACAGATGAATCTGTTGAAGACTTCTACTCCTGCTTGCTCTGTCAGTCATTTGCTCCAAACCACGTTTGCATCGTTACGCCAGAACGGGTTGGATTGTGTGGCGCAGTGAGTTGGTTAGATGCCAAAGCATCCCATGAAATCTCTCCAAATGGTCCAAATCAACCGATTCCTAAAGGGCCAGCCATTGATGAGTTAAAAGGTATGTGGCATAGTACTAATGAGTATTTGTATAAAGCTTCGAACAACACCTTGGAAGAGGTTAATCTCTATACTCTCATGGATAGACCGATGACCTCTTGTGGTTGCTTTGAGGCCATCATGGCCATCGTTCCTGAAGCAAACGGTCTTATGATCACGACTCGTGAACATTCAGGGATGACCCCTTGTGGAATGACTTTCTCATCACTAGCGGGAACATGCGGTGGAGGGATGCAAACCCCAGGGTTTATGGGAATTGGCAGAACTTATCTGCTCAGTAAAAAATTCATTCCTGCCGATGGTGGACTTGCTCGCATTGTTTGGATGCCAAAAGAACTGAAAGAATTCTTGCGTGAGGACTTTGTTCAACGCTCCATCGATGAAGGCTTAGGGGCAGACTTTATTGACAAAATTGCCGATGAATCAGTTGGTTCCACGGTAGAGGAAATTATACCTTTCCTTGAGGAAAATGGACATCCCTGCTTTAACCTTGAATCTCTCATGTAATATTTGCTCGCAGACAACAAGGTCCCAACGGTAAATCTCACTAGGGACCTTGCTAGTCTGCTCCTTATCCTATATCGATTAGAAAGGGGATTTAAAATGGCTCTTACAGGTTTAGAAATCTATAAACAACTACCCAAGAAAAACTGCGGAGAATGTGGTGTGCCGACTTGCTTAGCTTTTGCCATGGCTTTGGCGTCAGGAAAAGCAGCGTTAGACGCTTGCCCATATGTCACTGAGGCTGCCCGAGAAAACCTGGATTCTGCAGCGGCTCCCCCGATCAAAGCTATAAAATTTGGCAAAGATTCTGTTCTCGGAGATGAAACAGTCCTTTTCCGTCATGATAAGACGTTTTATCACCCAACGACGTTATTAATTCAGGTCTCAGATACCCTCAATGATGATCAATTGAATGCTAAAATTCAGGAGATTAAGGGCTTAGAATTTGAGCGTGTCGGTCTCCAATACACATTAGATGGTGTGGCTATCGTTCAAGAATCTGGTGATGCTGCACGTTTTGCTAAGGTAGCAGCTACTGTGGCAGAAGCTACTGATAAATCATTGCTTCTGTTAAGCAGCGATGTTGGAGCATTAAAAGCGGCCCTTGCACAATTGGCAGCCCGTAAACCCCTGATCGGTGCGGCGACTTCTGAAAATTATGAGGCTATGGTCAACCTAGCTAAAGAAAACTCAGTTCCAGTCATCCTTAAAGAAGAAGGACTGGATGCTCTAGAAGAACTCGTGACAAAAGCTCAAGCCTTGGGTTATAAAGAATTTGTCTTGGATCCTGGTGCAAGGACTCCCGTTCAGACGTTGGCCAATCTTACCCATCTGCGACGTTTAGCCATTAAGAAAAAGTTCCGGCCATTCGGTTATCCAGTCATTGCTTATACCAGCAATTCTGAGCCGATGGAAGAAATCATGGAGGCATCAGTTTATGTGGCTAAATATGCTAGTGCTGTTGTCTTAAAAACTAGCAAGAAAGCGCACATTTTACCACTCATGACTTTAAGACAAAACATTTATACTGATCCACAAAAGCCAATTCAAGTTGAGCCAAAACTTCATTCTGTAGGAAATGTCAACGAGAACTCACCTTTGTACATTACGACAAACTTCTCCTTAACGTACTATAGCGTCGAAGGGGAAGTAGAAACCTCCAAAATTCCAAGCTATATTCTACCGATCGATACTGACGGAACCTCAGTTCTTACAGCCTATGCCGCAGGTAAATTTGAACCTGAGAAAATCGTTGAAGCAATGGTTGCCAGTGGTATTGCTGACAAAGTAAAACATCGTAACGTGATCATTCCGGGTTACGTCGCCGTTATTTCAGGAAAGCTTTCAGAACTATCCGGCTGGAAAGCAGTTGTTGGACCACGGGAGTCAAGTGGAATTGTTTCTTTCTCTAAATCCTTAACCTAAGTCTTTTGGGTATAGATACCAATTACGTTATGATGAGGGCAAATAACTATGCTTGGCTTGACTGATTTTAGTGGGATTTCTTGGTAAAGTAAGGAAGTGAAAACGTTGACTCAATTTCAAGTAAAATTCATGCCAGATAACCGAGTTGTTGAGGTTGATCTTGGAACATCTTTGCTTGTTGCAGCTGCTAAAGCGGAGATTTTCATCAAATCCGGGTGCGGTGGTAAAGGGACTTGTGGAGCTTGTAAGGTTGTTGTGGCAAGTGGGGATCCCTTAGTAAACGGAACCGGAAATCTAACGCCTGAACAACTTTCTAAAGGGGTTCGACTAGCCTGTAAAACCATGATTCAAGGGGATATGATCATTGAAGTACCTCCTGAATCTAGGTTACAAGAACATCAAGTTTTAATGGGAGATGTCCAAAAGGGACTCTTACAGGAAAGCGAACATGATTTACTAGAACGGTTAGGGTATCACCCTTTAGCCATTAAGCAAAGGATTTCACTTTCTAAACCAACTTTGACGGAAAATTCGAGTGATTGGGCTCGCCTGAGCTTAGAACTTCGTCGAGTTTTAAAAACCGGAGATAAACCCCTTCAAATTCCCTTATCCGTTCTCAAACATCTGCCAGAGGCTCTCCGCAAAGCAAATTGGGATGTATCCGTTACTTTGACCGATAGTGAAGCAGGTTTTACTATTACTCATATTGAACCTGGAAATGATGATGCTCCATATGGACTTGCTATTGATATCGGTACCACGACAGTAGTCGTTTACCTCGTTAATCTCTTAACGGGTGAGATTGTCGATCAACAGGGTACTTACAACAAGCAAGCAAAGTTCGGAGATGACGTTATATCGCGTATAGTGTATGCGGTTGAAAACGATCAAAACTTGCATGAGATGAGAAACGCCGTGGTAGAAACGATCAATGGACTTCTAGATAAGATTCTAGCCCGACAGTCTTTGAGCAAGAAGGATATCTCTAGCGCAATGGTAGCCGGAAATACGACTATGACACAATTGTTCTTAGGTGTTGATCCTCGGTACATTCGCTTAGAACCTTACATTCCTACCATGACATCGATTCCTTCTTTTCCTGCTCGTGAAATTGGACTTCATATGCTGCCTGAGGCCTTGGTGCATTGTTATCCATCGGTTGCGAGTTATGTCGGGGGAGACATTGTTGCTGGAACACTTGTCACGGATTTAGCCAACAACGAAGATATAATTCTCTTTATTGACATTGGAACGAATGGAGAAATTGTCCTCGGAAATCAAGATTGGCTTGTTGCTTGTGCTTGTTCCGCGGGTCCAAGCTTTGAAGGTGGCGGCATTACATTTGGTATGCGGGCAATGCCAGGGGCGATTGAACGGATTATCATTGATCCTGAATCGTTGGATGTATCCCTGAAGGTGATTAACAACCAAACACCTGTAGGAATATGCGGCTCGGGGCTTGTGGATTGTATAGCCAAATTACTCGGTGCCGGTATTATTGACCGCGCTGGGAATTTCCAGTTAGGACATAAATCGGGCTCGGGACGATTACGTGCAACGGCCGATGATAAAGAATTTGTTCTAGCTTGGGCTTATCAAGCCGGTGGGGAAAAAGATGTCGTTATCACTGAAAATGATGTCAAAAATGTTATTCGCGCCAAAGGGGCAATTTATGCAGGAATTCGTTCCTTATTGAATATGGTTGCTGTGGATATTGACATGATTAGCAAAATTGTCATTGCTGGCGGTTTTGGGAATTACCTTAATATTCATGATTCCGTTCAAATAGGTCTCTTGCCGGATATAGAGCCAGAACGGTATGTGTTTATAGGAAATGCATCCGTAAAAGGTGCCCGTCTTGCTTTATTATCTCAGAATGCTTGGCGAGAAGCAGAAGAATTAGGTCGAAAAATGACCTACGTTGAGCTATCCGTTGGAGCTACCTATATGGACGAATATATGGCTGCCTTGTTTTTACCCCATACGGATATTTCTCTATTTCCATCTTTTCAATAACGTTATAATTGGAGGTCAGTATGTCTAAATATATAGCCGTTGCAGGTAAAGGTGGAGTAGGAAAAACCACATTCACCGCTTTATTATTAAGGCAAATGGTTCGCCGGAAACAAGGAACTTCAATCCTGGCTGTCGATGCAGACCCCAATGCAAACTTAGGCGAAGCTTTGGGCTTAACTGTTTCGTCGACAATCTCGGAATTGCTTGAGCAAAGTAAAGATCCCAAAGCGATTCCTCAAGGTATGCCCAAAAATATCTTTATCGAATACAAACTCCAACAATCATTAGTCGAATCAAAGGAAATTGATCTTCTGGTTATGGGTGGGCCACAAGGTGCAGGGTGTTACTGCTATCCTAATGATATCTTGCGTAAATATCTTGAGACCATCGGAGAAAACTATGATTTTGTTGCAGTTGATTCTGAGGCTGGTTTAGAACATATCAGTCGAAGAACGATCCCCCATATCGATGTGATGTTTGTGATTAGTGATTCTTCAGCTCGAGGCATTCGTTCGGCAGGACGGGTCCACGATCTTATACGAGGACTTAAATCAGCCGTACAAACCATCTACTTAATTGTCACTAAGACCACAGAAGGCAGTATGGAATCCTTGAGCGAAGAAATTGAACGAACCGGTCTCACAGTGATTGGTGATATCCCATTAGATCCGTTAGTTGTGGAATATGACTTGGCAGGTAAACCATTATTTGATTTGCCTGATGATGCCGTCTCGGTCAAGGCTGTAGAAAGCATTTTGAACCGTGCCGGAATCTTTAACTAGAAAGGAGAGAAGTTCATGTCCGTAACATTAGTGAAAGAAAAATATTCCAGTAAGGTTGGAGAGGTAGTACTCGGTGCAACTGCTGAACAGGGAGGAACAAGAACCTCCACAATTACTGTTGGAGGGGATAGTGCCTTACCTTTTCTCCACTTTGAAGGAGAAATGAAAAATCGTCCAGTGATCGCCATGGAGGTCACAGACATTGTGCCAACTTGGAATGATTTGATTAAGAATCAAATTGGGGATGTCATTAATGATCCAGCAGCTTGGGCTAAAAAAATGCGTGGACGATTTTGGCGCTGATCTTATCTATCTAAAGCTTAACGGCGCAGATCCTGAAGGAGAAAACCGTTCCCCAGAAGATTGTGCTCGTATCGTAAAAGACATCTTAGCAGCGGTTGGAGTCCCCCTTATTGTTGAAGGGTGCGACGATGCCCAAAAAAATAACGAGATTATGACAGTTATCGCAGAAGCTGCAGCAGGTGAAAACCTTTTTGATCGGTATTGCAGAGCAGGATAACTATAAGTCCATTGCTGCAGCTGCGATGGTACACAAACATACCTTGATTGCACGTTCACCACTGGATATTAATATCTGTAAGCAACTCAATATTCTAATCCATGAAATGGGACTACCACTCAACAAAATTGTGATCGACCCTACAGTAGCGGGTCTTGGCTTCGGAATTGAATACGTTTATTCAATCATGGAGCGGGCTCGTCTTGGAGCCTTAGCCAATGACAAAATGCTTTCTATGCCGATAATTTGTACTGTTGGCTATGAAGCCAATCGCTGCAAAGAAGCTTATGCCTCCAATGAAGAGTTTCCTGGATGGGGAGATCTCGAAGATCGTGGAGTGCTTTGGGAAGCTGTAACTGCTTCTGGTGTTCTCCAAGTCGGTGCAAGTATTCTTGTTATGCGTAACCCTGCTGCAGTAAAGGTAGTTCAAAAGAACATTGCTGATATGTTCAACAAGTAAGTCTTGATCAAGTAGTTATGGTTCAGTGAAAAATATCTCCATATAATCATTAATTAAATAATTTTGAAAGGACGTGACCGAATGCTTATTTTTGGCGAACGGATCAACGGTATGTTTACTGATATTGGAGATGCACTTCGCAATAAGGACCCAAAGGCGATCCAATACTGGGCAGTGAAACAACAAGAAGGAGGGGCTCACTACCTTGACGTTAACTCAGGTCCAGCCATTCCTACAGAAGAGCGAGTCGCAGCCTATGAATGGATGGTTAATGTCATTCAAGAAGTATCTGAATTGCCTCTTGTTTTAGACTCAACAAACTATAATGCCATAGAAGCTGGTTTGAAAGTTTGTAAACGCCCAGCGATTATTAACTCTTGTCCAGCAGAACAAGCGAAAATTGAACGTGTTTTCCCGATGGCTATTCAATATAACGCTGGTATTATTGGTTTGACTATGGACAAGAAAGGGATTCCCAAAGACGCCGAAAACCGTGTAGCCTTTGCCATGGAATTGGTAGCTGCTGCGGATGAATATGGTTTAGCGATGGAAGACCTATTTATTGACCCTCTGATTCTTCCGGTTAACGTCGCCCAAGAGCATGCGCCAGAAGTCTTAGAATCCTTACGTCAAGTAAAAATGCTTGCAAACCCGGCACCTCGCACAGTTCTTGGTTTATCCAATGTTTCACAAAAATCACCAGATCGTAATTTGATCAATCGAACTTACTTGGCTATGGCAATTGCCTCAGGACTTGACGCAGCCATTATGGATGCTAATGACGATGACCTTGTCGATGTAGCAGCGACTGCTCAAATCCTTCTCAATAGGAGTGTCTATGCAGATTCCTATTTAAAAGTTTTCCGTGCACGCTAATTTCTTTTTTATACAAGCAGCCATGAAAAATTAAATATCCTAAGCAATCCAAAGAAGCGATATTAGGTCGTCTACGACCCAGTATCGCTTCTTTCTATCACGTACCCTGACCGATCAATAAAGATCAATTTTTCATACTAGTCAGCTCCAGATACAATATCAACAGATATATATTCTATCTGGAGGTGGAAACATGGAGACAATAGAGAGAAGAATTCGTCAATTCCAGCGTATAGGAAAGAAGTCCTATCTTTAGTAACATTGTTGGATATTTCTTGTGAAGAAGTAGGAAATACAATTTCTATGTCGAATTAATAAAAAGGGTATTTAAGACTACTAATTTACATTGAAATGAGGAGTCGTTTTGTTGGATCAGTTGGGAGAAATCTTAAAGAAAACATTATCAGCGATCGAATTAGGAAAAGAAGAGATTTTTTTCATAGCAGAAACATCGCGGACTGAAACGCATCGGCTGATTGATGAACTCTCTCAACTAAAAATTGATATTAAAGAAATAATTTCCCAAGTCGATAAACAAGAAAAGATAGATCGACGCATGCGTCATAAACTCATGGAAGTAAATCGTGCTCATCACATACACACCCAAGAAGAAATGATCGAAACTTATGCAGAAGCAAAAGATGCACAGGTTAAATTGCAACTTCTACAGCATAAGGAAGTTCAATTACGTAAGCGTAGAGAAGATCTGGAACGTTCCCTGCGTCAGATGCATGAAACTATTGAACGTGCCCAAAATCTAATGGCCCAGGTAAGCATGGCAATCGGATTATTACAAGGCGGTTTAGCTGAAGCTCTAATACAAACTCAGAGCCATGAACAACGCTTTGAAATGGGTTTAAGAGTCATTAGAGCACAGGAAGAAGAACGCCGTCGAGTGGCAAGAGAAATTCACGATGGACCTGCTCAAACGCTGGCGAATATCGTTTTAAGGCTAGAAATTGCTGAGAGGTTACTCGAATTAGATCCTAGCCGAGTTAAAGCGGAGTTAGTTGATTTAAAAAATTTAGTTCGTGCAAATTTACAAGATATTCGTAGAATAATCTTTGATCTTCGACCGATGGCTTTAGATGACTTAGGTATTGTACCTGCAATTTCGAAATATCTTGATAACTTTCAGGATACCTATGGTATAAACTGTATATTGCGGATTGAGGGGCGCGAAAAACGGCTTCTTCCCGCTATGGAAGTTGCTCTTTTTCGTTTAGTTCAAGAGGGAATGACTAATGTTGCGAAACATGCCTACTCGTCTAAAGTCGAAGTTATGATAATATATCGCGAAGATTGGACCATTGCGCGGATTCATGACTATGGAAAAGGGTTTGATGTTAAATCTGCCATGAAAGCACCCGGGGAGCATTTTGGACTAGTGGGAATGCGTGAACGCGTTGAAATGTTCTCAGGACATTTTTCAATCCAATCTAGTATTGGAAATGGTACTTTAATAGAATTGTCAATTCCAACAAGTCAGGAGGGAGGAACGACAACTTGATACAGATCGTAATTGCCGATGATCACCCCCTATTAAGGGAGGGACTACGTAGAATATTAGAATTTGAGAAGGGGATCGAAGTTGTTGCTGAAGTAGGGGATGGACAAGGTGCCATAAATATTGCACGGAAGATGAAATTTGATATCTTACTAATGGATCTTAATATGCCAGGTGTAAACGGCTTAGAAGCTGGACGTGTCATTCGTCGTGAATACCCAAATATTGGAATATTAGTACTAACGGTTGACGATTCTGATGAGAAAATATTACAGGTCCTGCAAATTGGAGTAGCAGGTTATTTGCTTAAAGATGTGGACTCAAAAACATTGGTTCAGTCAATACGCAAAGTATTCTCTGGTGAACCAATCTTATCTCCAGCTGTTACTGGCAAGTTAATGGAGCAGTTAAGTAATCCAACCCCTTTGCGAGATAATTGTGGACTTAGTGACCGAGAAATGGAAATTCTTCACTATGTTGTTCAAGGGTCATCAAACAGAGAGATTGGCACCTCTTTATTTATTAGCGAAAAAACTGTTAAAAATCATCTATCTAGCATTTATCGAAAGTTATCTGTAGACGATCGCACCCAAGCAGCTTTAAAAGCCGTTAAATTAAAATTTTTTGTGCTTGACTAAATCGTTATAATTTTATTATGATTGCCAATTTTCGGACAACCTAGTAAAATAGGAAGAGTAAGTTAAGCTATGAAGGCATTATTTTTGGAGGCTTGATTAAATGAAAATTAGTTTTTTTGGTGCAGCGCAGGTTGTCACAGGTTCATCCTTTCTAGTGGAATCAGGTGAATCACGTATTCTCATAGATTGTGGAATGTTTCAAGGGTCTAAATCGCTGAAAGAGTTAAATTATAGTGAATTTCCCTATAACCCAGCGGATATCGATGCAGTTATTTTAACTCATGCACATACTGATCACGCAGGTATGCTTCCGAAACTTATAAAAGCCGGTTTTAAGGGTAAAATTTGGGCAACCCCTGAAACTATTAAGTTATGTTCAATTATGCTTCCAGATAGTGGACATATACAAGAGATGGAAGTTGAACGTAAAAACCGAAAGCGTTTAAGGGCAGGTCTACAACCTTTAACTCCAATCTATACCGTCCAAGATGCAATTGATACTATTCCGTACTTTCAAGCGAACCCTTATCAAAAAATTATTGATTTAGTTCCAACGTTATCATTTGAATTTTATGATGCAGGTCACATTTTGGGTTCCGCTCATGTGTTACTCTATGTCAAAGAACAAGATTTTACGAAAACCATCGTTTTTTCGGGCGACATTGGAAATACAAACCAACCCTATATTGAAGATCCTAGTATTATTAATGCTGCAGACACTGTTATAATGGAAACTACCTACGGAAACCGTCTTCATTCCGAAGGTTCAGATACAAAAAATACAGATCGCTTAGAACAACTTGCTGAAACAATTCGTACAACACATCAAGCTGGAGGGAATTTAATTATTCCTGCTTTTGCAATAGAACGTACTCAAGATTTGCTTTTTTATCTCCGTAAATTGCAGAACGAACGTCGCATACCTACTTTACCAGTTTATATAGATAGTCCTTTAGCCATTGCTGCAACAAAGATTTTTCAAGAAAACACAGACCACTTTGATAAAGAAACACAAGACTTAATTAGTCAGGGCGGTAGTCCTTTAACAATGCCTAACGTCCATTTTAGTCAGACCGCTGCCGATTCAATGGCTTTAAATCAGATTGAAGGTGGGTCCATTATTATTGCCGCTAGTGGCATGGCTGATGCAGGTCGGATAAAATATCATCTTAAAAACAATCTTTGGCGTAATAATGCTACCATATTATTTGTTGGGTATCAGGCACAAGGGACTCTCGGTCGGCTTCTTTCAGATGGTGCCGAAATTGTTACCATTCATGGTGAGAAGGTAGCTGTTAAGGCCCGTGTCAATCACATGGATGGGCTTTCGGCGCATGCGGACCAAGCTGAATTGCTCCACTGGCTTTCATATCTAGGGAAAAAAGCCGAACAAATTATTCTGGTACACGGTGAATTAGAATCCCAAACAATTTTTTCCGAGAAAATATTGGAGTTGTTTAATAAGAATCCAATTATTCCTCAATTAGGAGATACAATTGAGTTCAAGTCCGGACAAATGGTTCTGTATCCTGCTCCAAAACCTTGGTTATCCTTAGAACCTCAAAGTACAAACCAAGAAATGGAACCGCTTGTTTCTCGCCAACAGTTTTCCAAATCAGTTCCTCCTACTGATATGCAAACTCACAACAAAGACAGAAAGACAAGAACTAACATATCACGCATAAATATCAATAGGGTATATGGACGGCTTAGAAACCAACTCAAACAGCTTATCAATGAAGGTCAACGGACTGGTGATTTAGAACGAGTTATCAACCTCCTAGACGGCATGTCCAGATCGCTTGAAGAAGAACGTAAAACACGACACTAGAAATAATTTATTAAAGCCAAGCATATTCTGACGTTTGGCGTTTTATACCAGCCAAGAAGCGTAACGTTTCCTCACGTCGCTTTACGGCTAAACGTTTACCTGCTTTTGTCGAGACTTTGTCAGGAAGGGCATCTGCCAAAAGGCGAGCTCTTTCGATGGCATCTTCAGGAGTCTGTATTAATTCATCTTGTCCGACCAAACTAAATAATCGCATTAAGCCTATGTTCCCTAAATTGTCTAATATATCGGATTCCCGTATATAGACGGCTTCATCACTACGACCAGGTTCCGAATAGTACATGTGGTTTTCTACTGCGTCTAAAACCTTTGGTATTTTGAGAAGTGGAAACATCATTTGTGGCAAGATATTGGCCGTAATCCCTTTAGAGCGTAAAGCGTGGTCAATATTTTTTATGGCATAAACTGGGTATTTACCTGTGTCATGTAACAAAGCGGCTGTATATAGGGCTTCATCGTCAAGAGTTAAGTGACTTGAAAGTTCTTTAGCCAAATGGTATACTCTAAAACAATGTTTAACCCCCCAAGCTGAGTGGGCCCCCGATTTATTAACGATTTGAATCAGTTGTTCTTGAAAGTCCATAATTTACCTCCTTATTATTGAGTTCACCTGAAACTATATACGCCATAGAAGCTTGATTTACCTGCCAAAAAATGGAATACATATTGGGAGATATAGATAGCTTTTGTCAAAAAGAAGTGTGTTTACAGAACATGGGGAGTGACAGAGATGAATAATGTCAGTGTTTATGGGAGCTTTACACAAGCTCTTTTCTTTTCAGGTGTCGTTTCAATTCCTAAATATTTATTAACTCATTATAAAGAAATAGGTTTGAATGATCTTGAGATGATGGTTTTGATTCAAATTCTTTGTGAAGCCGAATCAAATCCTTATCCTTCAATAGCCACTTTAACTGGCCGAATGACTGTTTCAACCTCTGATATAGAAGAGAGCGTGGGTCGGTTAGTGGAGCGAAAGTTACTCAAGATTGAGAGATACTGGAATTCTACTGAGACAAAGTGGTGTAATAGTTATAGTCTAGTAGGTCTTATAGATGAGCTAGCTGAATTTTGGGCAATTGAACGTTCTCAACAGTTGGAGGAGGAACGTGCACTTAAACAAAATCAAACTCCTCCCCAACTAATATCTACTCAACCTAATTTGCCAATGGAAAACTTAGTTCGTACCTTTGAACAAGAACTGGGTCGTCCGTTAACTCAATTAGAATGTCAGAATTTTGACCGTTGGTTGTCATCCCATTTTTCTGAAGAGTTGATAATTGAAGCCTTAAGAAGGGGTGTTAGTGCAGGAATTCGAAATTTTCGTTATTTAGACTCCATTCTTCGAGAATGGGAAAAAAAGGGACTTAAGACTCGGGCTGAGATAGAAGTTGAAGATGCATATTTTCAGTCTCGTCAGGATAAAAAAAATATTAAGCCTAAGGGTCAGGCCCGTAAAGAAACGACTACCAATAAATATGATAACTTTTATCTATAATTTACTAAGGCTTTATGATTTTGAGGAGGATATCTAAAATGAAACATGTTAAAGATATCTTAAAAGATAAAGGCATATCCGATAAAATACTCAATCCAGATTTGAAGTCCACTTACCTCGTAAACGATGCTTCGGGTCTTATCCCCTCGGATCCCTTTAAGTGCTCAATTTGCCAAGATCGAGGTATTTATCTTGAGGGAGATTTAGCCTATCCTTGTAGTTGTATGAAGACAAGAAAACAAGAAAATCAATTTCGCCATGCGAGGATTTCGCGTGAGTTAATGAATTGTCGCTTTGAAAAATTTAAGTTCGATTATTATATTACAGAGAGCGAAAATCAAGCGCACCGAGAAGGTGCAGTAAGGGCGTTCAACGCTTCCAAACTATTTGTTGAAGAATGTCAGCATAATGCCCATGGTCTTGGAATTATGTTGACTGGCCCGGTTGGATCAGGGAAAACATTTCTTGCAGCCGCCATAGCAAATAAGCTTATAGAATCTAAATTACAAGTGCTTTTTCTGATTGTTCCTGATCTTTTGGATGAGTTAAGGGCAACCTACAAGTCAGATATCAATGAACTTGATTTATTAGATACTGCCCGCACAATTCCCATTCTTATTCTTGATGATTTAGGAGCTCATAATTACACGGATTGGACGCGGAATAGACTTTATTCCATTATAAATTATCGCATGAATGAACAACTTCCCACAGTGATTACTTCAAATCTTTCGCTCGATGAAATGGAAGACTATTTAGGGGTACGAACAACCTCACGCATCATTCAGTCCTCAAGAATCTTCCGATTAACCGTCCACAATGATATTCGTCATCAGATTTATCAAGAACGAGAAAGAAAAAATAAGTAAATATTTTTCCAAACCTATGCATGTCTACAAGGAGACATGCATAGGTTTTTTTAAGAGAAAAAATGAGTATCTATAGGAGGTGTTCAAGTTTGTCTAAAATCATTACGATTGACCGCAAATACATCGTCATGGTCGCCAGCGTTTTTGTGATTTGTCTTATCGGATTTGCAGGATTTTCTTTCTGGCAAAAAACGGATACTAGTGTCTCTAAGAACAATGCGACACCAGAGATCAAAATGCTCGGTGTGACCGTAGAACCAGCTTCAGTGGTTAAAGATCTTACTTATGGCAGTGTTACTTTAAAGGGGGCCCAAGTAATATCGACAAAATCATTTGACCTTATCGCAACAATACAGAACACATCAGCGAAAAAAATGACAAACGTACCAGTTGAATTACAAGTTACTCTCGTTGGGGATAACACAAAGAAAGTTACTTCGCCAGGAAGTTTGCCATCTTTAGAACCAGGTGCAACCGCCCGCGTGGCTTTTCGCCAGATAAAGGTTTTAGGTGATGCTTTAGGAAAAAGTTCGACTGCCGGACAGCATTTGATAACTTTGAGAATCAATCCAAACCCTGAAGGGGGAGTAGAACAAGCTACCGAAGCAAGTTTTCGCTTTAACGTCGATACCACGGTTAAAATACCTCCCACTGTAAATAAGCAATAACAGAAATTCAAAAATAAGTGCTAAATACTAGCACTTATTTTTCATGTAGGGGTATTTTTTATAAGTACACAGATTTGTTCTCTTCCATATATTGTATTGAAGGGGGCGTTTCGAATGTCGTGTAATCAGTCAAGAGAGGGACCTTCTAAAGAACGACTTAGCATGGGTATTTATGTTTTCGCACCCATAAGTGCTGAGGCAGGGAGCCCATCTCTATACTTTACTCAACCTCTCTTAAATGGAAGTGTTTTCGCATCTTCAGCTGTTTTAATTGGAACAGCATTATTCCTGTTCATAGCCAAACACATTTTTTGCCTTGAAAGTATACCTGTTCTTGATGTCAAGAACGGACAAACCGTGCAAATGCCTCTTTCAGAACTTCAAGAATTCTTAAAATGGATGGTAAAGGGAACTGACAACACTACGAACTTAAACTTTTCTACTAATGGAAGAAACGTGTTGTCGACTGATAGAAACTTGTCAGTAGATCGGGGCTTTCCAACTCCAGAAAGGCCGGAAGCACCTCTGATTCTTGCAATATATGTTTCTGGAGATTATTCAAATAGGTTATATTCACCGTACATTACTTTGACAGTTCCTATTTTCACGTTTCCCGGCTTAAGAGGTTCACTTCCTCTTTTGATTTTGGCCCTCATTGTTACGATCTTTGTTCGAGCAGTAGTATTACCAGATACAACGGGAGCAATGCCACTAATTAAACCAGATGCTTTAAAAAAATCGAATAAATCTATAAACCTAAGCCCCAACGATCTGCTAGAACTGCTCTCAAGGTTCGGAAAACACTTCGGTACTAATTGAACTAAGCAATAGAGAGCTTCTTTGAAAGAGTGAGCAGATAGTAGTAAAATTTAAATTACTCTAAGCGTTATTAAATTTCTTCATTTGTTTCACTTTAATATTTATAGTACAATGGGTTTTGTGGGCAAACTAAGTGAAAAATAACAATTGACTTGAATTGTAGAAGTGAAGGACGTGTCATAGAGTGTTTATAAAAGGAAATATGATAGATCGAGAACGAGTTGCTGGAGCAACAATATTAATAAGCCTTTCTATTATTTTAATGACCATGCTTGGAATCTTGTTCTTGGATGTTAAAGTTTCGAACATAGAATTGGTTGACCGCGGACTATACACCATAATTACAGATAATGGCCCCATAAATGTTAGTGAAGAGGATATCTTGAGAATTGAAAGAACGTATACTAAAGCTGCTATAACTGGTGCTTCTGTTGAACTCGATAAGATTTTTACCACTAAAGGGTTTATTTATATTTCTTCATTAGATCCCTTTTATAAGGCTGGGAATCAGTTAATAAATTCCGTCGATTTCGAAGGGAAGCCAGTCTGGATTCATTCGAATAATACAGGCTCTGATGTTACGCTAGAGCAACGTCAAAAAGCTAATTTAAAATTAGTTAAACCTTTTAGTTATGCTATAGGAACTTCTTCTAATCTTACAATTGTTATCTTTTCAGTTTTATCGCTTCAGTATTTTGCGCTTTCTATGGGAGGGTTTGCTTTATTAGTCCTTATTTTTCCATTACGCTTAAGGACAGGAATTTCTGATCAGCCATTTAAGAGACAAGATTTAGAGTTTCCGTTGGAAGAGGATCAGAGAGACGCAGTAGCGAAATAGTATATCTATAGTCATTAAAATCTTAGACGTGGATAAATAGTCTATAAATGACGCTCCTATGGAGCGTTTTGTAATATTAGAGTTCATTAATCTGCAGGGATATATCTTCCGACTGTCGAAAGTTTGGGGAACTAAACATAAATCGGTAATTAAGAACAATATGGAGTGGGTGATTTAGGGTGAAAAGGGCAATATTGGTTTCTCAAAAAGGATCATTAAATCAGGAAATTAAATCGATGTTGCCCTTGGCAAATTATCAGGTTCTTTCAACAACGGACAACGGGATGGAGGCGCTACGCCTTGCCCATCGGTTTGAACCTGATCTAATTATTATAGGGTGGAATCTACATGGACTAAGTTCGTCTGAAGTTCTTCAGAATCTAATTGTACAACATCTCTGTCCGGTCATTGTAGTACTAACCCGAGAAGAGCATCATGTCTTGTCAGAAGCCATTGAGGCTGATGCTCATCACGTAATTCTTTATCCTTGCAATATGCTAGAAATAGCTGCAGCTATTCAACTTGCAGAACATCGTTATGCCCTTGAAACCAAATACACCCAGCAAATCCAACGATTAGAGGAAGAATTAAAAACACGAAAAATAGTTTTTCAAGCTACACTTTCTCTCATTGAACAACGAGGTTTCACTGAACAGGCTGCTTATTCAGCTTTGCGTAGTCAAGCAATGTCCACACGTAAGTCTATTCGTGCCGTCTCTCAAGATGTTCTTAAGGGACTGTGGCTTCCTAATTCCGAATAAATATTGAATGCTTGTATTAATTAGCTGGATTGTAGGAACCTAACGAAAGGGAGTCTAGTCATGAAAGTATCTGTCAAACATATAAAAGGAATGCATTTTCAGGGTGAAGGAAGTACTAAGGTCATGACCAATATGGACGCTAGTATTAATGCTGGAGGAACTGGGCATGGAACTAGTCCAATGGAACTTCTTCTTATGTCAATCGCCGGATGTAGTGGTATGGACATTGTCGCTATTCTTCAAAAGATGCAGGTTAAAGTTCAGCGTTTTGAAACAACCGTGGAAGGTGAACGTTCTAACGACCATCCGAGAGTTTTTAAAGATATTGAAGTAGTTTATATGTTTTGGGGTAATGCTCTTCCTGAGGATAAACTTCAGCGAGCAGTACAACTTTCAATGGGTAAATATTGCAGTGTTGCTAACATGATTGATAAAGCTGCTAATTTAACCTACAGGATTGAAATTTACCCCACCAAGGGATAAACATAATTGTAATGGATTAAAAGATAGAGCCGTTCTTATATAAAGGACGGTTTTAATTTTTTATTAATCGTCAGGAATTCTCAGCGGGTTAGTTTAAATTAACAAACGATAATTGGATGGTATAAATTGGGCTGAATTATTAAATATAATTAGCAGATACTTTACAGACAATCCTTGATAGAATATACATGTTTTGTTATACTGAGAAAGGTGCAATTTGAATCAAAAGTATTCTTATTTCAGGAATTGATCAATGTTACTAAGAATTGGATATTATTGTCCGTGATTTTAGCCGCACATTGTATTTCTGCGGTAGTTTTTTTTGAAAAGGAAAACTATACAATAGAAATCTTGTTAAAAATTTAATTTGTTTTATTATTGAAGAAGGAGATAAAGCTTGCATGAAAACGAAGAGTAGAATTAGAATAAAAAAGATTTTTTTATTTTTAGGTTTCAATATTATTTTTGCATTCATCCTCGTTCCATTTGTGTTGTTTTGGGGACCTTTCCAATCTCTTAAAAATGTTGCTGTTGGAGCAGTGTACATGTCAAGGCACCCACAAGTTGTGCAGGCGTTCCTATCTCAATCTGAAATCGATCGAATTATGGCTTTAAATTCATCTCAGGGAATGAGTGAAGGAGCAACCCTAGGACGCACGAAAGTAATAACGGATAAGGATTCTGGAATCACAATTGAAGATATTCAAGGTCGCAGCTTCAAAGGAAAAGTAATGTTGATCAAAGATCCTAAGCGTGTCAAATTAGCGGTGACTCAAGAAATAGGAGTTACGGGCGAACGTGTTAGCGACTTAGTTAAGGATCTGAATGCTATTGCTGGGATTAATGCTGGTGGTTTCTACGACCCCGACGGAAAAGGAAATGGTTCATTTCCTGATGGATTAACTATGCATGACGGAAAGCTGGTCCACAACAACGTGGGTGATAAAGCTGTAAATATTGTAGGGTTTAATAATAAAGGAGAATTGGTTCTTGGTAAAATGACAGCGAACCAATTAGTAGAGAAAAATATGCGCGAGGTAGTAACCTTTGAACCTAATTTAATCGAGGATGGTAAACCAGTAATTTCCGGAGATGGTGGTTGGGGCATTGCTCCACGAACTGGAATAGGGCAAATGGCGGATGGAACCGTCATCTTTGTTGTTATTGATGGGCGACAACCTACATGGAGTATAGGGGCAACTTTGCGTGATCTTATGAATGTATTTATTGACTATCATGCAGTCAATGCAATTAACCTTGATGGAGGTTCTTCTTCAGAGCTCGTTTATAACGGAAAAATAATGAATCGACTTTGGAACATTTTCGGTGAACGGTATATCCCCACTGCCTTTGTAGTGACCCCCTAAAATTATAAATGTACTATAAAGGAGAAATCTCGCATGAAAAAGAAATTGCGTATTATATTGGTTTGGACACTAGTATCACTCCTCCTGCAATTTGGAGCTTATGCCTTTTTGAATCAACAAGTTGCTAATGTCCTATCTCCTCCAGGAGCTGACAATGTACCCATTACAAAACAACTTAAAGCAATCATTCCCGGTACCAATCTTAAAAATATTCAAATATCCTATGCTAAGGATTATTTGGCCTATACAGAAAATGGGACACTTAAAGTCTTTAATCTTACCAAAGAAAAGCTTGTTTTTGAAAAGAAACTTCCCTCCCCAACGGATCTAACAATGGGTGTACTCACGTACCAATGGTTACCCGATCGGGATACACTTATTTATTTTTATGCTAAAAAAAATCCGAATCCTGTAACGTATGTTACCGTGCAACCCACCCAGACTCCGACGACTCAACAAGAGTCGACAGTACAACCAAAAACAGAAGACCCTAACCAAAAAACTAACAAAGAAGTACCAAAAGAGACCCCAAAAGAGGTTCCAGTTAAACCCAAGGTTGAAGCACGTTATGGAAACCCTCAGATTACAGAACTATATTCTCTTGAGCTTCCAGATAGCAATGAGGATACTGCCCCTGATGATCGATTTAATCAAACAATTAGCAATTTCCCTGCAGGGGGGAAAATTGAAGAATTGGTATTCTCAACGTCGACCAATTTAATTTACTTGACAGTCAAGAACGGTACGAGTGAACTTCTTATGGAAATTGATGTTATGAAAAATGTGCGGACCATGAGCAAATCAGGTGAGTCCATAGATGATATGGCTGCTTCGGATCGATATGGAACTCTCTATATTAACAGTAAACTTGGAGGAACCCAACAAATTGTTGCTTTAAGTGGGGATAAACGAGTAGTAATTTCAAAAAATAGTAAGGATAGAGTCATAGGAGTTAGAGATGGAAAGGTGTATATTGGGGAAATAAACAATAATATGCTTGTTAAGATTAAGACAACGGCGGATCGTACGGACGTAACAATTAATCCGGCTCTTAAAACAGAGTGGGAAGGCTCTATACCCTATAAGAGTGGTATGGCGCTAATTGGTTCAAAAGGCCAGGTAGTCATTAATGATCAAAGTACTGCTTATATTATTACGAATGGTCAACTAAATGAAGTTAAATTACAAGGGGACGAAAATTACATCTCAGATGATGGTGCCGAGCTTATTCAGTTGATTCGATCGGGAACGTCTACTAATGTTGAGTTACAGCCCATCAAACAATAAAAACAAATTCTGAGGAATTGAATATCAAAAGGAGCATAACAAGAAAAAGATGGTTACTCTTAGGTCATAAGAGCAGCCATCTCTTCTTGTTATACTCCATGCTGTGTAATCCTCATTCTGATTTTAGAAGCTTATGGAGTTTCACTGGGAGCACTTTCTAATCCTTTAAGTTGGGCTTCCAGATTATCTAGCAAGGTGCGAATTTGATTCATTTGGTCAATGACAGATGACATGGTTGGTGCATTCAAGTTGGGGTTGGGAGTTTGAGGTGGCGTGCTGGGAGCTGGGATACTCTGGCCAGGTGTCGTCGGTTGAGGCGCTCCTTCACCAAAGAGTTGGGTTAATGCTGAACCAATATTATCGGTCATCACCAAACGATCTTGGTAAGCTAAGACAACTCGTTTCATTTCTGGGATACTTCCACCTTTATCTGATTGCAGATAGATTGGTTCAACATAGAGAAAGTTACCTCCGATTGGAAGAGCTAAGAGATTTCCTCGAATGACACTTGAACCTTTTTGATCCCATAAGGAAAGTTGTTTAGAAATTTCAGGGTCTTGGTCAATCCGTGATTCAATTTGTAATGGACCGTCAATTTCAATATTCTTAGGTAGCTTATAAAGTAATAATTCACCGTAATGCTCTTGATCCATTCGCGCTGCCATCCAAGCAATCATGTTATTTCGCGTATTCGTAGCGCTAGAAGCAGGGGTAAAGGGAAGCATCAGTACAAATTCAGGTTTAGCTTCACCTGGAATTTTCATGATGGTATAATAGGGTGCCACGTTTTGAGGCTTGGTTTCAAAAAGTTCTTTAGCGATGTCCCAAGAGTCTTCCTTATTGTAGAAAACCGAGGAATTAGTCATATGGAAGGTTTTAAGCATATTGCTTTGAACGCTAAAAAGCGTTTCAGGATAACGAAGGTGAGCCTTTAAGCTCTCTGACAAGCTTGAAAAATCCTTAAATACACCTGGGAATATTTTCATGTAGGTTTTTAGAATTGGGTCTTGAGGATCGATTGCATAAAAATCAACGGTTCCGTCATAAGCATCAAGGATCACTTTAACAGAGTTTCGGATGTAGTTAAATTCCTGATTTGGATACATATTAGAATAAGGAAGGGCGCCGGATGTGGTATAGGCATCCATGATCCACTTTATACGTCCGTTATCAATAACCATATAAGGGTCCATATCATAGGTTAGAAAGGGTGCTAGTTTTTGAACTCTGTCCTTTATATTACGGTACACAAGTAATTTACTCGCAGATGTCACTTCACTGGCCAGGTAGAAGCGTGGGGTCCCATGGCGTAAGGAAAGCATTAACTTATTAAGTGGGGTTAACTGGAGCCCGGTTTTACCTTTATAGGAATTTTCTGCATTTGTGTTTCCTAGGGGATAATCAAATTCTTTTACTGTAGTATTGGCGACGACCCAGTTATTGGTTAGTTCACCGAAATAGATTCGTGGCTCGGACATTTTGAATTCTGTGAACTCGCTGACCGGTGGAACATCCTTAATGGCAAAGGAGGGTAGGCCCTCGGAAGTGACGGCATTAGCAAATGAGGCAGAGGCGCCGAAACCGTGCGTGTATTTAAAACGTTCATTGACAAACGTTTTTGCCTTAGGATCCAAATCGGGAGTTGATATTTCTCTTGGACCAATCATGACTTGACGATATTCTCCATTGATGGTATATCGGTCAATATCAATATCATTAAATTTATAATAAAGTCTGATGCCTTGTTTCTGATTATAAGTTTGTAACATAGGTCGAGCATCATTAAGTCGGATGTTATTGAGAGTTCCTTCATCCGCCTTTAAAGCATCCGTTGTGATTGGTACGTTACCAGGATATTCAATGTCTTTAACCCGATCCAAACCATATCCGAATCGTGTCAATTGAATTTCATTTTGGATGTAGGGTTGTTCTTTGCTGAGTTCGTTCGGTAGAACAATAAACGATTGAACAAGTGCTGGAAAAATGCTATTCACTAGAATTCCAACTACAAAAATCCCAGTGACTGGAACGGTTAATAAGCGTGAATCGGTAAAAACAAGAGATAAGAAGGCGAAAATAGCTCCCAAGATGCTAACAACTACTAAAAGTTTTAAAGCTGGAAGAGTAATATTTAGGTCTGTAAATCCAGCTCCAACTACGTGTCCATGGACAGAATATAATAACTGAAAAATATCAAGATAATATCCAAACGCTTTTAAGGCTAGGATGATTCCTATTAAGAGTGCCAAATGTTTTCTTGAGGCTGCGCCTATTAGGATTGCTCCCTTTTGCCAAAGTTTTCTGGAACGAAAACGTATGACACCGGTTACAACATAGAAAATGAATGTGAAAAAGGTAAGCAAAAATAAAGGACCAAAAAATGCATTATATAAGGTTTGTAAAAAAGGAAGTTGAAAGAAATAAAACGCCAAATCTTTACCGAAAATTGGATCGACTTGGTTAAATTGGGTAGCATGCGTAAAGGACAAGATATCTAACCAGCCGGTGAAACCAACCACAAAGCTGACTCCAAAACTGACTATGGCTGAAATAATGAGTAACAATACTGTGACCCTTCGTTGACTTAAACTTAAGACAGGGCGGTTCATATCTTGTACTAATCTCAATCGAAGGCGTAAGCGCTCATTAACAAACGTGACAATAGAATGGCGAATCGATAGTAAAGTCCCTGCCATGAAAATAAATAATATTGTTCCGTTGACAGCTTGAAAAAGTGTTTTGCTTAAAAGTGGGGTCCAAAATAATTGAGCATATCCAAGATCTTTAAACCACAACCAATCTTCGAATAAACCACTAGAAGCGACCAAGACAGAGATAAGTATCATTAAGGCAATAAGAAATTTGATAAAACGGTGCAATAGTGACTCCTCCTTTAAACTCAAGAAATCTTGATTAACTATAAAAATATGTGCAATACTAAGATATCATAAATATATTCTTCCCACAAAAACGAAATACCTTCATTCATTTTCAAAATATGGTTTAATTTCTTTTTAAAAATTAGATTAGATATGGTATACTATGCTTAAATACCCATAAGGGGTATATTGTGGATGATCTATAAGTATTTCAAAGGAGATGAAAAGTTATGTATGACGTGATAATTGTTGGGGCAGGTCCTGCAGGCCTTACGGCTGGAATCTATGCTAGTCGTGGAGGGCTTAAGACCGCAATTGTTGAATTAGCAATGCCTGGAGGACAAGCAGCCTCGACAGAAAACATTGAGAACTATCCGGGATTCCCAAATGGTATTAATGGGTATGAGTTAATGAATTTATTTCATAAACAAGCCATAACGTTTGGGGTAGAGTTTATCTTTGAAGAAGTTCAAAAATTAGATCTTAAAGAACAGATCAAAAAAATTCACACAAATTCTCAAGTCCTCGAAGCACGTGCGATTATTATCACGGCAGGTTCCAAACCACGTTTGTTGGGTGTTCCAGGTGAGGACACATTTCGAGGGGGGGGCGTCTCTTATTGTGCTACCTGTGACGGAGCCTTTTTCAAGGGTAAAACCGTTGTCGTTGTAGGCGGGGGGGATGCTGCGCTTGAAGAAGGAGCATATCTTACTAAATTTGCGGAGGAGGTTATTATTGTACACCGTCGTACAGGTTTCCGAGCCTCACAGATCGCCATGAACCGCGCTAAAGGAAATCCGAAAATACGTTTTGAACTTAACGCCGTCGTTGAGGAAATCATGGGATCAAATCATGTAGAGGGTGTGCGTATTCAGGATGTGATAAGTGGCGTTCAACGGGAGATCCATGCTGATGGTGTCTTTATCTATGTCGGCACAGATCCAAATGGTCAATTTATTAATGAGGAAATTGAGACGGACGACCGAGGGTATATTCTTACCGATCATCGTTTACAAACCAACATTCAAGGGGTATATGCTGCAGGTGATATCCGTAATACTCCTCTACGTCAAGTGGCAACCGCTGTTGGAGATGGAGCGCTAGCTGCAGTAGAAGTAGAAAAGTACCTATCTGAATGTGATAACTAGATCAATTTTGGGAAATTCTTAAGAATTTAAAAATAATGTCGAAATTAGTCTTGAAATTTTCTGTGCTTTGTAATACGATAAAATTAATTGAATTTTACAGCTTCTAAAATATTAGAGGAATATGGAGGGGTTTTCGTGCACTTTGTGGTCTGCCTAAAGCAAGTTCCGGATACATCCGAAGTTAGGATTGATCCAATTACAAATACCCTCATGCGTGAGGGCGTGCCATCAATCATTAACCCCTATGATGCCCATGGATTGGAAGAGGCTATTCGCCTTAAGGAAAAAGTCGGAGGTAAAGTCACAATCGTTAGTATGGGCCCACCTCAAGCCAAAGAGGCTCTCAAAAAAGCAATGACGTTTGGAGCTGATCGAGCTATTTTACTTAGTGACCGTGCGTTTGGAGGGTCGGATTCCTTAGCAACAGCTTATATTCTTTCATCCGCGATCCAAAAGATACAGGAAACAGATCCGATTGACCTTGTCTTTGCTGGCAAAGAGGCCATTGATGGAGACACCGCTCAAACAGGCCCAGGAATTGCCCAACGCTTGGATTTCCCGCAGTTAACATACGCTATTAAAATTCAAGAACTTACAGAAACGACTGTAACAGTAGAACGTAAAACTGAGAGTGGTCGTCAAATTGTTCAAGCTCAGTTGCCAGCTCTGATTACTGTTGAAAAAGAACTCAATGACTTGAGGTATGCAAGCTTACCCAATATGATGAAAGCCGCAGCCTATGAGCCTGAGGTTTGGGATGTCAAGTCATTATCCTTTGATACCAAAAAAATGGGTCTAAAAGGGTCACCGACCAGTGTCTCGAGGATTTTTGCACCCCCCGGTCGCAGTGGTGGAGAAATCATGGACGGCACGAAAGATCCTGCCGCAACAGTGGCAACGGTCGTGCAAAAACTATTCCAACAAAATATCATTATGGTTAATCCCCTAGCGAAGGGAGGAAAGTCCTAATGACCGTCGCAGTTGACAAGACAAAATGTATTGGTTGTGGGGCATGTGTCGTAGAATGTCCGATTGAAGCGCTTGACCTTATTGATGGGCTGGCTGTTGTTAATCCTCAAAAATGTAATGATAATGGCAAGTGCGTCATAGTATGCCCAACAAACGCTCTCACTCTTCCCAATCAACCTGATCAACCTAAACAAGCTCTTGATCCCGAAGCGGGTTCCAAATTTGATTTAAAGGAACCTCTACCTGATACCGTCAAGGATTATGCCCAGGACAACCAAAAGAAGACGATAAGTGCACAAGCCGCGCCGGTTGCTGGAGGAGATGTCTGGAGTGGTGTTTGGGTTATTATTGAATATAGCAACGGTAAAGTGGCTCCAGTGTCTTGGGAATTATTGGGGGAAGGACGCAAACTTGCAGATTCAATTGGCTGTGGACTTTGCGGAGTGATTACGGGTTATCAAGTAGACAGTGTAATTCCTGAAGCATTTGCTTACGGTGCCGAGAAAGTATATGTCGTAGATCATCCTGCTCTTAAAGACTACCGCACGGAACCTTATGCTGAAGCAATTACGAGTCTCGTGACAAAGTATCAACCTGAGATTATTTTAATGGGTGCAACATCTATGGGAAGAGATGTTTTTCCGGCTATAGCAACAAGGGTACAAACTGGGTTAACTGCTGACTGTACAGTTCTTGGCATTGATCCAGAGACTAAACTTCTTCAACAGACACGTCCCGCTTTCGGAGGAAATATTATGGCTACGATTCTTTGTCGTACCAGCCGACCACAAATGGCAACGGTTCGCCCAAGAGTTATGGCAATGCCTGAACGTGTTGAGGGCCGAGAAGGTGAACTCATTCATGAGGATATTCCTTTTGATGAAAGTACTATTCGGACAAAAGTTCTCGAGTTTATCTCCTCCGATGCCAAGAGTGCTTTTTTGGATAAGGCTGAAATCATTGTCGCTGTTGGACTAGGAATAGCAGCTAAAAGGAACATGGTCCTTGCGGAAGAATTAGCGGAGGTCTTAGGGGCTACTATTGCTGGTTCGCGTGGAGCAGTGGAGGCAGGCTGGCTAACTCATGATCAACAAGTAGGGCAATCTGGAACTACGGTTCGTCCAAAAGTCTATATCGCCATCGGAATTTCAGGGGCAATTCAACATCTAGTTGGAATGGAAACGTCTGACTTCATTATTGCTATCAACAATGATCCAGAAGCTACCATTCTTAAAGTAGCGAATTATGGAATTGTAGGCGATCTTTTTCAAATAGTACCTGCAATGACTGCTGAATTCAAGAAACGCCTTCAGCACGGCGTGGCAAATTAAGGAGGGGCAAACATGGAAAACTTTGATGTGATCGTCGTTGGAGGCGGTCCGGCTGGCCTGTCTGCCGCGCTCAGTGCTGCCCAGGCTGGCATGAAAACAGTCGTTATTGAACGTGGAGATTATCCGGGAACTAAGAACGTAATGGGTGGGATACTTTACACAAAAGCTACGGACCTAATTGTGCCTGAATTTTGGAAAGAGGCACCCTTAGAACGTCCGATCATAGAACAGCGAATTGCAATGTTAAGCGGAGATGAGTCAATCTTAGCAGGATATCGAGACCCTGCCTGGGCTAAAGAACCCTATAATGCTCATTCTGTTTTTAGAGTTAAATTTGATCGTTGGCTAGCACAACAAGCTGAAAAAGCAGGAGTCATGATCATTCCGGAAACGATTGTCGAAAATCTTTTATATAAGGGCGACAATGTTGTTGGAGTCCGTACTGGACGCGCTGAAGGGGATTTGGGAGCCAAAGTAGTGATCATTGCGGAAGGGGTTAATAACTTCTTAGCAGTCAAAGCAGGCCTTGCTAAGCCTTTAAAGCCAGAATCAGTAGCTGTTACAGTCAAGGAAGTCATCGCCTTACCTAAAGAAAAGATTGAAGACCGCTTCTGTCTTGATGAAGGACAAGGGGCTACTATAGAATTATATGGGGATTCAACGGCAGGGATGATGGGAGTAGGCTTTATTTATACAAATAAAGAATCTATTTCAATCGGAGTTGGGGCTATTCTACAGCCATTAATTCGAAATAATTGGACCCCGAATGATCTTCTCGAGAACTTGAAATCTAAACCTTATGTTAAACGTCTTCTTCAAGGGGGAGAAACTAAGGAATACTTATCTCACCTTATACCTGAAGGTGGATATACACAAGTACCTAAGCTCCATCGTCAGGGAGTCCTTGTTGTTGGGGATACAGCAATGCTGATGAATTCCTTGAATAGAGAAGGTTCAAATCTGGCGATGATCTCGGGTAAGATTGCAGGAGAAGTTGCTGCTCAAGCAATTAAAACGGGGGATGTTAGTGATCAGGCCATGACAGTCTATGAAACTCGCTTGCGTGATTCCTTCGTGCTTAAAGACCTTCACCATTATCGACATATGGGCAAATTCTTTGAGGAAAATACTCATCTCCTGAAAGTTTATCCGAAGTTATTTTCTCAAGCTGTCAAGATGTATTTAACAGCGGATGGAACACCTAAAAAACAGCGTCAAAAGGAAATTATCAAGATGGCCTTCGAAAAGCGTTCTAAAGGCGGGTTAATTAAAGATATCTATGGGGCATGGAGGGCGCTGTTATGAAATTAGATGATAAACTTTTTTTAGTACGATTTAATACGGATAAATTAAGTCATATTAAGATTGTAGATTCTAAGGTATGCTTACAACAGTGTCAAGATAAACCTTGTACACGGTTTTGTCCGGCGCATGTTTATGATTGGGACGAAGAAGAAAAACGTATTGCGGTAGGGTATGAAGGATGTCTTGAATGTGGAACATGCCTGATTGGCTGTCCCTTTGGCAATATCGATTGGAAATACCCCAGAGGTGGATTTGGTGTATCGTGGAAGAATGGCTAATTATTTGATCAGTTGTTAGTGAAACTACGTTAATGTGTTAAGAGCAGCGGGGTTACCCCCTTGCTCTTAATTATTTTCCACCATTTATTCTCGATAATGTTCTTTTCCTTTACAGTCATTTATTCGATAGGTAGAATAGAGAGGAAGGAAGGGATAAACTAAGTATGGACGCAACACTTGAAGAAGCTTATCAAAAAGAATTACAGCTGATCGATCGACTAAAGTCCCTAAAAAAGGTCTTGGTTGCTTTTTCTGGGGGCGTAGATTCAACCTATCTGTTAGCCGTCACTCAAGAGGTGTTAAAGCTAGATTGTAAAGCCGTTTTTGCGCGTGGTGCCATGATTTCTACACGGGAACAAGAAGAAACCTTGGCTCTTGTTCGCCATCTCAAATTTCCAGTTGAGGTGATCGACTACGACATTTTATCGTTAAAGGAGTTTAGGGAGAATCCCAAGGATAGATGCTATTTCTGTAAGAAGGAGATCTTTGAGAAATTTAAGAATTTCGGAGACCAGTTTGGATACTCTACCATTATTGAGGGAACGAACTCTTCTGATATTTCTGATTTTCGGCCTGGTCTAATAGCTCTTCAAGAGTTAAACATCATTAGCCCGTTACTTGAAGTAGGTCTTACAAAACCTGAAATCCGGTATTTATCTCAACGTAGAAATTTACCTACCTGGAACAAGCCTTCTCTAGCTTGTCTGGCGTCAAGAGTCCCTTATGGAGATAAGATTACAGAAAACCTTCTTTTACGTATTGCTCAAGCTGAGGAGATCCTACATCAGAAAGGCTATCCTGAATGCAGGGTAAGAGTTCATGCAGATATTGCTCGTATTGAGATTCCTATTAGGCAGTTCCCTGAGTTTTTACAGGAACCATCAGAAATTACAAACTCGTTTTTAAAGTTGGGCTTTCGATATGTTACCTTAGATTTAATGGGTCTGCGTACGGGTAGTTTGAACCCAATCGAGTCGGAGGATTTACGATGAACGAAGAGATGTTAAAGACTTTACTTCAATCTGTTAAGCTAGGTTCATGTTCCCCAGATGAAGCGTTACAAGAATTGAAGGATCTATCATTTGAAAATTTAGGATTTGCGCGTTTAGATCATCATCGTGCCTTGCGTACTGGTCAAGCAGAGGTGATTTTCTGTCAAGGAAAGCAGCCTGAGCATATTATAACCATCTTAACGCACTTGGGTGCAAAGTCTCAAAATGTGCTGGCAACCCGTCTTGAACCGGCTAGTGCGGAAAAGGTTTTACTCCATTTTCCAAATGCCCATTATGATTCCCTTGCTCGATGTCTCCTGCTTAACCCTCTAGCTGAACCGACTATTTCTGGAAGAATTCTTATTATGACGGCTGGTACCGCAGATTTGCCTGTGGCTCAAGAGGCATATCTGACGGCTCGCTACATGGGGCACGAAGTAGATACATTATTTGATGTAGGTGTAGCGGGAATACACCGTCTACTTGTGCAGCGTGAGCTTATGGATCGAGCAGAAGTCCTGATTGTCGTTGCAGGAATGGAAGGTGCCTTGGCCAGCGTGGTGGGTGGATTAGTGGAGCAACCTGTGATTGCCGTACCGACTAGCGTAGGTTACGGTGCCCACTTTCAAGGCTTAGCTGCCTTACTTAGTATGTTAAACAGTTGTGCCTCAGGAATCGGAGTTGTTAATATTGATAACGGCTTTGGCGCCGCCTCTTTAGCTTCTGCTATTATACGAAGAATTTCAAAGTAATTGGGGAGGAACAGAAACTTGAAAGTTTTATATTGGGATACGTTTGCAGGAATCAGCGGGGATATGGCACTCGGCTCCTTGCTTGCTTTAGGTGCAGAGCCTGAAGAAATTGTTAAGCAACTTCACTCGATTGGATTAACGGAATTTGAGTTTAAAGTGAGTTCACGCCAAGTCCATGGTATTCAAGCAACTGACATTGATGTTGTCTTAGAAAAGATAGAAGAAAATCACAGTAAAGAACATAAACATGAGCATGAGCATGAGCACAGACATAATCGCCATCTCGCTGATATTCAAACGATGATTCTAAGCGGATCTTTGTCTGAACGTGCGCAAAAAAATGCTCTTCAAGTTTTTAATGTTTTGGCGGAGGCTGAGGCTCTTGTTCACGGAACCACCATCGATCATGTTCATTTTCACGAAGTAGGAGCAGTCGACTCCCTTGTTGATATCGTAGGGACCTGTATCGCTTTAGATCAGCTGAATATTGACATGATTAGGATCTCCACACTCCCGTGGTCAAGGGGCTTTGTACATTGTGCCCATGGAATTTTACCTTTGCCTGCTCCAGCCACACTCTTACTTTTACGAGGCTTTAAATTTCAAGAATCAGGGATTACGGGAGAACTAATTACTCCTACCGGCGCAGCACTCGTAAGAGCCTTAGCCCAACAATCCACCTTTCCGGAAATGACTGTACTAAATGTTGGGTATGGTTCAGGAAAAAATGACTATGGCATTCCTAGTTTGCTACGTGGGGTTTTAGGGGAGATTTAAGACCAGAGGTGTTAATATGTTCGAACTCGTTATAAACAATCTCATTCAATCAGGTTGGACAATTCATAGACTAGAAGGATATTGGGTATGTGCTACCCATGAGTCTCTGCGAAGGGGACTTTTTATTGGTAACCAAAATGAACTTCCCCAGGAGTTTCAATCATGGATGCAAAGATTTTCTGATTTTCCTAAGTTTGATGCCCTAGTTTTTTGTCCCCAGGGGATCGATTCTTCGCTTTTAAAGCAGCACCATTTCCCCAATGTTCAGTTTTGGTACTTAGATACACAAAACGGGAACTTATTTCCGTTCCCTCCATCGAATGATCCCATGATTCCTCAATGGCTAAAGCAGCTAACCAGTGGAAATCCTATTCTTTTTGAGCAAACTATTCACGCCGGGAAACTTTTTTTGCCGTTTTTTACCTATGCTGTATTAAGCATCAATCTCATCGTTTTTGTCCTGATGACTCTAGCTGGAGGTTCAACTGAGCAACGTGTTCTTATTGCCTTCGGAGCAAAAGTTAATACGCTTATTCAAGAAGGTGAATATTGGCGGTTAATTACCAGCATGTTTATTCATATTGGTGTAATACACCTCTTTTTTAATCTATATGCCTTAAAGTCACTAGGGTCACTAGCAGAAGAAGCTTTTGGACACTGGAGGTATCTTCTGATTTATTTACTCGCGGGTCTTGGAGGCTCTCTTGCCAGTTTTATCTTCTCTCCAGCACTCTCTGCAGGGGCTTCCGGGGCAATTTTTGGACTTCTTGGCGCGTTAGCCTATTATAGCTATAAACGACCTAATCTGTGGAAATCCGGCTTAGGAATGAATCTTATTATAGTCATATTAGTGAATATCGGTTTTGGATTTATCCAACCTGGTATCGATAATTTTGCTCATTTGGGTGGGCTTTTAACAGGGACTTTAATAAGTATTTTACTGACTAGATGGCATTAAAGAATTGTGCTAAGTGTTCCAAAGTTTCAAGAATATACCTAGACTTAAGAGTGTATTATTCCACTCTCAAGGGACAAAATACAACCAAGAACTTGCGGTTTTTTAGCAAGGTGGCTTTAATCAATGCCATCGTTAGTTAAGAAAACGTGAGTTCTCTTCTAGTAAAATGATAAAAAAATACATAGCAGGAACCATGAATTTATTCTTTCTGATAGGACTAGGAACGACGTAGTTAGATGCTATAATGAAGATAGAAGAGCTTGGAACTTCCTCTTATAGAAGTGATAGTCTTAGAAGTGATAGAAGGGACGCATTTTGGAAAATGAGCAAACGAATCAATTATTTTTCGCGCGATCATTGGATCCGAGTTATCCTATCTATGGTGATCCTCCTCATTTTGGGGAGACTTGTATTACTACAAGTTGTTCAAGCCCCAGATCTTAAAGCTAAAGGAATTGAACGTCGAACGATTGATCAAAGCATTCGGCCGGATAGAGGAACTATTTTTGACACTCAAGGTAATGTTTTAGCTCAGAATATTCCAGTCAAAGAAATCTATGCGGATCCTAAAGCTCTCAGTGAATCAATTTCCAAAAACCAATTTAAAAAAACAAAAGAAGATGCTGCTAAGGAACTCGCAACTATTCTAGGACTTGATTCTAAGGACATCCTTGAGAAGCTAACGAAGGATTCGTTATGGATTAGTTTAGCACATCAAGTGGATATTCATAAAGCAGAGCAAATTATGGCTCTAAAAATTCCAGGAGTGGGGCTCAATGAAGAAGAAAAACGTATTTATCCCATGGGAATGTTTGCCGCTTCAGCCCTTGGGATCGTCAATCGTGAAGGGCATGGAGTCGAGGGAGTAGAATATTATTATGACAAGGAGTTATTTGGCAAGCCTGGCTTCCAATCCCAGGAACAGGATACTCGAGCAAGCTTTATACTTGATGCCCTCCATCAAAGCGCGCCTTCAAGTCATGGAAACTCCCTTACATTAACCATCGATTCTACGATTCAATATTTTATTGAGCAGCAACTTGATCAGGCATACCAATCAACCAAGCCCAAAAGTGTTACGATTTTAGCCATGGATCCAACAACTGGGCGAGTATTAGGCATGGGATCTCGTCCCTCCTTTGATCCGACTGATTATGATAAAGTAACACCCGAAGTTCGCCGCAACTTAGCGATCGGTATGTCCTACGAGCCAGGATCAACGTTTAAAATCATTACAGGATCAGCCGCTTTGGAAGAAGGAGTTATCAGTCCAAATGATACCTTTAAAGATCCTGGCTACCTAGACATCGCACCTCGACGAATCACAAATTGGGACTCTGATCTAAAACCGCACGGTAACCCCACGTTTACTGAAGGGATGAAACTGTCATCGAATGTTGTACTTGCTCAGGTTGGAGAAAAGTTGGGTAAAACGGCGTTTGATACGTATCTAAAAGCTTTCGGTTTTGGAGCTAAAACAGGTATCGATATCTCCGGAGAAGAAACAGGAATACTCCTTCCACCAGACAAAGTTCGAGATATCGACCTTGCTACAATGTCCTTTGGACAAGCCAATTCAGTGACACCGATCCAATTATTGTCTGCCATTTCTGCTGTCGCTAATGGGGGTACTCTCTATCGTCCATATATTGTGGACAAAATTACTAATTCTGAGGGGCAACTAATAAAACAGCAAAAACCAACTCCCATACGCCAAGTAATCTCAAAATCAACTGCTTCACAAATGACAGAAATCCTCGAACAAGTTGTTGCCGATGGCACTGGTCATCTGGCTAAAATTCCTGGTGTCAATGTCGCGGGTAAGACAGGTACCGCTCAGAAAGTTGATCCGAAAACAGGAGAATATTCCAGTACTGACTATATTGCCTCTTTTGCTGCCTATGCACCCGCTGAAAATCCAAAAATCGCTGTGCTCATTATTATTGATACCCCAAATACCGAGGAAGGTCATCAAGGGGGTTCATTAGGAGGACCGAGGGCAAAAGCGATTATTGAGGGAGCTTTACAATATTATGGTTTACCCGTGGCAAATAATACACAGAGTACGGTTAGTATTTCACCCAATGATTCTGCAGTAAGGCCTACTCCACAACCAGTAATACCTGAACGAACCCCAGTCGGGGGTGAAGTTATTATTCCGAATTTATTAGGTATGACAATGCGTCAAGCTGGTGAAACCTTAGCAAAATCTGAACTTCATTTTAACTTTACGGGTAGCGGCTTAGTTAATCAGCAATCACCGCCAGCAGGAAAAGTCGTGATTAAGGGAACAATTGTCGATGTCAAGTTTTCTTCCTTATCTCAGTGATTAGAGCGCTAAATTTCAGGCTAGCTCTTCTGCTACAAACTTATAAATTTGGGTAACCTAGGATGAGTATTGAGTTAGAATATAGTCACCCAATTATTGAAGAAGGTGACTTGAAAGATATTAGAAATTACGGAGGAATAAATAATGCGTCTTGACCAAAATATTGATTCGATTAAAGAAGATTTAGTCTCTGCTATCAGGACATGTATTCAGATTAAGAGTGTTAAGGATGTTGAGCATGCTGCTCCAGGTGCTCCATTTGGACCCGGAATTAAAGAAGCTTTAGAATGGACCTTGGCATTAGGAGAAAAGTTTGGTTTTACTGTTAAAAACGTTGAAGGATACGCAGGTCACATAGAAATGGGCGAAGGGGAGCTTCTGGGGATTTTAGGTCATTTAGACGTGGTGCCGGAAGGGGATGGATGGTCTGTTCCTCCTTATAGTGCTGCTATTAAAGATGGGAAAATTTATGGTCGCGGCGCATTAGATGATAAAGGGCCTACTTTAACAGCGCTTTTTGCTATGAAAGCTATAAAAGATGCGGGAATTCCTTTAAATATGAAAGTTCGTTTGATCTTAGGAACGGATGAAGAGTCTGGCTGGGCGGACATGGATTATTATCTTAAGCAGGAACAGGTACCGAAGTTAGGATTTGCGCCAGATGCAGAATTCCCACTAATTCATGCGGAGAAAGGGATTCTACATTTGGAATTAAGTCAATCCCAGATCTCATCCCTTCCACACCTTGTACATATACAAGGAGGGGAACGTGCCAATGTTGTTCCAGATCTTTGTGAGGTAACCTTAAAGGGGATTTCGGAAGAACTAATTGCAAAGTCATTGAGAGGTTTTCCGTTTCCAGAAGGGGTTAGTGGAATGCTGGATAATCAAGCATCAGACCAAGAAATTAGGCTTTTTTTCAATGGAGTGGGAGCCCATGGCAGCCTTCCTCAAAATGGAAAAAACGCCGTCATTTATGCCTTGCAATTTCTTAGAACATTGCCACTTGACACTAAGGAACAACACTTGATTGATAAAATCTTAAAATTTCCTGGCACAGGCTTTTATGGAGAGGGTTTTGGAATTACTCTAAGTGATGAACCCTCGGGAAAGCTATCCCTCAACCTAGGCATTTTAGAATTGAGTTCCGACCAGATGCGTTATGTGATCGATATCCGGTATCCTGTTACCTATAAACGGGACGACGTATTGCTTCCCATTGAAAGAATCGCCAAGACTGAGAAGCTAACGTTAAACGTTTTAAGCCACCAAGCCGCACATCACGTTCCCAAAGACAGCGCCTTGGTACAGTCTCTACTTAAAGCTTATTCTGATGTAACTGGACTCGAATCCTTTGCTTTTGCAATTGGTGGTGGAACCTATGCCAAAGCGTTACCTCAAGGGGTTGCCTTTGGTCCTGTTTTCCCAGGTGAACCTGAAGTGATTCATTGTCCTGATGAGTATATTTCGATTGATAATCTTCTTTTAACAACTAAAGTTTACGCACAAGCAATTCTTAATTTAGCGGCTGACCCCGAAAATTGATACTCTGATTAAATGCTCACCACGAAATGATTAGTGATCGCAGCAAGAGAAATAAGCTCACTGGCATAATCTTCCGAAATTTCTTCTGTGACATACTCGTTTAACCTATTTGGGCTACCATGGACTAAAAGCAATCGTTTATCCGCTATAGTTACCCGTATTTCCTAAGGGAGTTTTCTTAAAAATTCTTTATTTTCTTCGGAGGTGTGATTCTTGGTCCAAATTATAGATTCATGTCCTAAAGCCTCAGCTGTAGCATCCTTGTAGTCACAACCACAAATAAATCGCTGATAACCAATTCCATCATCATAGTTACCCATGACTGTCGGGATGTTCTTCTCTTTGATTAAATCAATAACTTCGTTGGGAACGGGGCATATCCTACTAAATCACCAACACAATAAATCCTGTCAACTTGTTGTTCTTCAATATCTTTTAGCACAGCCTTTAGAGCAACGACATTGGCATGAATATCCGATATAATTGCAATTCTTGTTATAAATTTACTCGTCCTCAAAATGTATTTTTAGATCCTAAAAGTGCTAACCCCAGTTTGTAAGTTCTGGGCCAAGTCTGTCAGACTTTGACACGATAAGTTAATCTGATTGATAGACGCTGTGAATTCTTCAATTGCCGCGGAAACGGTGGTTGCCTGGTCGGCAGTAACCTGGCTGACAGCACCGATGTGCTGAATTCCTGAAACGATTTGTTGACTTCCGCCCGCCATTTGCTGTATGGAAGAGGCAATCCCACCTACTTGTTCGGAAACTTCAATCACCATATTTAATATATCAGATAGGCCAAGACCAGCGGTGTTTACCACCTTAATTCCATCGTTAACGTGAACTTCTTCTGCATCAATAGCAACGATAACACGATTGATGTTATTCCTGTTTACAACCACTAAAGCAGTGATTTGTCCAGTCGCTACTTTGGCCTTTTCAGCCAACTTGCGAACCTCTTCAGCCACTACAGAGAAGCCACGCCCCTGCTCGCCAGCACGGGCAGCCTCGATAGCGGCGTTTAAGGCCAGAAGATTTGTTTGTTCTGTAATACCAGTTATTAAGCTAGCGATATCCGCTATCTGTTCAGAGCCCTCAGCCAATAAGGTGATAGTTTCTTTAACAACTCGATTACCCCTGCTGATGTTGCCCATTTGCTCAATAGCCTGAGTAAGAGCCCTTTGCCCATTTTCAGTAGTCGTAGTTGTTTTTGAGGTGAGGGTAGTGACGCGCTGGCCTGCCTCCGCTACCATTTGAATGTTAATGTTCATTTGTTCCATAGCCGCTACGGTCTCGTTAACTGCACCGGCTTGTTTTTCCGTACCACCAGCCACCTTGGCTATGGAAAGTGCTATTTGGCCAGAGGCACTTGAACTTTGTTCCGTAATATTTAAAAGCTGGTGAGCTGAGGTAGCAACGTCCGTCGATGACGCAGAGACTTGTTTGACCAAGCCTGACAGATTATCCGTCATAAGATTAAAGGCCTCTGCAAGTTGTCCAACTTCGTCCTTGGAGGTCGTTTTTAACTTGGTCACCCTAAGATTTCCTGAGGCAAGCTCTCGAACGTTTGTTAGCATTATTTGTAGAGGTTTGGCGATGGCTCGGGCCACCAGAGCTCCAATGATAAATGCCAGAACAGCGACGGCCAGTGGGAAACCTAATAGCATTTTCACCGTTTGTGCAGAATTAAGATTTTCGCGCAAAATGCTACTTTTTGCTTTCTGAGTGCTAAACTCTACGAGTTCAGCGAGCATAGTTTGAATATCGTCTAAGTCTTTGGTAGCGTTATTAGAAAAGTAGATATAGGCTCCTTCTTTGTCCCCGCTATCCATTAGCGAAACTACCTTTTGCCATTCGTCGCTGTATTTTTGCAGTGAGTCCCTCACATTCGCCAGTTTGTTAACTTCAAAGGGCTCTTTAGCAAGGGGGGTATAGTTGTCCAGTGATACGGTGGTTAAGCCTTTTAGTACAGTAGTCTGAATGAGTAGGTTTTGCTTCTTGGAAGCGTCAAGAGGGGCTAAGATAAGTTCTACGTTTACACTACGCATCATACGCATATTGGAATTGGCATCATTAATAAATTTTACTGAAATCAGAGCATTTGAATAGGCATCATTCATGGCTACTTTGGATTGATTATAAAAATAATACCCCATAAAACTTAAACCGAGCATGAATACTACCATGACAAGGACTAAGGCATTAATTTTGTAGAACGTTTTCCAGTTGTAAAACCATTTCATTTACATTACTCCTCCTATCGTAATAAAAAAGAGTTTCCTCTCAATGCCTTAACTTCTTTCTTGATTTGGGCAGCTCGTTCAGAAACGAGTAAAGGCGTCCAATTTCGGTCCGTGGTGTTTATGATCAGGCCGGCTAGGGCAACGCTAAGGTTTTCTGTACCAGGTAACTGCTCGCAAGATTGTTCAAATTGGGCGAGGATGTTGACTGCTAACTTTTCCAAGTCTGAGGGGGAAGAAATTATAATAAAATCGTCGCCTCCTATGTGTCCGACAAAGGTTTTTCCAGCGGTTTTAAATGACTCATTTAGCAAAACCTCACTTAACATTTTGATAGCAACATCACCTCGTTGAAAACCGTATAAGTCGTTATAATATTTGAATTTGTTAAGGTCAACATATAATAGGCCAAAGGTCAAACCGCGTTCTAAATGTTGTCGAATCTCCTGGTCAATTCAGTTGCCTGGCAACCCAGTCAGCGGGTTAGCTCCTTGGGCAAGCTGAATCTGCCTTTCGGATATAGCTTTAATTAGATTTGCCACGGAAACCATACCAACCGGCTTGCGTTGGTTAGCCACAATAATGCCGTCATACAGCTGGGCATCCGAGCGTTGCATAGCTAAACTAGACACCACTTCCAAAGGAGTGGTGTCTTCCACTATGAGCGGATTTGAGTCCATTATAACGGAAACAGTTTTCTCTAAAAAAAGAGAGACACCATAGCGGGTACCTAGCGCGGCAAAAAGTCTGTCGCGCTGCATCACACCAACAATACGGGAGTTTTCGGTTATCCCCACCAGCCATTGGTTTGGGTGCTCGCGGAAGTAAGTTTCGATGGAACTGACAAGGGCGTTGGTATCGAACAAGGGTATGGGCTCTACCATGGAAAGAACAGGGCTTTGATCTATAGATTTAAGCCGACGCACTGGATCTAGGATCTCCATAACGGCTGGATTAATGATTTTTCGTTCAAAAGTGGGTCTTGCAACAAAGAAGCCCTGTACGTAGTCCACTCCCAATTGGACCACAGTACGCATTTCCTCTGCCGTTTCCACTCCTTCTGCGATGATACGGCACCCTATACGCTTAGAAAAGGTGACAAAGGTCTCCAGCAAGGCCCATTTTATAGGATCAGTATTCACTCCCTGAATTAAAGATCGGTCAATTTTAAGAAAGTCAGGATGTAGCTCCGCTACGGACTGTAACGAGGAGTAGCCGGCTCCAACGTCATCCAAAGCAATTAGGTAACCCTGATTACGATAATGATCTAAAGCATCACGGAACGTGGAGAAATCCTCGATTGCACTTCGTTCGGTAATTTCCAGGACAACATCCGTTGGGGCTAACCCTTTCTCACTAAGTAATTTTCTAGTATGACCAGAGGCAAACTCGGGGTCGATTAGGACTTGAGGGTTAATGTTGAGGAAGAGCATTTCTTTGTTTTGGACAACATTAGGGTAGGAATTAATAGCTTGGCGCCGGCAATGTGTTTCGATCGGATAGAGCTGACCTATTTTTTCGGCAAAGGGGAAGAGTTCAGCAATATTGTTAAAACAAGTGGAGCCTGGTATACGGGCCAACGCTTCAAACCCAAACACCTCTCCACTTCGTGTTTCAATAATTGGTTGAAAAGCGGCTTTCAAGTACTTGTCGGGTTTTTCGATCAGATGGGTAATCTCTTCACGGCGCGCAAAAAAATTGGGATCTGGTTCGGATTTGTTAAGAAGGAAGGCCTCTTTCACAGCCGCATACAGTAAATAATCGGCACTTCGGCCGACTTCGTTGATACACTGGGCGAGTCCGGAACGAAGGCTTATTTTCTCGTTAACTAGCTTTCTAATTCTGCGGTTAAACCTTTCTTCCATAGGGCGAACCCATTGTTCGATGACTTCGGTTATGTCCCAATGTATGGTTTCTCCCGGAACAAAATAAACAACGAAGTCATCCCCACCTCTGCATTCTATATGAGAGAACAAATAGAGGCTGCGTTGCTGTTTAAGTGTAAGATTAAGTTCATTTTCAATTTCAGCCAGAATTTGGTTACAGATTTTGTACCCATAACGAAATTCCACCTCCTGAAATTTAATGATATCAAGATATAACACCCAGATTGTTTTCTTGTCCCTAAGTAGACGGTATAGCTTTTGTTGGCTCATATCTACCGACTTAAACATTTGGAAACTCCTTCTTTGACCCAGCATCGTGCCTAATTTGAGTCTGTTACAATGTATAATATCCTTACTACATAATAGTATCTAATTGTAAAAATCTAATTAAGTGAATGTAAATTTATTGTTAAATTTATCCTCTTTAGAGTTTTTAAACTAATTTTAAGATAAGTATAATGTTGCTGTTTCAGTAATAACAATATTTGTTATTACTGAAACAGCAACATAAACAACTCTATAAATAATTAACTCAAATTTAACAGAACTTAGTTGTTTCTTAACATGAGAATAATACTTCCTTTACAGTCATGCGATAAAATTGTCTTAAGAACATAGGAAAGGTGTTGACTTGGACATGTATGATAGGATTATTGGTCAGACACTTGGGAGGATGACAAAGTTGCTTCTTGCTTCAGCGGGCCCCTTGCAATATTTTCTCGACACACCAGGCGTAACCCATGTTCAATGTCTGGAACAGGCCTATATTACTTTAAAGCAGGATGGAAAAGAGGATGTAGTCAGATTATTCAAGGCACATCACTCGACACTGACAAAAGGTTTATACTGGGCTGACCGCGGTTGGAAAAACGTCAATCATTTTTATAGCCATCCCGATAAGCAAGGACTCATTAGCTGGCCGGGCGCAACAGCCGAGTGTCAATATTATTTCAACAAGGCTTTTACTTTTTTCCCAAAGAACGTCGATAAAGGAATGTTCTTTTTGGGCGCAGCGCTACACCTAGTACAAGACATGTGTGTTCCACACCATTCCTTAGGGATTCTTTTCGACGGTCACAAAGAGTTCGAAACATGGGCAACCAATAACTGGGGCATGTTTCCTGCAATATGTGGTATGTATTTGCCGTTTTTATATCCAGCCCAATGGATTGAGCATAATGCTAGCGTTTCCGGTCCGCTATATTCCTTGGTATCTCAGGTGGAGGGATGTTCTGAAGAGAGCTATCAAAAGGCATCAGAAATATTGATCCCGCTGACAATTGCCACTTCAGCGGGTTTTTTGAATTTTGCCCGGAACCAATTAGACAGTTTAACCTTACGCCTCGCGTAAATAATCAGAATAAGGAAATTGAGAGGGAGGGCTAGAAATGAAACAATTAAGGATTCTCGTATTCTCTGCAGCGTTCGGAAATGGACATTTTCGGGCGGCAGAAGCAATTATTGAAGGCATACGACTCAAGGAGCCCTATGCAGAAATTATTCATTTAGATTTCGGAGATTTTTTGAGTAAACGGTTGAACACCATGGCTAAAAGCTTATACATGGAGATGATTAAACATACCCCGAGGCTTTGGGGACGATTTTATGATAAAACAGCTAGGCTACAACCTAAGTCGATGATGCAACGTTTTCTGAATCACATAGGGCGCAGTGATTTTCTTAAATACATTCAGGCATTTGAACCAGATCTCATCGTCTGTACTTATCCTACAGTTTCTTCGATTCTAGCCCAACTCAGGCTGGAACGTATTCTTAATGTTCCGGTAGTTACTGTAATCACCGATTATACTGTTCACAGTCTTTGGGTCCATCCAGGTGTTGATCGTTACATGGTGGCTTGTAAGGAAGTAAAGAAAAGTTTAGTGTCCTGGGGAATTGAACCACAACGTGTTTATGTGACGGGGATCCCAGTCAGTCCGAAATTCGAACGAGAAATGGATCGAGGGCACATTGTTTCCAAATTAGGTTTAAAGCCAAAGCTACCCACCTTTTTAGTGATGGGAGGTGTGTATGAGGTCGAAATTGTGAAGAGAATCTGCATGCAACTTGCAGATTCTCTCATTCCAGTTCAAACTATTATTGTCTGTGGAAAGAATGAAAAGCTATATAACTCGTTAGTAGAAGTAAATGTCCAGGCTCGTAACCTCATCGTGCGGTTGGGGTATGTTCATAATGTTGAGGAATTAATGGAGGTTTCCGATCTGATTATAACTAAGGCGGGTGGATTAACGGTTTCCGAGGC
>NZ_JYNH01000019.1 GCF_000960765.1 Desulfosporosinus sp. I2 | reverse complement strand
GAACCGGCGACATTGTTCTTGTGTTGACGCTTGACTGGTAAAGTATAGTGTCCGTTTCTTAAGGAAACAAAACTCTCCGAAAACCAGGTTTTGTTGTTCCTGAGTAGTGCATCAAGCTTTGCTTTGATCTGATCAATCGTGATAGCGGTATGTCGCCGAATATTGGCAAGCTCAGCTGATGCCTTATCGTCGACAATACCGTTCCGGATGCAGCGCTCGATTTCATTTTCAAGCTCGGATAATTCGTTGATTGATTCACCGTACCAGGCGATGATGATATCGGTCGACTTAGCTTTCTCGAGGTAAGCTTTTATTCTTCGGCAGGATACAAGGAAGGAGGAAACATGGGCAAACTGATCAGGCATCAGAATTGCATCAATGCCGATCAGGTCAATGACCTTTTGCAGATCCGTCATTGTGGGAAGGGGCGGGGTTCCAATCTGTTCTATAATTCTTTTGGCCTGGGTTGTTTCGTCTAGGCGCCGTATTACTTCCGCCTCGTTTAATGATGGAACAAGGGCAAGACAGCGAGCTTGAACAATATTAGACTGTGCTTTATCTGCAAGTTGCTTAAGGATTTCGTCAAATTCTAGAGTTATATAATTTTTCATTTGGTATCTCCTTATAACAAAATTAGTGAACTCGTTCAACCAAGTTGAACATCGAGTCTTCGGTGACGTAAGTCTCCAGTACGAAACTCTCCACGATAGTCTCCGGTGGAGAGTATCGCCGAAGCCGTTATCCCAATAGGAATACTAACCGGCGAAGGGGAGAGTTTCGCCGAAAGCGCACGGCCCGTAACGAATACTATTGCGCTGAGGATAGACTTACGCCGAAGGCGCAGATCTACAGACGAATACTTTCGCGCCGTAGGATGGAGTCTACCCTCAATGAAGTAGAGTACGGGTTCCCACTTCCACTTGTAGAAGAGGGAGTCTTACGCTTGGGGATAAATGAAAAGCCCGCAGAAAAACATACTACACCTGTAAAAGTGCAAAATGCTCCTGCGGGCAAAATCTCAACATAAAAACAACGCGACAAGCACACCCTGTCACGCATCAATGATTGGAAGTATAGAAGCAGTCTGTTAGGTGTTTTTCAAAAGGGCAACACAACAAACGGGATACTTCCCGTTAATCGAACGCCTTTTGCAACTATATTTAGTTGAGACCCACCGTAACAGATAGAACCGACATCAATACTCCACCTTTTAATATGAAATAATTTTAGTATAATCCTATTTATTACTATTGTCAATATGTGTAAAAATGAGCCGGAAGACTCGAACTGGCATCTGTGACTTTTAGAAGCAGACAAACAGTTAACAAATCTAATTATTAGTTTAAAGGCCTTAATGCCTATGGTATAATATGGCTATAGAGCTTAAATATCAGGGTACCATGAAAAACATTGGAGGAGATTGCAATGCAAGATCCCGTTTTGCCATTTCTTCTCGCCCTGCGTGGAGCAAAAATCTATGATCTTGACGAGAATCCAGTTGATGTGAAGCGGTGGACAAAGTTGGAAAACGTGCGAACCTATTATGAATTTTTCAAACGATATGAAAATGAGTTCTAAGGCAAATCATTGTGCAAAAAAATATATAACAGAGCTAAGAAAAACCCTGTAGCGCAATATCCAAAAGAATATTGGACGGAGGAGCGTCATCCCGGCCACACATACCCTGACATGTCTCGGGGACCTATAGCGCAACTCTCGCTGATTGTATTGCTAGGCCGTTTTCTTTTGGACGGTCTGGCCCTTTTTTATCTGGATTATTTTAATTAACTTGGGAGGAAATGAAAGGAAAACGTGGAAAGTAGAGTTAGAAGAGTAGGTGGAAGAAACTTCTTGACCAAAGAATGCGGTTGGAAATACGGCATGGATATAATGCGTAATGAAATGGAGAAATACTATGATTGAATTAAGTAAGGTTTCGAAGAGCTTTAATTCGGCTGTAAAAGCAGTTGATAATATTGACTTGAAGGTAAATAACGGAGAAATTTTTGGATTTTTAGGACCCAATGGTGCAGGAAAAACAACGACCATAAAAATGGTGACGGGTATTTTGGCCCCAGACAACGGGAGTATCTTGATTGATGGTCTAGACATTACCAAAGATCCTTTAAAAGCTAAAAAACAGTTTGGTTTTGTTCCAGATAGCCCCAATATGTTTTTAAGACTTAAAGGGTTTGAATACCTTAACTTTATGTCAGATATTTACGATGTTCCTACCAAGGAGAGGAAGGAGAAAATCGAAATGTTGAGCAATCGCTTTGAAATGACGAAAGCTTTAGGAGATCAGATTCAGAGTTATTCGCACGGGATGCGTCAGAAGATAATCATTATGGGTGTTCTTATCCATAACCCTTCGGTGTGGATCATGGACGAACCGATGACGGGACTCGATCCCAGGGCTGCCTTTACTCTAAAAGAAATGATGCGTGAGCATGCAGACAAAGGAAATACCGTTTTCTTTTCAACGCATGTACTAGATGTTGCCGAGAAGATATGTGATCGAGTCGCTGTAATCAACAAAGGTAAACTCCTCTTTTGTGGTAAGTTGGGCGAAATGAAAGCTCACTTTAAGGTCCAAGGCGAATCTTTAGAAAAAATATTTCTGGATATGACTGAGCATGAATAAAAAACTATTGATATTAACCATGGCTCTTATGAAAAACGGATTTAGTTTGCCAAAGGAAAAAAGTAAGAAGATTAAACAGATATTACTATTTGTTGTTTTGGCACTCAGCCTTTTGCCGATGGCATATGGCATAATAACTTTTCTAAGGATTACGTATAATGGACTGGCAACAGTTGGCGAAGAAGGCGTTCTATTAAGTCTGGGGATCGCAATTAGTGCTTTTGTGATTTTCTTCTTTGGCCTTTTTTACACCATGAATACTTTCTATTTTTCGGATGATGTTGAGAATTTGCTGCCCCTTCCAATTAAATCGTCCCATATTTTGGGCGCAAAATTTATAATAGTTACAATTTTTGAATACTTGACAGGATGTCTGATTTTCCTGCCAATTTTAATTGTGTACGGGGTGAAAAGTGGAGCAGGAGTTTTATATTACGTTTACGCACTACTCATCTTCCTGACACTGCCTGTGATTCCTATTGTATTAGACGCTGTGCTTGTCATGATTATCATGCGTTTTACGAACCTTGCCAAAAACAAAGACGCCTTCCGGACGATTAGTGCCGTCATTGCCATAATATTTGGAGTTGGCGTCAGTACAATGTCTCAAAGGTTTGTCTTGAACCAAGGAGCTGGGCAAACGCAGCTTGGCAATAACTCCCTGGTAGCAATTACTTCAAATATATTTCCCGCGTCAAAACTTGGGGCACTTGGACTGATTAACCATGGAAGCCCTAGCGGGCTGGTTTATACAGGCCTATTTATCGTCGTGTCCCTACTGGGGTTTTACCTATTTTTGCTGTTGGGTAATAAGCTTTACTTTAAAGGAGTCACAGGGGTTTCGGTATCATCATCCAGCAAAAAGCAAATAAGCTCGGAACAATTGAGCCGGAAGTCGATTCGCAGTACTGTGATTAAATCCTATGTATTAAAGGAATTGCGGATTTTATTTCGAACTCCCGCATTTTTCATAAACTGCATATTGATGAATTTCATTTGGCCAATAATAATATTAATCCCGCTATTTACGCAACCTAAATCTAGAAATGGAATTGGAGCAATAATTGGATTACTGCAAAAGGAAGGAATAACGGGGATGGTGTTTGTAGCTTTTTTTGGAGCCATGCTTTTTGTTTCCTCCAGTAATGGTATTACAGCTACTTCCATATCAAGAGAAGGGGAGAACGTATTCTTTAATAAATATATCCCGGTGAGCTACAAAACCCAAATCATGGCGAAAGTGATTGCAGGCGTCATCATGGGTATCGTGGGAATGCTTTCAATAAGCATTGTTGCAGTGATCGTCTTGAAGCTTCCCTTGTCCCTAATGGCCTTGATCTGTGTTACAAGCTTGTTAGCTATTCTGTTCAGCAATTTCGTTGGTATAATCATCGACCTCTTTAATCCTAAACTTCACTGGGATAATGAACAAAAAGCCATTAAACAAAATTTAAATTTGTTGTTGAGTATGGCTATTTGTGTTGCATTTGGGGGATTAACGATCTTTGCAGTCATCAAACTAAATTTGAATCTAATCCAGGTAGTTGTGAGTTTGGTAGCAGTATACGGACTTTTAGATAGTTTGCTTTATCTGTTTCTAAAGAAAATAGGGAGCAAGATGTTTAGCAAAATTGAATACTAAGACGGGTTTGTTCCCAACGCTTTAGTCTGAGTTGAGCAAAAGCATTGGTATGAGCGGGTTGTAGAGCTGAATATTCTTTTTATAATGTCAAGGACAATCAGCGCCGAATTTTAAGACTACCTTGATGAACGAACCTGAATGAACAACGAAATAGACCACTGTTTTAGTCGAAAAACAGTGGTCTATTTGCTTTTGGTATGGGATTCCAACAATGATACGTGGAATACCATGTGAAAGTTGTGGAAAATAATCATCCTATTTGACAATAAACGAATGATCGTTTATTATAGATTTATCATCAATTTTATCTAAAAGTTAGGCGGCGCTCATGAGAAAAAAATGATGACGAAAAGCAAAGATGCATTAAAATTGCAGTGGTGCAGTTGATTTTGGAGGAGGGGTTCCAGGGCACATCTATCTCAAAAATAGCAAAGGCCGCTGGTGTATCTCCGGCGACAGTATATATCTATTATGAAAATAAGGAGACCATGCTTAGAGAAATTTATCGGGAATATTCTGAAGATGCGATTCAATATTTGCTTCAATGTTTAAGCCCCAATATGGTCGGAGAGGAAATCATTGCGGAACTGATCCGACGGTATTATTTCTTCATTATTGAAAACAAAGAAGTTTTTCATTTTATTGAACAATTTAGTACCTGCCCTGTTCTTCAGAGCAATTGTGGTTCGATGAAGGGACCGGCGGATTTAAATCAGTTGCTGACGGATTTAAAGAAACAGCAGATATTAAATAACTTTAACAATGATAATTTGTACGCTATTCTGTTTGCCCCTGTAAAAATGATTGCAGTGAAAAGTTGTGAGTCTGAAAACATTGCCATGGAACGTTTGGACGAGTTGATTTATATCATTCAAAAAGCGCTTCTTAAAGATTTTAAAATCTAGTCTGAGCTAGGTTCATTCGGTCTCAAACGATTAGATTTCTAGTTCTTAAGCGAGGGTAATAGCTCGCTTCCCTATTTAAAGATTATTAAATGAACATTCGTTTATGAAAGAGGAGACAATTTATATGATACTAGCAATAGAAAATCTTGTTTTATTACCAGGAATGACGTATCCATTAAGGATAGACCGCTTCAGCGAGGATGAGCTAGCCTGTATTCGAGACAAAAATCAAGAGATTGTGGCGTTGCCGTTAAAGAGGCATAGGGACCGACATGAAATCAACGTGGAGGATTTCTACACAACAGGCGTTGTCCTTGAAATACTAGAGGTGAACCCCAGCGAAAAAGGATACCATGTTCAAGTTAAGGTCTTAAACCGTGTGGAAGTATTGGGTATCAACATTGGTGAAAACATGATCACTGGAAAAACAGTTTCCGCGCAGGAAGTCATCGACCTCAACGAAAACGGTCAGAAAGAAATGATGACCTATATTCAAAATATATCTCATCAAATTGGAGCCAAATTCAGAGAGTCAGAGGGTATTGTAAAAGCAATTGATGAGATAAAGGATCTTAATATTCTGATAGGATATATCTCACGGTTTCTTCCCTTCTCAAATGAAGAGAAATATACCTTGATGGAAACAGCGTCATTAAAGGAGCGCAGTTTGACGTTTATTGATTATTTCTTACATTACAAAGAAGCGATTCAGCTCCAGATTGAAATGTCGGAACGATTTTCCGAAAAAGCGAATAAAAATTATCGTGAAGCAGTATTGAGGGAACAGTTGAGAGAGATTCAGAAAGAACTGAATGAAGACGAACCAGTCGGCAAAAAAAAGAAAGATTATAAAACACGCATTGAAGAGGCACACATGCCTGAAGAGATTCTAACAGCTTCACTAGAAGAGTTAAGCAAACTGGAAAGTCAGAATCCTGCAAGCTCGGATTATAATGTGATTCAAAATTATCTAGATCTTCTTGTACAACTACCTTGGGAAATGAAGGCGGAGAAACTCGTCGATATTGGAGAAGCCCGGCGTATCCTAGATGAGCAGCATTATGGCCTGGAAAAAGTAAAGGACCGTATCATACAGCATCTTGCGGTCATGCAATTAAAGAAAGATAAACATGGCTCTATCCTTCTGCTCGTGGGTCCTCCTGGAACAGGGAAAACAAGCCTGGGTAAGAGCATCGCAGGAGCATTGGGCCGAAAATATACGAGACTCAGTCTGGGCGGTATCCGCGACGAGGCTGAAATCCGTGGGCACCGCAGAACTTATGTAGGTGCAATGCCCGGACGTATCCTTCAAAGCATCAAAAAGGCTGGGGTAATGAATCCTGTTATGGTTTTAGACGAAGTGGATAAATTGATGACGGGTTATAACGGGGACCCAGCAAGTGCGTTACTCGAGGTGTTGGACCCTGAACAAAACAATACCTTTACAGATCATTATTTGGATTTGCCTTACGATTTGTCCAACGTATTTTTTATTGCAACCGCAAACTCCCTGGAAAACATTCCTGGTCCCTTGCTGGACCGTATGGAAATCATCCAGCTTTCAAGCTATACAACGAATGAAAAGTTTAACATTGGTAAAAACCATTTAATTAAGGAAGCACTAGAAGAACATGGCTTAACGGAAGCTGATGTCCAAATCAGTGATGAAACCTTAAAGAAGATCATTTCAGACTACACCATGGAGGCCGGGGTCAGGGGACTGAAAAAACAATTGGCCGCCATTGCCAGAAGTGTCGTGGAAAAGATTGTCCTGGGAACCGTTGAAAAACCTTATATTGTTGAAGCGGATGCCTTGGAGGAGATTCTGGGCAGAAAAATGTCCAGGCATGACATGGCTCAGGAAATTAATCCGCCGGGCGTTGTCACTGGATTAGCGTGGACGCCGGTGGGGGGCGAAATTTTATTTATTGAAGCAACAGAAATGCCTGGAAACGATCAGATCATCTTAACAGGTCAGTTAGGAGATGTTATGAAGGAATCGGCAAGGATTGCTTTAAGTCTTCTGAAATCTCGGTTGCCTATGAATGCCATTCAGTTTAAAGATAAAGATTTACATGTTCATGTACCGTCCGGAGCCGTTCCCAAGGATGGGCCGTCAGCAGGAATCGCTCTATTTACAGCATTTGCTTCTTTGATTACCGGTATCATGGTGGACGCGAAACTCGCCATGACGGGGGAGATCACGCTTAGAGGTGTTGTTCTTCCGATCGGGGGATTAAAGGAAAAATTGATAGCTGCGGAACGTGCTGGTATCACCAAAGCCTTGATTCCCAAAGATAATGTTGCCGATCTAAAGGATGTCCCAGAAGAAGTTAAAAATAAGGTTCAAATCGTAGCGGTGGAAACCATCGAAGATGTATTGAAAGAGGCGTTAGGGATTGCTTTGCCTAAAATTGAACAAGTCCTGACAGGACCTGGATTCTTCACTAAGTTAATAGATCAGCAAGATTAATTAACTAAATATATTTTAAAGAAAAGAGGAAATGAAAATGCCCGTAACAAAAGATAGGCCTTATATTTCCCTGTTACGGGTTTGCAGCTCCAAAGATTGTCCGGGAATTTATTGAGAAGATTACCTTTAAGAGCCCTTATATTTTTGTCATCATGACCTATGGAAACAAGCTGGCAGGCGGTGTCAATTGGTTTGACAACTAACATTTCCTTTAAAATAAAATCTGGGGAGGGGGAAGCTATGTCCAAAATCAGTATATTTGAAAGTTTAAGATACATATTGTACAATGTTTTCGGTCAAAGTTTTTAAAAACTACCAAGAGATCAGGAATTCAATCCCCATAGATTTCGTTAACCATCGCGGTTTCGTGCTATCTAAATTATCCAAAGTTAGGGAAATCTGAACATCCAAGATATCCGTTTTAATATACAAAGCTCCTTTAAGGAGTTCTTTTTTTGCCCCCTAACTTCGGATAATTTGCTATGGATAATGTGAAGCAGGGTAAATTAGATGTCTTGAAGAATGGGATAGGAAATAAGAATGGGGAGGCGTATAATGAAATTCTCAAGTCCTTTGATAGTTGTAGATAGTCACATCATTCTTATTTCGTACCTCATTGGTAGGAATAAGCAGGACGTTATGTGCCATGTTGGGTTTTACAATAAAAGGGGTGAGAATTTGGAGATAACAATTGTTCAAGGCGAGATTAAATACTTAGATGATTGTTTAGAAGCCTTAATGAATTCTGAACTAGCTAGTATTTACCTCCCAGATGAAAAAGTGGCAAGAAACCATTTGATTGAAGCATTTGAGAGAAAAGAAATGTATTTAGCGTTAGATAGAGAAGGTAAGTGCATAGGATACATAAGGTTTGTTTTAAATGGTATGTTTTATAATTTTCCATATGTATGTAACATATCTGTTAAGGAAAATTTTCGTATGCGGGGCATAGGAAAAAGGCTTTTAGAATTTTTTGAAGATATAGGTTTTATACATTCCGATAAGGTGTTTCTCCTTGTGAGTAGTTTTAATAAGCGAGCTAAAAAATTGTATGAATCAATTGGTTATAAACAGGTAGGTGTGATTGATGACCTTTATAAAGACGGAATATCGGAATATATGATGATGAAAGTCAAATCATCGTGAGCTGTAGTATATAGAGCGATTCTTGCCAGTTGTTTGCTCCAACTACACATTGGTACTATAAAGAGCTTTGGTCCTCGCTTAAACTGCTAATTATTCTTAAACCCCGTAGTATAAACCGCCACCTCTTTGTAGCAAGCCGTTCCATATTGAGGTGCAAAAATCGTATTCACAGCCATAATCGCAAGGTGTTTCACGCCTATGATTATGGCTCATTTATGCGGTTTTCCATTATAATACGTAGTAATTTACAATGCAATTCTAGTGTTAACAATAATTATTGTTAGCACCTAGAATTAGCACGAGAATTTTAGTGTGAATTGCACAGCGAATTCAAATGCGAATAATTGGGAAGTTATGGGTGATCAACATGCAAGGTTATTTTCTTAAGCCGAGGAATGTACGTTTATTACGTTTATTAGATGGCGAGTGGAAAGTATCCGTGATATTATTGCAACTAGAAAATCTAGAAAATCTATGAAATTGCTTGTGAGCCTTATCTTGAGACCAAGCCTTATGTGTGGTATAGTTTTACATGGAGACCTACAGTAAGGTTAAGCTTTTATGAATGGTGGTGGTTAGGATGGTAACGGTATTTTCTCCAAAAGACCTACTAGATCAATTCGAAAGCATGAGTAAAGAGAACTCGGTTCGGCAGGTGTTTATACCGGGTAAAGGGAATTTTACAATACGTTTTGAAGACGAAGACCAAAACTCTATTGCAGCCGACGTTCAAGCCAATCCTAATCTCGAACGCATGATGAATGAAGGCATGGAGGCTTATAAGAGCGGGAAAAGCTACACAACAGATGAATTACTAAAATCATTATCTATTAAAGATTTTAGCTTATGAAATCTACAGCGGTGATTTGGGCTGAACCAGTTCGTAAGAAGCTAAGAGCTTTCACTGAATTTAAAAGCAAATCTTCCGTTTCTAAGATGAGCTATGCTACATAGTCAAAAGTTTCTTCAACAGTAAAATGCTCACTACGGCATATAATCCCTAGCAGAACAGATAAACCATTAAATAACTGACATGAAATTAAAACTCGTGAACATTGAATAGAAGAGCAGCTTACTCATAAAGGGTAAACTGCTCTTCTATTTATCTGTCGCGAAATCCTACGTGATAACTGGTGTGAATCATGTGGTGAATGCAGACATAGAACCAATGCAACAACCAAACATTTGTTGGACGGCGTATTTTACAATATTTAATATAATTTGGCAGGAAAAGCAAAAGGGACGCTTAATATAAAATGAAGAAGGCATTAAAGCACTAGACATTTTTATCAGCGAAAAGAAATCAAATCGACAATAGACACAATAGATAATCACCTATAAGATTATATAAAGAAGAAAACAGTAGCTTACCACGAAAAGGTTTAAGGGGGACTCAAGACGATTAATGGGTACTGTTATTGAGCCAATGGGTAAAACGGAAATTTCAGTTTACACCTAATTCTTATTCGCGACCCAATGAAGGACACAATTGGAAGACAATTAAATATTTAATGTACTGGAGCTGATAGTCTTCGTTAAATTGAGTGAGGGGATGAAAATACTAGAATGCATTATTTTACTAAAGAATGGTATGAATTGTGCCAAAAGACAAGTGCTCATTTTGGTTTAGAGGAAGATGAAAAAGCAGGTTGTTACTCTGACGAATACTTCCAAGAATTATATAAACTAAGGTTAAAAGATTACATCCATCTACAGGAAGAAATCGCTTCTAAATACAAAACAGATAAAGGAGAGTTCCTCTAAGCACACACCTTTTGATAGTCAGAAATTATCGGAACAGTTCTATCAAGCATTTTTACTTAATCAAGAACACGTAAAGAATGTGCCGGTTGATATGATTGTGATGTTGATCCAACAAGAATTAGGTAAGCTAAGCCTTTCAATAAATGTGGCCACTCCTCAACAAGTCACCTCTCCGCCCCAACCTAACCCAGTTAGCGATTCGCCGACGGAGGTAGCAAATTAATATGAAAGATATATGCACTGAATGTGACCGAAAGGATTCTAATTCATTGTTCCGTGATATAACTCCAAGCCAGTTGCAAAATTGTGATATTATTGTTCACCTCACAAATCATATCGTTATGTGGAAAGGCATAGATTATGGTAATCCTAATAATCATATGTTTACTTATGAATCCACAACTGACGGACTAGATAAATGTAAACCGTTTGATCGGTATTGGTCCGACCTCAGTGGCTATAAGTGTAGAACCTATATTAATTTTTAAATTTAATTGTGAAAAATTCCAATAAAGTCATATGGCTAAGGGGGTATTTTCATGCGATTTCTTAATGTAGTCTCATTGAGCTTAATATTAGCAGTTATATTGGGAGGTGGAGGTTGTTCGACTGTTGCCAAAGTGACAGGAGGAAATGAAGCTAAAATTGCCAACCTCGAAAGTGAGAATCATACTCTTACTGACCATATTGCCTCATTAGAAAAAGAACTGTTGAGATTACAAGCGGAAGTCGCTTCATTTGAGCAACGGTTATCTTTAAATTACGTTGAGTATCACTCTTCGAAGAGGTTTGTTCCTAAGCCTTCTCAAATTCTTGCCTTGCCAATGAAAGATGCAATAATTTATCGGCCAATTGAACAAAACTCTGTGGTAACGGTTTTTGATGCAGTAGCTGCTGAGGGCCAGGAACTATGGTTATATGTCAGCGTACCAGTGTATGATAGTCCGATAAATATGAAAGGTTGGATTAAAGAAAGCGATACAGTTGCACTGACTAAAGATAATGTGAAACTGGTACAAAGTGATGTTGTGGTAGGGGTGGGTACTATGATTTACGAAGTATTTGAGTTTGAAAAGATTTCGGGGACGAAACCAGTTCAAGCATCTAGTGAACTGAGAGGACGATTAGAAGAGAAGAAGAATGGCTGGGCACGCCTATCTTGTCCAGGTGGGTTGACCCTTTGGGTGCTGGAAAAGGATTTAAAATATCCTGAAATAGAGTAAATGTAAGACGAATACCGTTGTCTAACTCTATAGTAAGGGAATTGGGAACCTGCAAAGGTTCCCTTTCTAATTCCCTTTGCGAGAGAACCAAAACGATAAAATCATATCAAAAGAATGTTATATTTCTCAGAAGTATATTTCATTTTGCAAAACGATATAAATTATATGCTTAATACCAGTATAGGTCTTTTTCAAATACTTTATTTTAGTAGATAGTTGCAGATGTTTAATCTCTTACAAATATCCTCTTAAATGTCTCAGAGCACCCTGGTTTACTGCAATATGACAATATAGCACTATTATCGTCTCCACGCACGTTGAGACGATAATAGTGCTATATCGGGGTTGAGTTAAACGCTTGGTGTGATCGGGTTTGAGAAGCTCATGTTCTTTTTGTAGTGACAGGGTGTTCGGGGGGGATATATTGGCCCAATCGTTTTTATTGAACGGTCAGGATTTTTTGCTTTTGCTTGGATCATTTCCGCTATCTTGGGAGGAAATGAAGGAAAAATGTTGAAATGTAGCCGTTGCATAGCTAAGGTGAACTTCAGTGTTTGGTCGATATTAGATTTGCTATTAGCGTAAGTAAATTAATTAGACCATACCATTTCTGGTTTCATTAGCTAAGTTCATATTATAGAACTCCGAAATGACCTCTAGCATTCCCTCTAAGAGAAAACCATGGGGTGTATCTGGATCGGTTTGCTCTGTAGCGGAATGGACATTAACTCCGTGCTTCTTTAGTAGAGCTTTGTAGATTACGTGATCTTCGCGGCTACGACTAAACGGTCAAATTTGTGGACTACGATAGCATCAAATCCTTTGTTCGGTTTCTTAGCTAAAGCGATCATGCGTTGGAAGGCAGGTCTTTCTGCAGTTTTCGCGGATTTACCTTCATCGAGATATTCTTCGATAAGTTTCCAACCTTTGTCTTGGCAGTATTTTCTTATGGCAATCAACTGAGCGGGGATAGATAATTCCTTCTCTGCCTGTTCTTTCGAAGAGACACGGGCGAAAATATTGATAACATGGGCGAATATCATGGTATTTATTCAGAATATTCAAAATATAATATATTAATTTAAAATATATAAAGGGGGGGGCTACTTTGGATATAGATATGAATGGATTAGGATCTCAGTATATTAAAAGAAGCTTCGAGTCTCTTACGGATGATTTAGAATTCTTATTTGAACGATTAAACGTGCCAGTCTGTTTAGCTGCAGTGTTGATTGACGGACCTAATACTGCTATTTCCAGAGATCTCCTGCGGAAAACCTGTGACTCATTGCCCATTCGTTACTCCGAGTATTTGCTACCCCAAAATATCGGGTTGGAAAAGGTCGTTGCATTAATTGAGTCGCTAAATCGGGAAAAAGATATTCATGGGCTGATCATCGAAGTGCCATCCTCTCTTGAGTCCAAGTTAAATCTATTGTATGGCTATATAAGTCCACAAAAAGATATTCGGTTGAACGATGAAGATTACCATAAAATAGAAAAATTTGGCCTTGATCCGCATGAAAAGTATATTTTAAGTATTCTCATGATGCTCGAAAAAGCCTTTAATACTGCCGTCTATCAAGCATAGTAAGTGGTCCTTGCGGAGGCGCTCTCAATGGAAAGTGCGAAGTTAACTCCTTATCATCATGTGTTTGGAATGAAATATTTTTTCGATGGGCAAAAATGAATTCGCCGGTATCGTTACCACAGTTTTGCAATGATTATGATCGTCCAGTAATTTTAAACCAAGAGGGAATACTCAATGCCCTTTGAAGAAGATTTGCGTAAAAAGGACTTTCTGATAACAGCGGAATTACTCCCGCCACGTGGTACAGAGGTTACCGAACTCTTAAAACAGGCAGAAGAATTGAAACCTTATGTCGATGCTTTCATTCTTCAAACTGAAGCGGTTTTTGATCCTGATTCATTTAAATACTTTATGGGAGGTGTGTAAGATTTACCGGTTAAGATTTTGGATGGCATTCTTCCGTTCAGATCAGCCCGGATGGCCCGCTGGGTAAACCAGTTTATTGCTGGAGTTTCCATTCCTCCTAATATCATATGCCGGCTTGAGACTGCTGAAGATCCTGTTTTAGAAGGATGGCGCATTGTTGAGGGTCTTTCAATTGTCTCAGGTTAACACCATTTTTATGATGGAGAGGATGTGTGTGGACATGTCGGTCATATTTTGAAAAAATCACTGATGCGTGGTAAAGCCATATTCGCTGATTAACGAGATACCACCGAAATTCAAAAGATATTATTGGGGATGTTCAGAAGGGAAATATCGTTGGATAGATACTTAGCCTGTTAGCCCTACCTCGGAATGGATGAAAAATGTAATTGCAATAACTATATTTTTTTCGTCGGTCATGTCCAGAGTTCTGAGGTTGTAAATCTAATCACAGCTGCAGCTCTGCAGGTGTTTTTTGTTTCACGAGGCCGGTTCCTGTTTTCACAAGCCAAACTATCTTTTTCATATGCCTGAAATGGCAGGTTTGCGCCCTTTTTAGTGTTGGCACGAACCTTGCTTTGTTAAGATGTCAAGAAGAATTTATAATTGTTTGGGGGTAAAGGATATGAACGATTTCCTAGAGCTGCTGGAAGCGGAGAGCGGTCAGCCCATCAGCCGCTGTTATCAGTGCAAGAAGTGCAGCGGCGGCTGTCCGGTAAGCTCCTACACTGACATCAGGCCCCATCAGGTGGTGAGGCTGGCCCAACTGGGGAAACAGGAGGAGCTGCTCGCTTCGCCGGGGATCTGGTACTGTACGGGCTGCATGACTTGCCAGGCGCGCTGCCCTAATGGCATCAGCATATCGGCAATTCTTGACGTAATCAAGGCCCGGGCCTTGAAGGCTGGAGATTTGACAGCTGAAAGCTTACCCTTTTTCCACGACTGCTTCCTCGCTTCGGTCAGGCACCACGGCAGAGTATTTGAGCTGGGCATGGTGGCCGGTTACAAATGGCGCTCCAAGAGATGGACCGACGATAAAGGATTGGGAGCCAGGATGTTCCTTAAAGGGAAGTTGGCGCTTCTCCCTAACCGCTGCAGCAACAGCCGGCAAATCCGCGAGATTTTCCAGATAGAAGTGGCACTCCGCAAAAAGGAAGGGGGTAAGGGCAATGGGTGAGCGACTTGGTTACTATCCCGGATGTTCCCTGCATACCAGCGCCAGGGAATACGACCTTTCCTGCCGTGCGGTGCTTAAGGCCCTTGGCGTGGACTATGCGGAAATTCCGGACTGGAACTGCTGCGGGGCCAGTTCAGCCCACGGTGCCGGGCATGCCCTCAGCCGGGCCCTGCCCCTGCGCAACCTGATGATCGCCGAGGATGTGGGAGAAGACCTGATAGTGCCCTGTGCGGCTTGCTACAGCATCTTGCGCTCCACCACCGGCTATCTGCAGGAAAAATCCGCAGAGGCCAGAGAGCTGCAGGCTAAAGTGGAGCAGGTTCTTGGCAAACCCTACCGGGAAAAAGTCCGGGTAACCCATCCTTTAGACTTGCTAACCAGGCCGGAAATGCTCAACAAGATCAAAGGACAGCTGCGTACTTCGCTGAAGGGCATTAAACTTGCCTCCTATTACGGCTGTTTCCTGGTCCGGCCGGAAATTGCCGCCTTCGATAACCAGGAACAGCCTCAGAAGATGGATATTCTGCTGCGGGAATTGGGTGCTGAAGTGGTCCGCTGGTCCTATAAAACCGAATGCTGCGGCGGCGGAGTGGGGATTACCGAGGGATCGGTGGCGTCTTCCCTGGTGGAGAAGCTGGTCTCTGAGGCCAGGAAGGCGGGGGCGGAAGCTGTGGTCACGGCCTGCCCCCTGTGCCAGGCTAACTTGGAAGGCAGGCAGACCCAGGGTTTACCTGCTTTCTATTTCACAGAACTGGTGGGCCTGGCCTTGGGGATTTCCGCAAGCAAGCGGTGGTTTAAGTCCCATCTGGTAGATACAACCTCTGTGTTAACCAAAGTGCAAGGGGGGATATCCGGTGGCAGATAAAGTGGTTGGCGCCGTAATGGTGGTAGGGGGCGGAATTGCCGGCATGCAGTCCGCGCTGGATCTGGCCAATGGGGGATTCTTGGTGCATTTGGTGACTGACGAATCCTCAATCGGCGGCAAAATGGCCCAGTTGGACAAGACCTTTCCCACCAATGAATGCGCCATGTGTCTCTTAGGGCCGAAAATGTCCGACACCTTAAGCCACCCTAATATTCAAATCCATACCTGCTCAACTTTGACCAAAGTCGAAGGTGACGCAGGTAACTTTAAGGCCACGGTGACAGAGGCCCCGCGCTACGTCAATATGGCCGAGTGCACGGCCTGCGGGGATTGTGAGCAGGTCTGCCCGGTTGAGGTAGGGGATCACTTCAACGAGGGCTCCATGCAGCGCAAAGCCATCTATAAGCTGTTTCCCCAGGCGGTGCCCAACAAGTACCTGGTGGAAAAAAGCGGCACACCTCCCTGCCGGGGCACCTGCCCGGCAGGGTGTAACGCCCAGGGTTATATAGCATTGCTTTCCCAAGGAAAGTTCGGCGAGGCCTTGGAGGTTATCAGGAGGCGCATGCCCTTTGCCGGGGTTTGCGGACGGATCTGCCACCATCCCTGTGAAGGAGAATGCAACCGCAAGCAGGTCGATGAGCCCATCGCCATCGCCCAGTTGAAACGCTCGGCGGCGGACTACGGTTGGGCAGAAGCGGCGGAACAGAACCTGTTGGTCCAACTGCCCGCAGAATTCTTGCTGGATGAACGGGGAAATCCCTTAACAACAGCTGTCATCGGGGCTGGTCCCGGCGGCCTGGCAGCAGCTAAGGACCTGGCTGAGCTGGGTTACCAGGTGACTGTCCTTGATGCCCTCCCGGAAGCCGGCGGGATGCTCCGGGCCGGAATTCCCCGCTACCGTCTGCCCGGGGAGATTGTCAGCCGTGAAACCCAGGCCATCTTAGACCTGGGAGTGACCTTCAGGCCCAATACCAGGGTCGGGGCAGACGTATCCTTTGCGGACTTGCAAGCAGAATTTAACGCAGTGCTTGTGGCAACAGGTTTTCAAAAGGGCCGTTCGCTGCCCATCCCGGGGAGCGAACTCAAGGGAGTGGAACTGGGGGTCGAGTTCCTCCGGGCGGCTGCCTTGGGTGAAACTCCGGCAGTAGGCAGGAATACAGTGATTATCGGCGGGGGCAATGTAGCAATAGATACGGCCCGCACCGCTCTGCGGCTGGGGGCAGGGGAAGTTCACCTCTACTGCCTGGAAGATTATGAACATATGCCGGCTCACCGATGGGAGATCGATGAGGCCGAGGAAGAAGGGGTACGCGTTCACGCCGGTTGGGGACCTAAAGAAATCCTTGGCGAAAACGGCGGAGTGACCGGAGCAGGTTTCAAACGCTGCACCCGGGTCTTCGATGAAAATGGACAATTCAATCCAGCCTATGATGAACTGCAAACGGTAATGATCAGCGCCGACTGTGTTATCCTTGCCATCGGCCAGGCCAGCGACCTGTCCTTCCTGGACGGAACAGGGGTGGAAACCAACCGGGGCGTGATTAAGGTTGATAAGCTGACATACGCCACCAATCAAGCAGGGGTGTTCGCCTGCGGGGATATCGTCAGCGGGCCTGCTTCTGTGGTCGCTGCCGTCGGCGCCGCCCATGAAGCGGCTGAATCCATCCACCGTTTCCTCCAGGGTCTGGACCTCAGGCAGGGCAGGAGTCTGGAGAGACCGGAACCGGTGGGAGTACCTGAAGGTTTGAAGGTAACGGTTGCCGCCCGGCAAAACCAGGCCCAGGCGGATCCCGCTCAGCGGGTCAGGGATTTCTCTGAAGTCTATCAAGGTCTGACCCAGGAGCAGGTCATCAAGGAGGCTAAACGCTGCCTGAACTGCGGGATTTGCTCCGAATGCCTGCAGTGCGTCAAGGCCTGCAAGAAAAAGGCAATTGACCATGCGGCAGAACCCCAGGTTTATGAATTGGCCGTGGGGGCCGTAATCCTCTCTCCCGGTTACGAGGCGGAATCGGGAAACCTGAGGGGCGAGTACGGCTACGGCATCTATGAAAACGTCATGACCTCCCTGGAGTATGAACGATTGCTTAGTTCTACCGGGCCTACCCAGGGCCATGTGCTGCGGCCCTCGGATCGCAAAGCGCCGCAGAAAGTCGCCTTTATCCAATGCGTAGGCTCGCGGACCTGTAATAAGGGAACTGAATACTGTTCTTCTATCTGCTGTATGTATTCGACCAAAGAAGCCATCATCTCCCGTGAACACGATGCCAAAATCCAGCCGGCAATATTTTATCTGGACATGAGGTCCTACGGCAAGAACTTTGACAAGTACGTTAAATCAGCTAAGAAAAACGGGGTGCGTTATGTGCGCACCATGATCTCCAGCGTCAAGGAAGATCCCTTGAGCGGCAGCCTGATTATCAAATACCTCCAGGACAGCAAAATCGTGGAGGAAGAGTTCGATTTGGTGGTCCTGGCCATGGGGGTTAAACCGCCGAAGGCTGCCGGGGAACTGGCCCGTGTTACGGGGATAAACTTGAATGAATACGGCTTCGCCCATACCAAACCCCTCGACCCGATTCAGACCTCCAGAGCAGGCGTTTTCGTGGCGGGAGCTTTCCAGGGTCCCAGAGATATTCCCGAGACCGTGATGAACGCCAGCGCTGCTGCCGCTGCAGCCGGTGCTCTCCTGGCTGACGGACGTAACCAGCTGGTTACTCCCAAGGTCTATCCTCCGGAACGCGATGTCAGCGGGGAAGCAGCCAAAGTGGGGGTGTTTATCTGCCATTGCGGCATCAACATTGGTTCCATCGTAGATGTGCCTGGCACTGTAGCCTATGCCAGGACCCTGCCCGGCGTGGTCCACGCCGAGGAGTTCCTCTACACCTGTTCCCAGGACTCCGTCAAACACATTGAAGACGTCATCAACGAGCAAGGGCTTAACCGGGTAGTGGTAGCTTCCTGCACCATCAGGACACATCAGCCCCTGTTCCGAGAGGCCTTAAGGGAGGCCGGATTAAACCAGTTCCTGTTCGAAATGGCCAATATCCGGGACCAGTGCTCATGGGTGCACAGGGCTGAACCAAAACTAGCTACAGTTAAAGCCAGGGACTTGGTCCGGGCGGCAGTGGCCAAGGTCAAGGGCCATGCGCCTCTGCACCTGGAACCGGTGCCGGTCGTCCCCAGGGCTCTGGTTATCGGAGGCGGGATAGCCGGAATGACGGCCTGTCTGACCTTTGCCGAGCAGGGATTCGAGTCTTACCTGGTGGAACGGGAGCAGATCCTGGGCGGCAACCTGCGCAGCCTGTGCTTTGGGGAAGACGGCCAGGACGCACAGGAATATCTGCTTGAGGTGATCGACAAAGTCCGGTCCAACCCCTTGATTCAGGTGTTTACTGAAACGGAACTCCTGGATATTACCGGTCACCAGGGACACTTTGTCAGCTCTATGAAGACTGGGGACCTGCGCCAGGAGGTGCACCACGGGGTGGTTATCGTGGCCACGGGCGGCAGGTTGTCGGAAGCAAACCCGGTATACGGAATGGATAAAGACCCCAGAATCATCACCTTGGCTGAGCTTGAACAAAAACTTCACGCCCTGCAGCAGATACAGGAAAGTAATCCGCTGTTAGCCTATTTCGAACCGCGGGTCAAATGGCGCGAAGCGGCCATGATCCTCTGCGCCAGCGCCGGGGAGGAACTGACCTACTGCAGCAGGAGCTGCTGCACCCAGGGCATCTCCAACGCCATCAGGCTGAAGCAGCAAAATCCTCAGGGCACGGTCTATGTGCTGCACCGCGAAATCCGCACCTACGGTTTCCTGGAGAGCTACTACAAGCTGGCCCGGGAAATGGGGATAGTCTTCGTCCGCTATTCCCCGGATAAGCTGCCGGCGCCGGAAATTGGCGCGGAGCTGTCGATTAGGGTGGAAGACCTGGATTCAGATATAGAATTTCTGATTAAACCGGACCTCTTGGTCTTAGCGCAGGGTTTTGAAGCGGCCGAGGGCGCCAAGGAACTGGGCACCCTGCTCAAAGTGCCGCTGAATGAAGACAGCTTCTTCATGGAAACCCACGCCAAGCTGGGACCAATGGATTTTCCGGGCTCCGGAATGTTCCTCTGTGGAGCCGCCCACTCGCCCAAGTTTGTCAGCGAGGCTATCTATCAGGCCCAGGGGGCAGTGGCCCGGGCAGTGACCATCCTGGCTAAGTCCCACTTGATGGTGGGTGGGGTGGTTGCTAAGGTGGAAGCGGAAAAATGTGCCGCCTGTCTGACCTGCGTCCGGGTTTGCCCCTACAGCGTACCGAAGATCGGACCCAACATGGTCGCGGAAATCGAAGCTGTCCAGTGCCATGGGTGCGGCACCTGCGTCGGCGAGTGCCCGGCTAAAGCCATTCAACTCCAGCACTACACCGACGAACAAATGCTGGCCAAAATCTCCGCGGTTGGGAGGACTGAGTAATGGAAAAGCGCGAAAGTGGAAAAACGGAAAGTTTCTATCCCAAAATCATTGCCTTCTGCTGTTACTACTGCGCCTATTCGGCCGCCGACCTGGCCGGGTCGCTGCGCCTGCAGTACCCGCCAGCGGTGCGGATGATCGAACAGCCCTGTTCCGGCAAAGTGGATATCCGTCTCCTGCTGCAAGCCTTTGAGGACGGAGCGGACGGGGTGTACGTGGCGGGCTGCATGGAGGGGGATTGCCACTTCCTCAAAGGCAACATCAGGGCCAAAAAACGGGTCAACGCCGCCAAAAAAATCCTCGACAAGGTCGGGGTCGGCGGCGAGAGGCTGGAAATGTTCAACCTGTCAGGCTCCATGGGCCCCAGATTCGCCGAAATAGCCAATGAGATGACGGAAAGAATTTTACGGCTCGGTCCCAACCCGCTGAACACAGCCAGGGCCGAGCGGGCCACAAAGGGAGAGGAGGGAGACCCTAAATGATCGTAGCGGAAGCTAAAACGTTGGAGGAAATCCTGGAGTCCCTGCAGGGAATGTCAAAGGTTTTGGTAGTGGGTTGCGGCGGCTGCGTGTCGGTCTGCCTGGCCGGCGGAGAAAAGGAAACGGGAATTCTGGCCAGCACCCTGCGCATGAAACGCGAGCTTATGGGCGACCCCCTGGAAACTGTGGAGGAAACCCTGACCCGCCAGTGCGACCCCGAGTACGTGCAGCAGCTGGCCAAAAAGCTGGAAGGTATTGACTGCATCCTTTCCCTGGCCTGTGGAGTGGGTGTACAGTTTCTAGCGGAACAATTCCCCCAAACTTGGGTGGTTCCGGCCCTGAATACCCTGTTCGCCGGTGCGACCATGGAACATGGACTTTGGGAGGAACGCTGCGGGTTGTGCGGGGAATGTGTGCTGGCCCGGACCGGCGGGGTTTGCCCGGTAATTCGCTGCGCCAAGAGCCTCTTAAACGGTCCCTGCGGCGGTTCGCAGAATGGCAAATGCGAAGTGAAGCCCAACGAATGCGCCTGGCAGTTGATTTACAACCGGATGAGCGAGCTGGGCAGGGTGGAACTGCTTCTGGAGGTGGCTGGGGCCAAGGACTGGTCTAAGTCCAGGGACGGCGGTCCCCGCAAAATGGTCAGAGAGGATGTGAAGATCGATGGCTGAGGAAAAGAGCAAACTGCAGAGCCTGTTTGAACAGGGAGAATTTGCAGTAACCTGCGAGATCGGCCCCCCGAAAAACGCCCAGGGAGACGGCATCCGCAAGCACACCGAACACCTGAAGCCATTTGTGGACGCCGTAAACCTTACCGACAACCAGACAGCCATCGTCAGGCTCTCCAGCATCGGGGCCGGTGTTCATGTCCTGGCGGCAGGCGGCGAACCTATTATCCAGATGACAACCCGCGACCGCAACCGCATAGCTTTGCAGAGCGATTTGCTGGGGGCCTACAGCCTGGGGGTTCGCAACGTGCTCTGCCTCTCGGGGGATCACCAGACCTTTGGCAACCATCAGGAAGCGAAAAACGTCTATGATCTGGATTCCATCCAGTTAATCAAAACTGTAAAAGACATGCGGGAAGCCAAAGTGTTCCAATCCGGGGAAGTAATCAAGCAGGGGGAGCCACGGTTTTTTATCGGGGCGGTCGCCAATCCCTTCGCCGACCCCTTCGAGTTCCGGGTGCTGCGGCTGGAAAAGAAAATTCGGGCAGGCGCCCAGTTCATTCAAACCCAGTGCATTTTCGACATGGAACGCTTTGAAGCCTTCATGGATCTGGCCCGCAAGAGGGGCCTCCACCAGCAAGCCTATATTATGGCCGGGGTAATGCCCATCAAGTCCGCCAAGGCCGCTAAGTATATGCAGAAAAACGTTTCCGGCATGCTGGTCCCCGATGGGATTGTGGAAAAAATGAGCAAGGCTGAGGACCAACCGGCCGAGGGGGTCAAACTTTGCATCGAGCAGATCAAACATTTGCGGACCATTCCCGGAGTACGGGGAGTTCATATCATGGCAGTGGCCTGGGAAGAAATTGTGCCGGAAATCGTCAAAGGAGCGGGGCTGTTACCAAGGCCTTAAGAAAAAGAGAAAGGAAAATGGCATACCTGGATTACTGCAAACCTGCCACAAGTATTTTGACAACACCTACCTGGTACAGGGCGCGTGTGGACTGAAATTGTGCAAAGGGTGCTGGTTGGAGTACGATTACGTCTGCCCGATCAGTGAAAGCAATTTGAATGGGGAAGAAGACGCGCAGCAAGTTAAACCCGACAGTAGCAAAGAGTAAAAGATCCGCCTCCCGAGTGGAGGCGGATCCGAATTTATGCCAGAGCTGAAGCACTAAATTAGAATTGGCGTATCATAAGGCTCTTAGAGAACCTTAATAAAAATTATTTCGTAAGAATGGAATTCTTTATACCAGGCTGCTGTAGATTTTAAACGCGCAGCATGCTGAAACTGGATGTATGATGATGACATATTTGGGGTAGTAGACCCTGAAACAGGGGAAACTGCTTATTGTTGTATAATGGGAAATGTTGGAGAAAATTTTGCCGTTGCTGGTTATCTTGGCCCTGAGGGTTTGAGCGGAATTCTTGGTCTTTTCTCTGGAGAGATTGATCCAGATGAATCTGAAAGTATGTTTATCCAAAAGTGCCTGATGTGTTCTTTTGAAGACCGATCACTTTTGGAAGCGTCAGATTTAAAACAGATTAAAGAATTAGGCTATCAGCGTCAAATGTATTGATGAAAGAGGTATTTGACATGAATGATTCTAAGTTTAAAGTACTTCTCTACTCCGATGGTTCACCGCATTCATTATTTGCTGCCGTTTATGCAGCTGACCTCTTGAAGAGTATCCCTAATATGCATTTAACCGTCTTGTTTGTTCAAGATAAAGTTGTAAGTTTTAAGGGGAGAGATTCAGATTCGATAGAACCTAGACCAATTGATCCCAAATTGGACTGGGTGAAACACTTGATGGGTGAAGTAGATTCGGACAAAATAATTCAGTACTCTGAAATACTTGCCAAAACCAACGAAATATTTTCTAAGAGAGGATACGACGTCAACCAGCGGGTAATCTATTCTGATTCAAGTATTTCTGATACCGCTAAGGCAATTCTTAATTATTCCACAAAAAATGCCTTCGAGTTATTAATTATGGGCACACGGGGTTTAACTAGTTTAAAAGGTTTGATTCACGGTAGTTTAACGCATATCATGATTAATAAGTCTTCTGTACCAGTATTATTAGTTAAAAAGCTTCCTCAAGAGTTCGTTGATCGTTACTGCACTACTGTCGATGTCGAAGAACAATTCAATGTACTTCTCTATTCCGATGGGTCACATCAGGCTTTTTCTGCAGCTGTTTACACAGCCAATCTATTCAGGAACATACCTAACATGCATTTGACTGTTGTCCAAGTACAAGAAAGTGATGAAGGGTCTAAAGGGACAGCGCAAGGTTGGATAGATACCTGGCCAGTTAGCCCTACCTCTGAATGGATGAAACACGTAATGAATGTATCTGATGGGGAAACCAAACGGCATTATCATGAAATACTTGCCAAAACCAACGAAATTTTTTTTAAACGAGATCATAAAGTTAATCACCATGTTTTATATGTTACTAACAACATTTCCGACGTCTCAGATGCGATTCTTGATTATGCAACAAAAAATTCATTTAGTTTATTAATCAACGGTACGCGAGGGCTTTCTTCATTAAATGGGTTAATTTTCGGTAGTTTCGCACATAACTTGCTTAACAAGGCTACTGTACCCGTGTTGTTAATTAAGAAACTTCCTCAAGATTTTATTGATAGTTATTTGTCAGACACGGAGTAATAAGTTCTTATTAATAAAGAAATGTAATACCAATGAAACCGAGAAAACTATGGCGTTTATTTGATGTCCACGATGTTGGCGGATTGGCGTGTCAAATTCAGACCTATTGTTAAACAATCTATATCCAATGCCGTGTTGGATAGGGTAAGTGATGGTCTATACCGACAGGAAGTTAACACTGAGTCCAATATTATCGTTGAAAATAAAATCGATGACAAGATTAAAAGCAAGGAAATTATTACCACGGATGATGATCTTAAATCTTTTGAGTACATTAAAGAGATGTTGGCAAAGTACGGTAGAAATGTCGATCAACTAGGCTATAAAGATACTCAAAACTATTTTTCGATTTATGTATCTAATCTAAATAACTGGTTTATTAGAATAAATCTAGGGTAGTTTTTTCTTATTTACTATTTCGCCATGTTTCGCCGTCAATTTGAAATATAGTATCTGTAAGAACCTTAAGCAGGCATTATAAGTGTGGAATTTTACGATTTTTTACCATTAAAAGAGAGATTCTTCCTATGCTAGTATACATAGCTTTCCCTGCATAGATTGAAAAAGTTGAAGTCCGGCTTGATGCGGTTTAAATATATAAAGGAGCCAGATATATGTCTTTTAGGAGAATTGGATTTCCTCTTCAGTTAATAGGTTTGAGTTATATGGTATTACTTATTATAATCTCAAATTATTATCCGTTCTTACAGACTAATATGCCGAGAAATATGATTCCGGGGACTACTTTAATATTTCTCGGACTATTAATAAAGCCTAATAAAAAATCTTAGTGATTTCATTACTTTGCTAGCTAAAGTAACTGCTCGCCATCTTTATCCACCCGGTATCCAGCGTTTTCACTAGGAAAACTATGAACGATTTAGAAGTATACTTGCTGATATCGAAGGGCAGGGGAAATTTTATGAAAAAGAAATCTAATCTAGTGCTTACGGGAAGAGCGAGGTCTCTCTTCAATACTGGTACACGTCCCCATAAATCAACTAAAGACTACACCCGAAAAGTTAAACATAAAGAAACGACTTCTAAAGATGGAAAGGAATAAAAGATAGCTCAGCTTCCATTAGTTCCAAGTCCGAGGTTGCTGCAACTAAGAATAAACTGTACTATCAGGACAAAACATCATATGAGCAAGATGTCTATTCATTTTGCAGTAAACCACTTTCCGAAAAGGTAAAAGAGTATTGCTTATCAAACCAACGTCGATTTCAAGGAAAACTGTATTGCAATGATCACCAAAAAAGTAGGTAAGAAGGGTGCGTCGAACATGGCATTCCCGTTAGATCTGCCAGCTCGTACGTGCCTTCGGAGGTGGACCACGCCAGGGTAAGGTCTAGCAATACGACTATTATCAACCCTTTTGATAAATTGGCTAATCCTTTCTGCTAAGTACGGGTATTTATCACCATTAGAAATAGTGCCAGAAACATATGATATTACCAGGTCAATAGATCTGCGTAGATGTAATCGTGATCCCATAATTGAAAGGCAATTAAGAGTTAACCCCTACAGATATTCTATTAGTGGAAGCTAGGCTAAAGGCAGTCATAAGTTAGAGGTGTAGCATGTCTAAAATTATCTATGGCCTATATGAGCAAATCATTAACGGTATCATTAATGAAAACCTTACTATTATCAGCAAGAAATTTTGGACAAATTGAAAGCTGAGCGAGAAGTTAGAAAAACAAGCTCAAGACTACATTTTAGAGAACATACGAAATGCGGTTAATAATAAGAAAAACTTGCTCAGCAAGCTCCATGATTTCATGGAAATCAAACAAGAACTTAATGTTAGGGAGTTTTATGAGGGTTACCATGTGACCCCTCAAGATGTGTATAGCAAGAAAGTTACTGTGGTGGGATTAGGGGCTCAGGCTGGTTTACTTAAGGGATATAAGATGGACACAGAAAGGGAACGTTTGCTAGCCTCTGCGCTAGGCAGATTGTCTTTAGCTAATTCCAGACGTTTGATTCGTTTTATGCAGACGATCCTACCGCGGATCTTGATAGGTGAAGTTTCATTGCTACAATCTTTGAGCACGGTAGAACGGACTATGCTTATGATGGTTCACTATACCCTGTGGGGTAAGGGGCTAAGTGATCTAGGAAATAGGTTTGCTTCTATAGAAGAGGCGCTATATTGGGCCATTGACGATCCACGACTTTATCAGGAACTGATGGACTTACTGGACTATCAGTATATGAAGATCGATTTTGTGGATAAGCCTTTAGACAAATTCGAAAATGACTATCCGCTGGATTTATATTGTTCTTATACGTTTGATCAGATTCTGGTGGCTCTGGGAAAACATACGGAACAAAAGAAGAGCTCTTTTCGGGAAGGAGTTCTCTACCTAGCTGAAAAGAATTTGGACGTGTTCTTCGTGACCTTGAACAAGTCAGAAAAAGACTATTCTCCGTCAACGATGTATCAGGATTATTCCATCAATGAGGAGCTATTTCATTGGCAGTCCCAGAGTCGAACGACCGAGGAATCGCTGACCGGGCAGAGGTATATTAACCAAGTAACCAGTGGCGGGAATGTATTGTTTTTTGTCAGGGAGTATAAGAAGGAGGGAACGTTTGCCTCGCCTTTTACTTGTCTGGGATTTGCTGACTTTCAAAGTCATTATGGCTCGGCACCGATCAGTATTGTTTGGAAGATGAAGGAGTCGTTGCCGGGGTTTGTGATGAAGAAGACGGTGAAGGTTTGATATGGTCGATGTTGATAGAAGAGATAAGGGTTGTTTCGGCTAAAACGAAAGTAATAGTCTAATGTTGTCCATTTCATCAAGACAATAGAGTCTAAGGGAGATTAACGGTGAAGACGAATCGTTTTGGGAGAAATTAATTGATCAACTAGCGACGAGGGATATGGTACTTAAGCATGGTCCTGGGATAATCCATAGCCAAAAAAGAAGGGTATGAGCAAATTAGTTCTATATTCTTGGAAACGGCTGAAAATGAGAAGGAACATGCTAAACTCTGGTTCAGAGAACTTGGCGGTATTTCTAATACTATTGAAAACATGAAAGCGGCGGTAGCAGGGAAAACGGCGAATGGACTGATATCTATCCGAGAATGGCCGCCGAAGCCCGGGAGGAAGGGTTAGAGCGTATTGCCAAGTTATTTGGAAATGTGGCAAGAATAGAAAAAGAACACGAGGAACGTTATAAGCAACTTTTAGAGAACCCGGAAGAGGGAAAAGTCTTTAAAAAAGATGGCAAGGTTTATTGGTAGGATGATTGAAAACAATAAGTTTAAAAGTCTACAATAAACTTGTACGAGATAAAATACCACAGATCATCAAGCAAAGTGGAAGACGGGCGATGAGGGATTTCTTCTAGGACTATAGTGCTAGTCGTTTCATAGAATGGGTTGTAAATAAAATATATATAGTTTAGAATGTGCTTTGGACGTTAGTACAAAAACCAAAGGGGTTAAACAAAATGCAAATAGGAGAAAAAATACGTAAAAAAAGAATTTCAGCAGGTATTAAACTAATTGAAATCGCTAAGCAAACAGGATATTCCCAAAGTTATATAAGCCAAATTGAAAGAGGAATTGTGAATCCCTCTGTAGTTGCTATGCAAAAAATTGCCGACTCTTTCGGTTTACCTACAGCGTATTTTTTTGAATCCAGCAATCCGGTGACTACAAGTCCTGATATTACAGGAATTGTAAGAAAAAGAGAACGAAAAGGCCTCCTTTATCCGGGATCAAATATTATTTATCAATTACTTTCCCCTGATTTGCAAGGGAAAATTGAGTTTTTGAATATTACTGCGCCTCCGGGAAGCTCAACTGGTGATGAACCGTTTATTCACGAAGGGCAAGAATGGGGGGTCATTCTTAAGGGCACAATGGAGATATGGGTGAAAGATGTTCGATATATTTTGGAAGAAGGAGACTCTATTACTTTTGATAGCTCACATCCTCACCGTTGGACCAATTGTGGTCATAATGAATTAATTGCTGTTTGGGTCGTAACACCTCCATCCTTCTAAATTCTTACCCAATGGACAACACACCACTTTGTAATATTACAAGGTGGTGTTTTTAAATTATATTAATTGGGATATTACTTAATTTAACAGTTTAATATAAAATATACTTAAAAAAATTAAGTAATAGTTAAATTATTTGCAGGAGTATTCAAATTTATAGCGAATATCAAATTTTAGAACAGATAATTCAGAAAAAAATTGTATTTCGAGAATTATCGAAAGTAGATCGAAGGAGGGATAGGGAGAGAGTGTGTTGCATAGAAGGAGATTTCAGTTTTAGGCATGACTTATGCGGCTTGAAAAATAGTGGTTACTCGCCTGTATAATTTAAGATCATTTAATAGGAGGAATATTTATGTTACTGCAAAACCTAACCTGGACTGATGCCAAAGAGCAAGCGAAAAAAAATCCGGTCGTAATCGTTCCACTCGGGGCAACTGAGCAACATGGCCCCCTCTTGCCATTATGGGTAGATATTTGCTTGGCAAATGAAATTGCCGTCGCAGTTGGGGAGCAAACCGGAGCTATTGTGACCCCGCCTTTGAATTTTGGGTATTCGGAATTGTGGGAAACGTATCCTGGTACAATAAGCTTTTCTTCCTCTACTTTCAAGAGTGCCCTTCATGACATCTGCTCTAGCTTGATTCGGGCGGGCTTCAAAAAGATTTTTTTACTCAATGGACATAATCCAAATTTAATTATTATGCAAACGGCTGCCTATGACCTTGTAAACGAATTTGGAGATCAAGATATTTCTATTGTCGCAGCTACCTATATCTTCATGGCTAAAGAAGAGTGTGACAAAATTGGTGAGAACTTTAGAGATGGAACCCATGCCAATGAAATGGAGACATCCATGATGCTCGCGCTACATCCAGATTTGGTGAAGATGGAGCGGCTCTCAGAGCAAGTTGAGAGTTATGAACCGAGGCGCGTAATAGCTTTTGATCAAGGAGCAATTATTGTAAATAAGTGGCCTGAAAGTAAAGTCTATAGTGGGGTTTACGGAAACCCTGCTCTAGCAACTGCAGAAAAAGGGCAAGCCTATTTTGAAGTTCTCGTCGAGAAGATTTCCCAATTTACTATGGAATTCCAAGAAGGTAAACATGATCCAACTCTTCTATCCGGAAAAGCGAAGACAAATTAAATCAAGTGAAATATCAACTGACATATAAATTCTATAAAGAGGTGCTAGATGATGAAAAAGGTTTATGAAAAAGTTGAAGTTAAAGATGGTTTAGATGTTATATTGCTTCCTCGCCCAGTGGTAGTCGCCACATGTGTTGACGGAGAAGGAAAACCAAATGCTATTACTTTAGCTTGGTGTTCGCCAGTATCCCACAATCCATTAATTGTCGCAATCGCCATTTCCCCAAAACGATATTCCCATGACCTCATTGCCAATGCTGGGGAATTCGTAATAAATTTCCCAGGGATCGAGTTAGGTGAAGAAATAAATTGGATGGGTAGAAAGTCGGGTAAGAAGTACGATAAGTTTGAAGCTACAGGATTAACCATTTCCCCCGCTAAAGAAGTGAATGCCCACGTCATTAATGAATGTTATGCCCATTTAGAGTGTAAAGTAGTAGATCAAGTGGTTAGTGGGGATCATACGACCTTTTTTGGAGAAGTAATCCATGCTGAAGTAGCCAAAGAAACACTGCATAAAGTGAAGCAAGGTGGACCGCCGTCCTATTACTTTGATCCTACTAAGATAAAGACGTTACAACATCTTGGGGGAAATATGTATCTCTCTAACGAGGAAGAGTATATTGACTATATCGTTGAAGGGGAGAGCGACGTTTAAACAAATAAATATAATAAGGAGGAAAAGGTATGTCCGTAAACTCGACTGTTAATAAACGTGGGCGTTATCGGATTGCTATTTTGGTTGTCATCTGGCTGCTTTATGTCATAAATTACTTTGATAAAATGGCAGTTCTAAACCTTTTGCCCTATATTCGCAAAGATTTAGGTTTATCTCCAGCAACTGTAGGTTTCGCGGCATCCTTGTTTTTCTTTGCATACGCCTTAGCCCAACTTCCAGCAGGAATGTTAGCTGATAAATTTGGACCCAAGAAAGTCATGTACTTTGCTATTACAGTGTTTACCATCTTCACGTTTTTGACTGGAAGAATCAACTCTCTATTTTCGTTCATGGCAGTGCGGTTGGGATTGGGTTTTGGTGAAGGTTTTCACTTTGTTCCAAGTATAAGAACAATCTCTGACTGGTTTCCGGCTAAGGAAAAAGGAAGAGCGACATCGTTCTTTACGACAAGTTGGACGGTTGCGCCTGCCGTCGGTGCGATTATAATCACGTGGATTGCGGCAAGTTGGGGATGGAGAGGGGTCTTTGCTACTTTATCTATTCCAGGATTCTTCGGGATTATCGCACTTTGGTTAGTTATGATAAATACTCCTGAAGAGGCTCATGCTATGGGCCGTATTTCAAAAGAAGAACTGGATTATATCAAAGGAACCTCCACAACGGACTCTAAAGTAGATAAGCCGAAAGCACGGTATCGCGATGTGGCTGGTGATCCTCAACTGTGGATTATTACGGCAATCGTTTTCATTAAAACCTTTGTTTACTGGGGAGCAGCAACTTGGTTATCTTCCTTCTTGGTTGAACAGCATGGATTTAATATCAAAACCATGGGCCTGTTAGCTTCGTTGCCTTTTGCAGTTGGATTCATCGGCCAAATGACCAGCGGTTGGATGCTGGATAAAGTCACCAAGTCGAAGGCTAAACCGTTGCTTATTGCTGCATTCACAGGACTTGCTGCCATACTTTACTTTGTACCCCTCGTTCCAAAAGGTAATATCCCTTTACTGATCATCGTTTTGGCAATTCAAGGATTCTTTATTGTGTTCTATGATGGCCCAATTTATGTCTTCATTCAAATGAGATACCCGAAGGAACTTGTTGGAACAGTGACTGGTGTGACCCAAATGATTGGACAATTCGGATCATTTATTGCTCCGACGGTTGCAGGGTTTTTAGTCATAACAGGAGCGCCAGGGGTATCCAACTTTAGTGGAGTGTTTAAATTGTTTATGATCGCGTCTATTGTGGGAATCGTTCTTTCACTTATTATTAAAGAAACGCCACTAAAACAAGCAAATCAAACACCAATCGCTGGAAGTAATAAATCCCTGTAAATTATAACTATCATACTGCGATTAAAGGTGAGTAACGGAGAAACATGGGCTTACAAGTCAACCCCATGTCTCCGATTTGAAAGGAGTCGTTTATATGTATAAAATAGAACTTAGTGATGCACCGGAGGAGTGGGGTATGTCCAAAATCTTTGTTGAAAAAGAAAATCAGGCGATTGAATCTGGTATCTTTCGTTGCGACCCGGGTCAATCCTTACCTATGCATACACATAATGACGGTGATGAATATTGTTATTTGTTTGAGGGCAAGGGAATTTTTGTCATTGATAACGAAGAAATCGAAGTTCAAACTGGGGAATTGATAAAAATCCCTAAAGGGATTTTGCATCGATCATATAATGTATCAGATCGACCCTTTAGTAGTTTTTATTTAGTTTGTCCTTAAATCATAAGTTCGGGAGGGTAACGTATGAACGGCTTTACAGGTAAGGTTTTACGAGTAGATTTAACACTGCGCAAAGTGACGGTGGAAATACCTCCTGAAGAATGGTATATCAAATACCTTGGCGGAAAAGGGATGGGGTATAGGTATCTTCTTGAGGATCTGGCCCCCCATACGGATCCTCTCGGACCGGATAATGAAATAATATTTATGGCTGGACCCTTTGCTGGAACCATTATCCCAACCTCGTCTAGAATGGCGGTTATGACGAAATCTCCAGCTACGGGGACCATTTTGGTTAGCTTAGTTGGGGGAGGAGTCGCGGCAGAGTTAAAATATGCAGGGTATGACGGTATCATCGTCATGGGTAAAGCTTCTAACCCTGTCTTTTTATATGTTACGGATAAACGCGTAACGTTTGAAAACGCGTCTCAATTATGGGGCAAAGGAATTCATGAAACGGAAAATATTATTCGTAAGAAAACTTGGACTGCTAATGCTAAAACACTGACGATAGGACCTGGGGGCGAAAACCTTGTCCCCTATGCCTGTATTACTGTGGATGCATACCATCAGGCAGGTCGCGGCGGAGCTGGAGCCGTCATGGGGAGTAAAAATCTCAAAGCCATTGCCATTAAAGGAACTACTGGAAATAAGGTCGACAATATGCCGGAATTCTTAGAATATATCCGGGATATCCGCGATAATGACGTTCTAACAGAACCCAACCTTTGGGTGGATACGGATGGAACTCCGATGATTGTTGACTTATCGCAAGAAGTAGGTTTTCTGCCCACTAGGAACTTCCAAGAAGGACAATATGATAAGGCGGCACATATCAATAGCGACGCCGTAAAAAAGAAGCAGAAGAAAACCAGGGCTTGTACTACATGCCCTTTGGGGTGCGGCCGTCTTACCCAAGCGGATGATGGAACGATGGTCGAGGGACCAGAGTATGAAACGATTGCTTTAGCGGGATCCAACACAGATATTGCTAGTATTGATGGGCTCATTCGTTATAATAAGATTTGTGACGATTTGGGGTTGGACACTATGTCCACCGGTGCTGTTCTTGCGTATGCCATGGAGGCTACGGAGAAAGGACTTCATGATTTTGGAATCCGCTTTGGCGAAGAAGAAAAAATGTTAGAGTATGTGAAGAAGATAGCCTATAGGGAAGAAATTGGGGCAGAGCTGGCTTTAGGTCTTAAAAAACTCGCTACTAAGACGGGAACGGAAAGCATTTCCCTCGAAGTGAAGGGCCTGGAATTTCCTGGGTATGATCCTAGAAGAAGTAATGGTTTAGCTTTAGCCTATGCCACCTCTGATCGTGGGGCTTGTCACCAAAGAGCCTTTGCGGCCGAAGAAGATACGTTTGGACAGATGGATTCTTTCACGTTTGTAGGGAAAGCTGCAGTGGTCAAACGTATACAAGACTTTAATAGTGCTAAGGATTCCTTGGTGATTTGTGATATGTGGCGCCCTACCCTAGAAGTGCTTGCGAAGTTGTTTACCAGAGTAACAAATCTACCAATGACCGGGAAAGAACTAATGAATTGTGGGGAGCGAATTTGGAACATCGGACGTTTATTCAACACGAGAGAAGGGTTTACAAGGGCTGATGATAGTCTTCCACCCAGAATTTTGAACGAGAAATTAAAGAATGGACCTGCCAAGGATCAAATCTTCAATAAAGATGAGTTTAAACTGAGTCTATCGGAATATTATGCTTTACGGGGTTGGGATGAGGATGGAAATGTCGATCAGAACACGCTGGAACGGCTCGGGATGGATGTAGCATTATATTCAAAGGTTAGAGGTGATAGGACATGAAAATAGCCTTTGATGCTTCGAGTTGTACCGGGTGCAAAAGTTGTGAAATCGTTTGTTCTGCAGCTCATACCGGCGAATTCAATCCTGCTCGGTCAAGAATTCGAGTTGAGAATGATTCATTGAATGGTAGCAGCATAATCAATGTCTGTCGGAATTGTAAAAATCCTCTTTGTGTAAAAGCCTGCACGTATGGAGCATGTATGCAAAATCATGAACTTGGAGTTATTATCATCGATTATGATATTTGTGTTGGGTGTTATGCTTGTGTTGAAGCATGTCCTTTTCATGCCAACTTTATTGATCCAGTGGAAAAGGTCCCGCTCATTTGTGATGGCTGCAATGGGGATCCAACTTGTGTTAAGTATTGTTATAAGGAAGCGATTAGGGTAGTGGAATAGAATATCAAGATGAAGACTAGCTAAATAATAGGCGAGCGAGTCTTCGTCTTGATTTCTTTCAAATCATTGATTAACTTGTTTGTCGTTAATTATTTAACTTAATTCAATTAGTCCTAGGGGAGTGGGGAGTTATGCTTTGGAATTTTTACACACATTCAATTTGACTATTTTCCAGTGGTCTTGGTTCTTCGTTGGGGCTTTGATGATAGGGTTCTCAAAAACGGGGATAAGTGGTTTGTTAATACTTGTCATACCCATACTGGCCGATGTATTTGGAGGAAAGGAATCAACGGGAATTATTTTGCCTATGCTGATAGTGGGCGATTTGTTTGCGGTGTGGTATTACCATCGGCATACTGAGTGGGGCAATATAAAAAAGCTTTTGCCCTGGACGGTAGTTGGACTTACACTGGGCTTAACCGTCGGTAAATATATTAACGATTCTCAATTTAAAATTCTCATAGCCATAATGGTTTTAATATGTTTAATTATTTTGGTTTATACGGAAATAAAGGGGGACCGCTTGAATGTTCCGAAGAAGTTATGGTTCTATGCTTTCATCGGAATTCTGGTCGGTTTTGCTACGATGATCGGTAACGTGGCTGGTCCTATTTTTACCCTTTATCTGCTGGCGTCGGATTTTAAGAAAGATGATTTCCTGGGTACCACTGCTTGGTTTTTTTTAATTATAAATTCAGCTAAGGTTCCTCTTCAAATCTTCGTATGGCATAATATTTCAATCAAAAGCATGTTGCTGGCATTTGGTATGATACCCGCCATCACGATAGGTGCTTTGGTGGGAGTGGCAATTATAAAGAAGCTCGACGATAAACTTTTTCGAATTATTGTAATAATGATCACTGCTATTGCAACAATTAAGCTTTTTATTTGAACCAGCAATCCAAGGTGATACCATTAGAAATTGGGTGCCTGACATCAACTAATGTACTTATTGTTTAGCTTGTACGTAAGCGTCAATTATAACCAAGTTCAAACTCCTCCAGAATTATGAGGTAAAAAACTTTCATGGTCACGGATAGAGGTGATAATCCACACGATGCGTACGGGGACAAACAGCCTGCTGCCCTCAACGCCGGCGCGCAAACGCAGCGACTGCGAACATGAACTATTCTCAGGCGCTCATCCTTCTCGCGGTCCCGGAAGAAGAACGGGAGCAGTTCATCGCGGAGATGGATATCGAAAACATGTCCGTTCGGGAACTGTAGAAGGCGGTGAAGGAGCGGGACCAAGCTCTTCAGGACCGGGAACAGGCCTTTCAGGATCGGGACCGGGCCCTGCAGGAAAAAGTCGATCTCCAGAAGGCTCTGGACGGTGAAAAGGGCAAAACCACTCAGCTGGCTAAGGAGCGCGACAACCTGAAGACGAAGGCGAGTGATCTGCAGAGGTCCAATCAGGCACTTGAGCAGGATGTCGAGAAAAAGCAATTGGAGAATGACAAACTCAAAGAAACGACAGGTTACAAGAGCATCCAAAGGATGAATAATACTCTTACTGTCGCGTATAACAAGGTGGCCGGCAATAAAATCGCTTTTTTATATGAGAACCTGGACAAAGCGTTCAAGGAACTGGCTTATGAGATGACCAAGTTCGCTTCGATTGATCCGGATGTGCATGCAGCGTATAAAAAGATGGTGAATGTTTTTTTAATCAAAGCTATGCAGAAGAGAATGGGGCAGATAAAGTTTTCGGGGAGAAGCAGCGCAATATCGTAGATTCATGTGAGTTCTTGTTCTAAATTGCTAAAGGCATCCGTATTAAAAAAGTCCGACAGTGAGATTTCTAAACCATCACACAACTTTTTAATGGTTACAATACCAGGGTTCAGGCTCTCATCATTTAGGATGCTTTTTATAGTCGATTGTGGTACGGCGGCACGATAGCTCAAAGCATTGGGCCTTATATTCCGTTCTTTGCAAAGTTCAACAATTCTATTCACTACTGCTTGTCTCGTATCCATGAATACACCTCCTAGTGAATTATCACTAATTAAAGCATACAGAAAAAACTAAGTTTTGTTAGTGATATAGCACTAACAAAACTTATGTGTCATAATTAGTTATCTAACACTAATTGTGCAGAGGGGTGTATTTCGCGTGCCAGATTATAAGGAAATGTATTTTCAACTTGCCGCCAAAGTTGCAAATGCTGTTGATATTCTTGTTGAAGCTCAGCAGCAAGGAGAATACGATTATTCTAAAGAAGAAAGCCCGGTTATTTTGCTGAAAAATACTAGACCAGAAGAAAAGGGTAGTGATTAGGCATGACGATCATGTTTGAACAACCAGCTACTAATCTCCTCTACATTTAAATCCTGGAGATATTTTGCCCCAGTGCTGGAGATCTATGTAATCGCACAATCACACGAACTGTTGGGTATTTACGCAGTGGTTTATTAGCTTGCCCATTGCGGCATCTAACACTGTGCCATTATTTGGTCAAGCCATTCCCTTTACACAGAACATATGTTTTCATATAATAAATACAAACGTTCTACGTAAAAGGATGAAGAATATGGGCCAACGAATTATATTTCATATCGATGTGAATTCTGCGTATTTGTCATGGGAGGCGGTTCACAGGCTTCAGCATGGTGATCCGCTTGACTTAAGAACTGTACCATCTGTGGTTGGTGGTGATCCTGTGACTCGTCATGGAATCGTATTAACGAAATCAATTCCTGCCAAGAAATTTAATATTCAAACGGGGGAAACCATCCACACTGCTATAGCAAAGTGTCCTGATTTGATTGTTGCCCGCCCCAACTACTCTTTATATATGCAATGCTCTAAAGCATTTGGAGATATTCTCCGTGAGTATTCACCTTTGATTGAGCAATATTCAATAGATGAGTATTTTATGGATTTCTCGAACATGGAACGACTATATAATGATCCGGTGGAAGCAGCCTACAAAATCAAAGATCAAATTAAAAACGAACTAGGGTTTACGGTTAATATCGGTATTAGCACAAACAAAATCCTGGCTAAGATGGCATCCGAGCTAAAGAAGCCTGATAAGGTTCACACAATCTTCCCTGACGAGATTGCAGAGAAAATGTGGGTTCTTCCTATTGAAGAGTTGTTTATGGTTGGACGTGCTACTGCGAAGAAGCTACGGAGTAGAGGCATTAATACGATTGGCGATCTGGCTAATTATGATCCTAAGCTTATTAAGCTATTTTTAATGAGCCATGGTATGTTGGTCTGGAATTACGCAAACGGAATTGAAGGCAACCCAGTGAGAGAAAATCGCCGACCTCTGATTAAGGGAATTGGAAACTCAACTACTATCGCTTTCGACGTTGAGGATAGAAGGACCGCACATTTGGTCTTGTTGTCATTGACGGAAACAGTTGCCGCTAGGTTAAGACAAGCTGGTTATTGTGCTAGGTTAGTATCTGTCTCATTAAGAACTAATGAGTTTTATAATTGTTCGCACCAGAGGAAGATCTTCTCTGCGATCGATTGTACAAACGCAATACACGAGATTGCTTGTGAGCTGTTTGATGAGCTTTGGAAAGGTGAACCTGTTCGACATCTGGGAGTTCGGGTCTCTGAGTTATGTCAAAATAACTTTTATCAGTTAGCTCTTTTTGAGAAAGATTACGAGAAGCAGAGAACTGTTGACCGGGCAGTAGATTCAATACGTCAGAGGTATGGGAATGGCTCGGTGTTTAGATCATCATTTTTGAATAGCGGAGTGCGCTTCAGCACTGGGGGAACAATGGACGATGAGGAATTTCCGATGATGTCTAATCTATTGTAGCCTGTAGCCTAAATCCCTCCCACCGCCTACATTTCGACCTAAGCAAGAACCCGCCGAGGTAAAGTCTAGGTAACAGGGACTTTTTAAGTGATGAGCCGAAATAAACGTATGATATAATACTCTTAGCACAAGACTAAAGCGTATGGAGTAGCAAATGACTATTAATTATGAACCAAGGCAACTACCAGAGAAACCCGGTGTTTATATGATGATCGACTCACTTGGAAATATTATCTATGTTGGTAAGGCGAAAAATCTAAAAAACAGGGTGTCCCAATATTTTAATAATCAGAAGGACAGGACTCCAAAAGTCGTTGAAATGATACGCCATATTCATACATTAAAATATATAGTTACAGATACGGAATTGGATGCATTTATTGAAGAATGTCGCCTGATCAAGGAAATAAAACCTCGATATAATAAGCAGATGAAGAATGATAAAAAGTATTGTTATCTTAAAATAATGGCTGAACACTACCCTAAAGTTACGATAGTAACTGAAAAAATAGATGATGACGCATTGTATTTCGGTCCTTTTACCAGTCTTGGGCGGGTTGAGACAGTATTACAATATTTGAAGGAGTTCTATCCTATACGAAAATGTTCTACTCCAAGACTGGTTAAGAGGACTGATGGTTGTCTGTTCTTGCAATTAGGTACTTGTTTGGGAGTTTGTACTGGGCGGGTAAGTCCTGATGAATACAAGGTTTATATTGAAGAGATCCGGCAACTTTTGAACGGGAATGATAGAATCGCAGTTCAGGAACTTTCTGAAAAGATGGATACAGCTATTAAAAATCTTAATTTTGAAAAAGCAGCCCAATATAGTGCCTATCTTTTAGGACTTCGACATGTCATTGGAAAGCAGCGATTAGTTCAATCCTCAAGTAAAAATCGGAATGTCTTAGCAGTTGAATATATTAATGCTGAGCTTGTTAAATTGTTCCTAATCAAAGGGAACAAGATTCTTTATCGAAAAGTGATTAATTTAGTAACGGCTGATATTTCTGAATTAAGGCAGAGCCTAAATCAGATAATCAGGGATATATTTATGACAGAGAATAGTGGCATAGTCAGATTAACACAGAATGATATCGATGAAGCGCAAATTATTCACTCATATCTGAAGAAGAATCGGAGTAGGATACCTAGTTTCTGGATCTCATCTACACGACTAAATAGAGAAACATCTGGTCTAGATGCCACAGTCTTAAAGATAATAAACCGAATTACTTCCGAAAATTTATCAGACGGTCTTATCCTTAATGGAGATAGGATTTGAATGACAGCAGTATACTTAATGTTGATTAGTTTGATCTCTGGTTCGCCTCGCCAGGGTCGGTAATGACAGGATATAAAAGTCGGTCTGAATATCTAAAGAAAACCCGGTTTCACCGAGCCTTGGCGATGGCGAAACCGATGGTTGCACTTATGCTACAGACGAAGACACTGTCTTCGCACGTATTAGCCTTCTTGCAGTATGCAACGAAGTTATACTTTCTGACAGTATAAAGAAAGCCATAAAATTGGCCTTTCTAAAAAAGCACCCTAATACTAATTGTTAGGAGTTTAGAGCATGTGCGGTCGCTTTACAATTATCGATATTGAGGATATAAGAGAACGATTTAATACTGAACCAATAAGCTTAAAACCTAGCTACAACGTAGCCCCGACTCAAGATGTCCCTGTCATAATTAATGATGGGTCCAATCATTTAGATATGTTTAGGTGGGGTCTAATACCGTTTTGGGCCAAAGATTCTTCGATCGGCAATAAATTGATAAACGCCAGGGCAGAAACTTTGGACGAAAAGCCTAGTTTTAAGCATTGCCTTCAACGAAAGCGTTGTCTCGTAGTGGCTGATGGATTTTATGAGTGGAAGAAAGAAGGCTCTGGCAAACGACCCCACCGGATAACTCTAAAGAACAAAGAACTATTCGGATTTGCTGGTCTTTGGGACACGTGGAAGCAACCAACCGGCGATATTATAAATTCATGTAGCATTATCACAACTACCCCCAATGATCTTATGGCCCCCATACATCATCGCATGCCAGTCATTCTCCCGAGAGAAGTTGAGCACGTTTGGTTGGATCAGGGTGTTACAGATAGCTCTTTTCTAAAGAGCTTGTTAATACCATATCCGTCAGATCTAATGATGGCATATGAGGTTTCAAAGTTAGTAAATTCGCCTAAAAATAATGGGACAGAGTGTTTGGCTTCTGTGGAATCCAGACTGTTTTGAGCTAGAATCTTTCACAGCTTGTTTTTTAACGTTTCTAGGCTATGACGCATTCGTAGGAAATTATGAAATAAATATAATTTCTATTCAGTCGATAGAGGTGAAGGTAAAGGTGAAAATGAAAAAACAATTATTATTAATTTTTGGAATCTTAGCAGTATTTCTTTTATTGGTAGGGTGTGTTAATGATAACCCAATAAATAAAGGCAATGAAAATATTAGCTCAAAAACTATTGCGATAGGTAAATATTTTGGAAAGTCATATAGTATAACTTCCTCGTTTTTGCCAATTCTTACCTTAAAAGACAATAATGAATTCAAATTTGAATAATGATAATCTTAAAGAAGGTGCTGATAGTATGAATAATGCAGCAGCTATTGAACCTAAAAAATTGGGATGTATGAATAGTATTAGAAATATAGCTAAGAAAGCTATCAAAGAAAAGGGCTTAAGTGATTCTGAAATAAGGAAAACCTTAGGTTCAAAGAGATATGAGAAGTAAACTTAAGGCCGTGTTGGATACTAATATTTTTATAAAAGCATGGTTTTCTTCAGAAGACAATAATGTATGCACCAAAATAATGGATTTAATTGATGACAGGAAAATTCAACTTTTATTTGCGCAGGATACTATAGGAGAATTAGTTTACTTAGTTAAAAATTTTGCAAGACATAATATTACTGATGTAAATGATAGACTGGCAATGCTACAAGGCGTAATGGAATTGTTCTACTATAGTACCTCGGTAAATACGATGAATACTTCTTCTCCTATTATACTTGATAAATATGATGATAACGGCCTTCTGTCATAATTGGCTGGCTTGATCCTTGATGAAAATCAAAAGATATTTCTGAATGGTTGTGTGATTGCTATCTCTGATAACTTTATTGATCGAGAATATACACGAAAGATATTGGAGGTGTTAAGAATGAGCAAAGTTTTACGAGCGTTGGAAGAAGAAGCAAAAGACGAGGGCCGCGTTGAGGAAAAAAAGGCAACTGCCAAGAAGCTACTGCTTAAAGGCATGAGTATTGATGAAATAGCTGAAATAACTGGTTTGTTGAAAGAAGATATTCGTTTGCTTCATTAACATGCGACGGTCGTGAAAGTCAACCTTAGTACTCTGCTTGTTGTGACGGCATGCGCCGCTTGAATTTCGGCTTGTCCGTATAGGCTATGCTTTTGCTTGTCCGGAGGTTATTTTTTTGCGACCCGCTTTTTTTGATTTTATACATACGCAAAGCCTGTCCGAGAAACGAATACGTATTCGTTTCTCGGACAGGCTTTTATGAGGTTGTCACTCTGCTTGTTGAAGCATTTACGGTTAAAGATTTCGGGGAGATGCAGCGTAATATCGGTGATTCATGTGAGTTCTTGTTCTAAATTGCTAAAGACATCCGTATTAAAAAAGTCCGACAGTGAGATTTCTAAACCATCACACAACTTTTTAATGGTTACAATACCAGGGTTCAGGCTCTCATCATTTAGGATGCTTTTTATAGTCGATTGTGGTACGGCGGCACGATAGCTCAAAGCATTGGGCGTTATATTCCGTTCTTTGCAAAGTTCAACAATTCTATACACTACTGCTTGTTTCGTATCCATGAATACACCTCCTAGTGAGTTATCACTAATTAAAGCATACAGAAGAAGAAAAAGTTTTGTTAGTGATATAGCACTAATGAATATTATGTGTCATAATTAGTTATATAACACTAATTGTGCAGAGGGGTGTATTTCGCGTGCCAGATTATAAGGAAATGTATTTTCAACTTGCCGCCAAAGTTACAAATGCTGTTGATATTCTTGTTGAAGCGCAGCAGCAATGCGAAAAAGCATTGTAAATACACTTTCAATTTCAGCGGTTAGAAAAAATTTATATAGGAAGAAGATGAAGAATATGAACTTTAGTGAAGCTGTTGAACGTTCCGTTCAAATAAGAAAACTGTACCACCAGTTAGAAAAGAAGTACCATGAAACAGAATGGACAGTAGAAGAAGATGCGTTAGCTTTTTTGACAGATGCAGGATTAGTGGGTCGTCTGACAATGGCTCAGCAGGGGCGTTGGCCAACAAGTGGGGAAACCGTATCTGAACTAGAGCATAAGCTTGGCGAATGCATATGGTGGCTGATTATTTTGGCGGAACGCATGAATATTGATATCAATGAAGCTTTCGAAAAATTCTTATCCAAAACTGAAAAACTAGGAGAGTAAGTTAACGAACATGTGATCAGGTGTCTGACACCAACTTATCAATCATGGAAGGAATGTTGGGAAGGGAACCCGGCAGATGATCAATGTAAGGCTGTTAAAATACTTAGTGAGGCCAGTTCAGTAGATAATCTTGCAAGAGTTTTCGATACCTACCGAGCATTTCATAATGGAGGAATTCAAAAAAAGATTGGTCGTTGACAATCTCTGTGCAATAACATATGCTCTATCTAACTTTGAGGGTATGAAATGGGGGGGTAACGATGAAACCTAAGTTATCTCAAATTGATCTTGATGAATTGCTTAAAATACCCCTGCTTAAGGCCTTGAGCGAACAGCATTTACTTACCCTAAATCGATCGGCCCACGAACGTTCATTCCGAAAAAGAGAGTGTATTTTTACCCCGGAAAAGCAAGAGGATTTTATACTAATTCTCCTTAAGGGTAAGGTTAGAATCTATCTCAGTTATCCCAATGGTAAAGAGTTTACGGTCGCCTTTTTAGAACCGGGGGATGTTTATAGTAGCCATTCGGGTACTTTTGCAGATGCGATGGAAGACACCATCGTCTGGACCATCGACATTAAAGTCTTTCGAAGCCTTATGCTACAAGATCCGGTGATCTTGATCAGCATGGTCAAAGTCTTAGGTGAAAGCTTGGGAAACACTCTAGGAATCATTGAAAATCTCGTTTTTCGCGATGTCGGTAAACGTTTAGCAAATTTTTTGATACAAGCCGCTAGGGAAAAAGGACAGACTAATGAACACGGTACCCTAGTGAATTTAGGCTTGACCTTCGATGAAATAGCTTCTGCAGTGGGAACATCCCGTCAAACTGTCTCTACATTCCTCAATGGTTGGCAGAAAGCAGAAATCCTGACACTGAATCGCAAATCATTTATCCTAAGGGATATTCAAGCCTTGCAAGAGAGTATGGAAGAAGACTAAAACTAACGAATTGTCTGTTAAAAATAAGAAAACCATCAGCATTCTGACGGTTTTCTTATTTTTATTCTTCTATAATCAGAATAGTTGAACTGTTGAGTTCAGTCATGAAAGTAATCGATCAATTTAAGGAGGAATTTATAATATGATCAAGACCTTTTTGACAACAGATCTGACAATAGATCAGGGAGTACAGGAACTTCTCTTGAAAGCGAAGGATGAAGGGATAGAGACAGCCTTTGATCGAGCTATACAACAAGAACCACGCTGTAAGTTTGGCTTAGCTGGGGTTTGTTGTCGTCGTTGCATGATGGGCCCTTGCCGGATTAGTTTTGGTGAAAAAGGGGCGAAGCGAGGGGTCTGCGGTGCAACGGCGGATCAGATCGTCGCTCGCAACTTGCTAACACTCATCGTCGATGGGGCGACACCCCATGTCGAACACGCCCGCGAAGTGGCACAAACCCTTTTGGAAGTTGCTGAAGGCAAAGCGCCCTACGAAATTAAAGGTAAAGATAAGTTAGGGAAAATCGCCCAAGGCTTGGGCTTAACTGTTGACGGCAAGAGTTCAAACGAAGTGGCAGCGGAAGTCGCGCTGATAGCTTTGCAAGATTTTCAGAAACAAACCGGGGTAGCCAACTGGTTAAGTTTACGTGCCCATCCCAAGTCCGTTGAAGCTTGGGAAAAATTAAACATTCTACCTCGCAATGCTCACTTGGAAATTGCCAATGCCATTAATAAGGCTGCCATGGGATGTGATAGTGATCCACTCAACCTCCTCCTCGGAATTATGACGATGGCTCTTGTGGAAGGGTATGATGGGCTACACCTCTCCACCGATCTTTCAGACGTTCTGTTTGGCACACCGAAGTTAGTCAAGGCTCAATATAATATGGGAGTCATCAAAGCGGATTATGTGAATATTGCGGTGCATGGCCATATTCCGATGGTTTCGGAAAAAGTAGTGGAATGGAGCCGAAAACTAAACGGGGAGGCAAAAGCTTTAGGTGCCCAAGGAATTAATGTCATCGGGATCTGCTGCAGTGCCAATGAGTTACTAATGAGGCAAGGGGTTTCCGTGGCAACCAATTTTTCTAGCCAAGAATTGGCGATTGTGACTGGGGCGTTAGAGGCAATGGTTGTCGATGCTCAATGTATCATGCCGGGCTTGCAAAAAGTTGCCGAATGTTATCACACGGAATTGATTTCCACCTTGCCTATGATTAAGATCGAGGGATCTAGCCACGTTGAGTTTACTCCGGCTAAGGCTGATCAAATGGGCGAAGAAATTGTTCGCAAAGCCTTAGGCCGATATTCCGAACGCGATATGGTTAAGCTACACATACCAGAAGGAACTGTTGAAGCGTATGCTGGATTTTCCGTGGAACAAATCATAGAAGTACTTTCGAAGATCAATCGGGAAGATCCTCTCCAACCCTTTATCCAAGCGCTCACAGACGGGGATATCTTAGGTGTGGTGGCCATTGTCGGGTGTACTAATCCGCGATTAAAGCAAGATTGGGCTAATACTGAAGTAGCCAAAGAACTTTTAAAACATAATGTTTTGATCGTAGCAACGGGCTGCTCGGCACACTCTCTAGGTAAAAACGGTCTTCTGTCTCCGGAGGGCATCGAGTATTGCGGCCCTAAGCTCGCCAACGTGCTGAAAACAATTGGTGAGGCGAATGGGCTCACTTCGTTGCCTCCGGCATGGCATATGGGAAGTTGCGTCGATAACTCCCGAATTGATGATTTGTTAGTGGCCCTAGCCAATCGCGTAGGAGTCGGGGTACGGGATTTGCCGGTTGCTGGCTCGAGCCCAGAACCTCAGAGTCCCAAAGCTTTGTCTATTGGCACGTTCTTTATAGCCCAAGGAGTCGACGTTCATATCGGTCTCAATGCTCCGATCAGTGGTTCACCGTTTGTCGAGAATGCTTTAACGGGTGATAAAGGAGAATTTGCTGTAACGACGGATGAGTTGTTCGGGGGCAAGTTGATTTATGAGGAAGACCCCATCAAAGCAGCTCATTTATTAATTCAACGAATTATTAAGAAGCGAACAGCTTTAGGGTTGCAGAGCCCCGATCTTGAATTTTAAAAATAGAAAATTTTTTTTTAAAAGTCATTAATAAGTCACTAATATTAGGAAGGAAAACAACGACATGAGCGTGACAAATAAAAGTCTAAAAATCGCTGTTTCTGGTAAAGGTGGGGTGGGTAAAACCACCTTGGCCTCGCTTCTATGCCATTTATATGCCCAAGATGGGCAGCAGGTCCTTGCGGTGGACGCTGATCCGGATGCTAACTTGGGGACTGCGCTGGGATTTCCTCCAGAGTTACTCGCTAAGCTTACTCCTATTTCTAAGGAGGCGAAGTTAATTAAGGAGCGCACCGGTGCAGAACCGGGGTCAATCGGGGCCATGTTTAGTATCAATCCCTACGTGGACGATATTCCCGACACGTATGTGGCTAAGCATAACGGCATCAAACTTTTGCGCATGGGTTCAGTAACCTTGGGAGGCTCCGGTTGTGCCTGCCCTGAGAGCACTTTATTGCGCAGTTTGTTAGAGCATATGGTCTTAGAACGAAACGAAACTGTCATAGTGGACATGGAGGCGGGTTTGGAACATTTCGGGCGTGGAACGGCGAGAGGGGTGGATGCTTTTATCGTCGTCGTGGAACCGGGCAAACGGAGTTTTGAGACAGCGCATGCAGTCGCTAAACTTGCCAAAGACATTGGAGTTAGCCAAGTATATGCCGTTATCAATAAAGTTCACCCCGGCCAGATCGAAGAGATTCAACGGGAAATGAACTTTATTCCGATCTTAGGATATCTACCCTATGACGCTATGGCAGTGCAGGCCGATCTCACCGGTCAAAGCCTCTTTGATTTAAGTCCGAAATTCGTGGACCTAGCTAAAGAAATTAAGATACAGATCGAAGCGTTAATCGGTTAACTTAACAAAAAATTCATTTAGCGCCCCAGGTTTCTTTATAGAACTTGGGGTGCTTGTTTTACCTTGCGATACCAGAAGTGAACTGCATACATAAAGCCTCAAATATTGTTAAAAGAAACAGTTGCTGGCAGGGTATTACAGAATTATGCACGGGCTGATACCAATCGAGGTTAACAAATCTAATTACTAGTTTAAAGGCCTTAATGCCTATGGTATAATATGGCTATAGAACTTAAGGACCGACTCTAATCAGGGTACCATGAAGTGTTAAAAAACACTGGAGGAGATTGCAATGCAAGATCCCGTTTTGCACCAGGCCATAGCTGCGTGGGAGAAATCAAGTGATGATCCAATGGTGAGAGAAGCGTACTTTGCGAGACGCAAGGCAGTTTTAGATGAGAAGGCGGCCGTCAGAGAAGCAGAACTCCGCTTGAGGGAAGCAATCCAGAAGGGACAGGTAGAAGGAAGGACAGAAGGAAAGGAAGAAGTTGCGAAGAATCTTTTGGCCATGGGAATGGAGATTTCAAAGGTAGCTAAAGCAACAGGTATGACGGAAGACGAAGTTAAAGTGCTAAATGAATGAGACTACTGATCGAGGGAAGGGTCTGCTCCCCATATGGGGCCCAAGGAGCATCGGTGCCTGTCGAATCAGAAAAAGCTATCCCCTACACTATGGAAGTGTGGGGCGATTTTTTATCCACAATTCGCTTTTAAATTTCTGAAGTTGATTGCGTCTTAAAGGAGAGTATTTAAAATGCATTATACAGGTACTATTTATAGACCTCCCGGTGAAGCCAAAACCTTACTATTACAAGTCACTGTCGGATGTTCACATAACCACTGTACATTTTGCAGCATGTATAAGGATGTCCCATTTCGCATTGAGCCTATAGAACAAATAGAGGAAGATCTCAGAGAGCTTCGCTCCTTGCGTCCTAATGCGGAAAGGGTCTACCTTGTCGGTGGTGACCCCTTTGTGTTAAGCTTCGAACAACTTAAAATAATCGCCAAAAGAATCAAAGAATACCTGCCGTGTTGTGAAACTATTTCCATGTATGCTCGGATAACCAATATTAAAGCTAAAACGACAGAAGAACTCAAGGTACTACGTTCTTTGGGTATCAATCACTTGTATATCGGGATTGAAACCGGTCATAATGAAACGTTAACTCAAGTTCATAAAGGAAATACCGCTGACGAAGCTGTCGTACAATGCAAACGACTAGAGGAAGCAGGAATTGCGTACCATGCAATTTATTTGAATGGCTTAGCAGGTCATGGTAAAGGGATAATTAGCGCCTTTGAAACTGTTAAACTTTTTAATAAACTTAAGCCAGAAAGTATAGGGATAACTTCCTTGGTCCTAATACCCGGTACCGACTTATATGAACAAAAACTCAAAGGTGAATTTGTTGAAGCCACCGAATTCGAACGAGTTCAAGAAATGAAATACTTCATCGAACATCTGGAAACAAACACCAAAGTCTTGGCTAATCATGTGTCAATGGCTACCCCCATAATTGGTAAAATCCCTGAGGATAGACCGAAGATGCTTAAAGTGCTGCAAGACACTCTTGATGATTTTGATGAAGACGAATTAAGGCAATATCGAGAGCAGTTAAGACAGTTGTAATGAAATACGGGTTAAAAACTACGGCCACGTGTTCATATGCTAATATTTGGTTAAGGCGGCATGAGAAACAGTATCCGGATATCCTTTCCGAGGGTACGAGTAATCAAGCCGTAGCATGCAAGATTGACGGAAAACAATAACGTCAAGAAGCAGTTACACTAGCCCGTATTCAGCTTTTAGTCCAGATAACTCTAATGAAAACATAATGCCCCATGAATAGTATGGAAAGTCGAGGGTAAAAATGGAATTTACGAGTTGCCCCATTAAGATGAGAAAACATTTATTGGAGCAACTTACTGCACTCGAAGACTCTCCAAGAGAACACGGCATTATGTTGCATGGGGAGTGGCGTGGACACAATATAGAGCTATTTATGAAATAGTTGAAAATAAAATTACTGTTTTGGTATTATTTATTGATAAAAGAGAAGGATTCTATGAGACATTAAAACGAATGAAAATGGCGAAAAGATTGCTCGGCAATTCGATGAATTACTGGGCTATTTATATATTTACTGAGCATTAAGCACAAGGAACACCAACAGAATGATGTCTCGGATTGCCTGATTTTCAAAGTCATTATGGCTCGGCACCGATTGGCATTGTTTGGAAGATGAAGGAGCCTATGCCGGGGTTTGTAATGAAGAAGACGGTGAAGGTTTGATTCACCAGGAGTGAGATTATGAATATTCGATATTTACACGAACGCTTATCTCGTATAGAAGAGATTACCGTGGTCGGCAAAAATACAGTGGTGGACGGTGTTATTTGCCATGTTATGGGTGTAGTACGCTATGGCAATGTACCCGACTTTAGAACCATCAATAGCTTTCGTGGTGAGCGAATGAAAGACATCATCCTTGAAGTATTTAGTGGAGTGGTCGAACTATAATTAAGCAAGGGCACATCAAATTAGAAAATTACTTCTTAGATGGAACTAAAATAGAAGCCAACGCTAACAAATACAGCTGGGTCTGGGGGAAATCAACCAAGCGCTATAAAGAGAAGCTGTAAGGATTGCCTCTATCGGGATCGTTGTATAAAGAAGACGGATAAACCTGAATTCAACAAACGGATTTACATCAATAGACGCGGTAAAGAACTAAAAGCCCAAGCGAGGGTTAACTTAACGAGTGAGTACGGTTTACAAATGCGTAGTCTGAGGCCCGTTGAAGTTGAAAGTGTCTTTGGTAATATCAAAGGCAATTTTGGTATCCGACGATTTATACTCAAAGGATTGACGAAGGTAAAACTAGAATGGGGACTACACTGCATTGCTCATAATATGAGAAAAATGGCAGCCTTCAGCGTGTGATGGGCTGCCATATTTTCTTTATCGTTCATTTTATTAATCTCTAGCGCGAAAAACAAAGAGGGTGGTGCCAAAACTGCAAAGTTTCAGCACACCCCCTTATTGTTTGTAGGTTTATGGTAAGATCAGAATTTAAATGACGGAATCATCGTCTTGAGAAGGAAACATTATTTTGTGGCAGTCGCTATAATGGACAAGGTCTTCGTCTATAACGTAAATCAAGACACTTTGGAACAGCTCGATCGCCTTGAAGGGGAAGGCAGCTTGTATCTCAGGAAATATTAAATTGCTGTTTATGTTTACCCTGTCCGAAGATCTGGAATTAAAAAAGATTGAAAGGATTGTCACAGCACCGGTATCCTTTGGCAAATACTTGTTATCCCATCTTGAAGGGAAATTTGGTTCAATGTCGAATTTGTACATAATATACAAATAATTAAGCTAAATAGGCTTTTAAATTTGATCTATTAATCTTATTCGAAAGGAGAAATTCACTTTGATAAACGATGAAGTAAGCAAGTTAGAAAAACAAAGTTTTTATCCAAGAATACAAGATTCGTGGAAGAACTTTGTAGAAGGACAATCGATAACTAGTGAAGTTCGCCAAATCATTGTTGATTCTTGGCACAATAGTGTTAAGAAAGGAATAAGCCCTTTTCAGAAAAAGGTTAATCGTGTTCAATCAGAGAAAGAAATTATCTATAATGAGAGTTTGAATAGAGACTTAATCGATGTCAGCCTACCAGTAATGGAGAATCTTTATAAATTTGTCGCTGGTTCTGGGTTTACTGTTACACTAATTGATAATAAAGGTATTATTCTTAAAATTATTGGTGATCAAGAAGTTGTTCGTTCAATTTCTAAAGGTAACTTCATTATTGGAGCTGATTGGAGCGAAGAAAGTGCAGGGACAAATGCTATTGGCCTTGCTCTAAAACTTAATCAGCCTGTTCAGGTCATTAGTTATGAACATTTTTGTATCTGTTCCCACAATTCCACTTGTTCTGCGGCTCCGATTCATGACACAGAAGGAAATATTATGGGAATCTTGGATATGACGGGTGATTTTGAAAAGGCTCATTCTCATACACTAGGTATGGTAGTTGCTTCGGTACACGGGATTGAAAAGCAGTTAGAGACTAAGTATGCTTGGGAAAAATACAATTTAGCTAACAGCTATCTGAATGCTATAGTTGAGTCAGTCTCCGAAGGAATGATGGCAGTTAATGAAGCTGGAATAATTACTCATATAAACAGCTGTGCTATTAAAATGCTTGAAGGCAGCAAGGACGAAATCATCGGTAGAAATTTTAGAGACCATCTTAAATCATCCTTTTTAATAGAGAACAAGAAAGACTTATCAGGTCTTACGGATCGTGAAGTAGATATTATTAGTAACGGGAAAGTCAAAAAAGCCATTATTTCTTCACGGAAAATCGAAGGTCTTCCTAGTGGAATGAAGGGAGCAGTTTTAGTCTTTAATGAAATTAACAGAACTCGAAAATTGGTGCAAAGAATGTCAGGATTAGAAGCAAAATTGACGTTTAAAGATATTCTTGGAAGAAACGAAATGTTTCTTAAGACTGTAAGGTTAGCCGAAAATGCTGCTCGGAGTCATTCAAATATCTTACTATTAGGTGAAAGCGGCACAGGGAAAGATGTTTTTGCTCAGGCCATTCATAATGCTAGTCATAATTCAAATGGACCCTTCGTGGCCATAAATTGTGGTGCGATACCTCGAGAACTAATTAGCAGTGAACTCTTTGGCTATGTAGACGGAGCTTTTACGGGTGCAAAACGTGGTGGCAACCCGGGTAAATTTGAAATGGCAGAGGGCGGAACGATATTTTTAGATGAGATTGGTGAAATGCCTCTTGAGCTACAGACTATTCTATTAAGAGTCATCGAAAACAAATCAATTATGAGAATTGGAGGACAAGATTCAATCCCTGTTAATGTACGAATAATTGCAGCAACAAATAGGGATTTAATTAAGGAAGTCGATCGAGGGAATTTCAGAAGAGATCTATATTATAGATTAAATGTGATTTCGATTAAGCTTTTACCTTTACGTGAGCATAAAGATGATATTCCTCTTTTATGTGAACATTTTATCAAAAAGATGAATCATCAATTAGAAAAAGATGTTAATGGAATCGAAGATGAAGTACAACAGTGTTTTAATGCTTATGAATGGCCGGGAAATATTCGAGAATTGTATAACATCCTAGAGAGGTCCATGAATATTGCGCAAAGTTCAAAGTTGTCAGTAAACTTTCTTCCCTCTGAATTTACGACTTCTCAAAATGTAAAGAATCCTGTTCCGCATAATTCTTTTGAAGAACTGGAAAAAGAATTGATTTCCAACTTAATGACTGAACATTCTGGCAACATTACTAGAATCGCTAATAAACTTGGTGTTGCCCGAACGACACTTTATCGAAAATTAGATAAATATGACTTGAATCAACAATGATGCTCTTTTAACAGAACATCTTCAATTAAATATAGGTAATGGAAGTTTTGTAGAACATAGGTCTTTCCAGAAAGGGAGGACCTATTTTTCTTTGATGACTTAATATTCGTAGCGTAGCGAATGACTACACTGTAGCAATTCGCTGCAATTAATTAAATAGAAGAAGTCGTTCTTAGGCTGTAAAAACACTCTGAATACAGGACTTTATGGAGTGTGCTGCAATTCTTGATTGTGGCATAGGTTTTGCACTTAATGAATTTCATCTGCAAGAACTAACATTTAAAGGGGAAATGATTATGAAAACAGGCAAAGAGTATATCGAAAGTTTGCGGAAACGCAATATCAAGGTTTATGTTAAAGGTCAACTCTTGAAGAGTGAAGAGGTAATAGACCATCCTTTTATTCGTGGACATGTGAACTCAGCAGCGATGACCTTTGAGCTTGCTCATGACCCAACTACAGAAGACCTGGTGACCGCCACTTCACATCTTACTGGTAAGAAGATTAATCGCTTTACTCATATTCATCAAAGCAAGGAAGACTTAATCAAGAAAGTAAAAATGTTACGAATGATCTCGCAAAAAACAGGCACATGTTACCAGCGATGTGTAGGGTTTGATGCCATAAACGCTTTATATTCTACAACTTTTGAAATGGATTTGAAACTTGGCACTAATTATCATGAACGCATGAAAAGCTATATCCAATACATGCAGGATAACGATATCATGGTTGCGGGAGCTATGACTGACCCCAAGGGTGACCGAAGTCTGCGACCTGGACAGCAAGCGGACCCTGATATGTTTGTACATGTTGTGGAGAAAAATGACCAAGGAATCGTGGTCAGGGGAGCAAAGGCCCATATGACGGGCATGGTAAACTCACATGAGATGTTAATTATGCCTACTATGGGCATGATCGCTGAAGATAAAGATTATGCCGTATCCTGTGCAATACCAGTTGACGCTCCTGGAGTCCTACACATCTTTGGGCGACAGACGAACGATGACCGTAAATGTGAAGGGGAAATAGACCAAGGGAATGCTCAGTTCGGTATTGTCGGCGGCGAATGTCTTACCGTTTTGGAAAATGTTTTTGTGCCCTGGGAAAAGGTCTTTATGTGTGGGGAAACTGATTTTGCTGGCATGCTGGTAGAACGGTTTGCCAGCTATCACCGACAAAACTATGGTGGCTGTAAGGGCGGCGTTTCCGATATCGTGATCGGCGCTGCGGCTGTTATGGCAGATTATAGTGGTTATGCGAAGGCTGCTCATATTAAAGATAAAATCAACGAAATGATTCACTTGGCAGAAACCCTCTATGCTTGTTCCATCGCTTGTTCCGCTGAGGGGAAACAAACTGCTTCGGGGTCCTATTTTGTAGATCCGCTTCTGGCAAATGTCGGCAAGCATAATGTAACTCGGCTCATTTATGATATTGACCGAATTGCCCAAGATATTGGGGGAGGATTGACTGCTACACTCCCATCAGAATCCGATCTAAAAAATCCTGAAATTGGTATGTATGTGGAAAAATATTTTAAAGGTGTTGCCTCTGTTCCGACTGAAGATCGAATGCGTATGGCCAGACTACTTGAAAATATGACGGGTGGCACGGCATTGATCGAAAGTATGCATGGTGCTGGGTCTCCCCAAGCGCAAAAAGTAATGTACTCAAAGCTATCTAATTTAGACCATAAGAAGCGCTGTGCAATGAATCTTGCCGGTATTAAACCCAAAGGCGATGAAAATACAAAATAGCATGTAGCGTAGCGAATGACAACACTGTAGCATTTCGCACCATAAATGCTTAATTCAGTAGGACAGGTCGGGGACCTTAAACGTACTGAATAGGGAGATTTTTGATGACTAACTGCCTTTCAAGGGTGTGGCATGCTTCTTGCTCCTAAAGTATTTCATAAGAACCAAACAAGTAGTGTAGGGATGAGGAGGGGATTAAATAGGTTACTAGCTTGTTCTTATGAAGGAGTACCGATTCTGGCGGGCTCCTATCGGGTGGATATAGCTTGTAAATGTTATGAAAACTATAGTCGGTGTTAAATTTTGCGGACATTGTAATCCACTGATCGAAGGACCAGAGGTCATTGAGACTCTCAAGAAACTGGGACCTGATTTGGAGTTTGTATCTTGGCAGGAGCAACAAAAAGATATCCTTCTGATTTTTTGTGGTTGCACATCGGATTGTGCTACTCGTCCTCAATTCGAGGGTCCCGTGATTAACGTGTCTGGTAATTTTGTGGAACGAATTCAGTATTCGTTATCGGAATTACCCATTCAAATTCTAAGAAAGATCAGAGAAAAGGAGGCGGTATGGTTGATTAATTTCAACCCTAAGGACAAAAAGAAAGCGGATAAACGGATGACGCTTACCGATGCTATTAAAACCTATGTTCCCGATGGAAGTATGATTTCATTTAGTGGTATGGGAGGAGCTCAGTGTGTTGCTCAGACCTACGAAATAATCAGGCAAGGAATTAAAAATCTGACCTTTGTGGGAGACAGCCCTTGTGAAAGCGGAGATATGTTAATCGGAGCCGGAGCGATCAAGAAGGCCGAACTAGCCTGGTGTTCTTATGCAGTTGCCGGATTAGGGTATAACTTTCGTAGAGCGATTGAACAAAAGATTCCCCACGAAATTGAACTGGTAGAGTACTCGAATTATACGATTGGTCTACGGTTTTTAGCAGGTGCTATCAATGTGCCTTATATTCCGACCAAATCCTTAATGGGATCAGACCTTTTAAAGTATAACGACAAGATAAAGGTTGAAGAAGACCCTTATAACGGAGAAAAAGTAGCCTTGATCCCAGCGGTTAATCCTGATGTAGCCATTGTTCACGTCTCTCGTGCTGATAAACGAGGCAATGCTCAAATGTTCGGATTTTCTTCGAATGCTGAAAATCTTGCTCGGGCTGCTAAACACACTATCGTTACTTGCGAGGAAATTGTAAGTACTGAGGAAATACAACGCCATCCCAATTTAACGATCATTCCGGAATATGCAGTGGATGCAGTTGTCGAAGTGCCATTTGCCTCTCATCCTTGGAATTTTCCCTATGCCTATGCTTATGACATGCCCTTTCATACCCAACAATTAGCGGCCTTTAAAACGAGAGATGGTTTTGAGAAATGGTTAGAAGACTACTGCTTTGCTCCTGGTAGTTGGGAGGGCTATCTTGAAAAAGTTGGATAT
>NZ_JYNH01000018.1 GCF_000960765.1 Desulfosporosinus sp. I2 | reverse complement strand
GAACCATATAATTTTAAGTGTACCGCGGGAACCGCTATGGCGTATTCTCAATCTTGCACGAGGGAAATACATACCCGATTTAGGAAATACTCCTGGGCATATTCAGCACTGGTCGAAAAAAAGCTTTTTACGACTCGTGAATCGGTATTTCGATGTTTTAGAAGTAAAGAGCCCACTACCTTGGACGATGGTATTGTGCCGTATAAGACACTTGTAGTATTGGAATCTGGTCTCATAGACTAGGCTGATAATCCAGTTCTATTTTAGTGCTTTTCCATAAGTCGGCTGGGCGAAAGTCTAGAGACTAATATTATCAGGACAACTCTAATTCAAACAAGGTTTTGCGAATTGTTCAACTGATGGATGGTGATAGTATATTATGATGGATCGCGGAGGAGTCCTTAATAAATTAAAATTGGTTTCATCATGGGTTGGTGGGGCGCTTTCACTCATTGGTGTGGTTTTTGTTGTGATACGGCTTGCTGGTAATATAGACAAGCTTGACCTGTCGCGGATACAGTCTGCTGATTGGTTAGTATTTTCAGTTCTTGCTACTATATACGCAATTATGAATGTTGCGCTCGTTTTGGCTTGGCAGCAAATTCTGGTGTTCTTAAGAACGCCGCTTGGCTTTTTGCAGGCTACTCATATATATGGTGTGTCACAACTGGCTAAGTATGTTCCGGGTAATATTTTTCATTTAGCTGGCCGACAAGCGTTAGGTATGGCGGCTGAGGTACCTGGCTGGGCATTGGCTAAATCCTCCGTATGGGAATTAGGGCTGATCGCATTCGCAGGCACTTTGTTTGGGCTATTGGCTCTGCCACTGTGGTGGCAGAGCTTCCCCATTTTTGTAGCCTTGATGTTATTTGTAATTATACTACTCGCCGTGGGTCTGGCGATTAGACGCTGGCTTGATTTCTCATTGGCATTGGCGCTGGGCTGGCAGGTGTTATTCTTAGTAATGTCTGGCTTAATATTTATCGGAGTGCTTGTAATGATTTCACCAGGTTTCTTGACTATTAAAATGGTGATCGGATTAGTCGGTGCTTTTGTTATTGCTTGGCTCGCTGGACTGATTACACCTGGCGCGCCTGCCGGAGTGGGTGTGCGGGAATTAGTTCTGTTATTTTTGTTGAAGGGTGTAGTTGTTGAAGCGGATTTGTTGCTGGCTGTGGCGTTAGGGCGAGTGATAACCGTGATAGGAGATTTAATGTTTTTTCTTGGAACTATTCTTCTCAGGAGAAAGGAGTGATATAGGATATAGAAGGTTGATCATTATCGCTGTTAGGGCTGTTCGATATTCTGGACAATCTATTAAATATTAAGTTAAGTGTATAGAAATTCCTGCTGGATCAAGCAATCAATAGCTTTTTGTGGCAGTCATTGCAAAATAAAGAATAGAATTGGCTGGGAGCCAAAGGTTGCAAGCATAGATGGCATTAAAAAAATGGTAAATTGGGTGTAAGAATCTAAATAGACAGGAATTTCAGAAGGAGAGCAGAGACGTTATGCGCAATATTGGTGTAATCGGCACAGGCTATGTTGGCCTGGTGCAGGGCGTTATAATGGCGGAATTCGGGATGAATGTTATCTGCATGGATGTAGTATCGGAAAAGATCGAAAAGCTGAAAAAGGGTATCCTGCCAATCTATGAGCCGGGGCTCAAAGAACTGCTCGACAAAAACGTCGCTTCTGGTAGGCTACACTTCTCAATGAACATACAGGAAACGGTTGAACAAAGCAATGTTATTTTCATAGCGGTTGGGACGCCGCCCCAGGATGACGGAAGCGCTGACTTGCAATATGTTCAGGCTGTCGCTAAAAACATTGGGGAATACTTGAACGATTATAAGGTCATTGTGGACAAGTCAACCGTTCCAGTCGGCACCGGAAAAATAGTGCGGGATATTGTTCAGGAAGAGCTTGATAAACGGGGCGTCAGCATTGAGTTTGACATCGTATCCAATCCTGAGTTTCTCCGTGAGGGCAAAGCGGTTCGCGACTGCCTGACGCCAGATAGAGTTGTCATCGGGACTGAGAGTAAAAAAGCAGTTGAGATTATGAAAAAAGTATATGATGTGCTCTATATCAATCAGACACCCTTTCTGATCACCAACCTTGAGACCGCGGAAATGATTAAATACGCTTCCAATGCTTTTCTGGCAGTGAAAATTTCCTTTATCAATGAGATGGCGCTGCTGGCGGATAAGGTCGGTGCTAATATTCAGGAGATTGCCCGGGGCATGGGAATGGACGGTAGAATTTCCTCAAAGTTTTTACATGCCGGTCCTGGTTACGGAGGTTCCTGTTTTCCCAAGGATACCAAGGCAATCGCAGATATTGCCCATAAATATGATGAGCAAATGCTGGTCATTGAAGCTGCCATCAAGGCTAATAACAAGCAGAAGCAGAAAATGAGTGAAAGAATTATCAACACGGTTTCGCAAGAGTTTCCCATTGAAAACGCCACCTTTGCAATATGGGGCTTATCGTTTAAACCAGAAACCGATGATGTGCGCGATGCGCCTTCTATAGACATTATCCGTGCCCTTATTAATGCCGGTGCAAAAGTTCGAGCTTATTGCCCCGAAGGCATGAAGGAGGCACAATGGAGATTGAAAGATACAGAGGACTTCATCACGTATTGTAAAAACGAATATGAAGCCGCGGAGGGGGCTGATGCCATTATTCTTATGACAGAATGGCATCAGTTCAGAGGTGCCTATCTCGATAAAGTTAAGTCTGTTATGAAAAATGACTATTTCTTTGATTTGCGTAATGTCTTTTCGAAAAATACTGAGATTAAAGAGATGTTCAAGTATTCAGGAGTTGGATGCTGAAACATTTTTAAATTCAAGCTGAAGTGTACTTATGGATATGGGCAAAATTTACAGAGATCATTGACCAGCAGATAAGTTTAAACGACTGTGGGGGAGACAGATGAAAGTGTTAGTCACCGGAGCTCAAGGCCAGCTGGATACCGATTGGTGTTCTGTATTGAACGTCATCACGGACAAAAGAGCACTCCCTATTCTGAGTCCGATCGAACCAATCCACAGTGTAGCTATGGCCATTCGAAACGCGCTGGAGAAGAGTTTGTACTCTCTATCGAGCAAGTATTTTATTGTGAGAAGTGCTTACTCCGTACGTGAACATGGAGAGATTAGGCGCAGTGGATTAAATGGTCTAAGGCCATCGCAGGAAGGAATAAAGGATTTCCTAGCGAATTAAGCGGGAATTACCGTGTTTTTTTGGGGATTGGCTTCAGGATAAAAAAACCGTAAAAGAACTTCGGATAATCCAGCACCTGACGGTCAAAGAATTGGCGGACAAGATCAAATTAGATACCGTGGACATTTTGAAGATCGATGATCAAAGACTGAGGGACATCGCAGAACCGCTGAGAAGCAAACTCACTCCGATTCCGGGGGGAGATTACATGGACAATATGACTTGGCTTTAAATTAGAGAGGAAGTTATCAACCGCCTCGTTTTCGAGTATAGGGCACGGGGCATTTTCGTCAATTAGTGAAAGGCGAAGAAGGAGTGGGCAAGGCCAAAATTGATACTAATTTTCCTCTAAAAATGCTATAATATCACATATTGTTTTGTTACTATTGTATGTACTACATGTTTTTAGGAGGTGAAAGATTCATGGCGAAGAAAAATAGTGTTATAAATTATAATTGGTATTTATTGTTGCCGCTGATGTTTCTTCTAACGGTAGTGCCCTTGATAGTGTATCTCAAAGTGGTACCTTTAACTGGCGCATCCTTTGACTTTTGGAACGGTCAGAAAGAAAATTTGGACTTTTTCTCGTATTATAAGATGGTTTGGATTTTAATTAGCAGTATATTGGCAGTCGGGGTTTTGGCATTAATCGTCATGTTTTATGGATTTGAAAGAATAAGGGGTAGCTACTATTACATACCAATCGCAGTGTATGCTTTCTTTGTGATTCTTTCTACAGAGTTTTCTCAGTATACGGATATCTCACTAATGGGTTTCCCCGATCGATATGAAGGAATGTATGTACTTTTAGCCTATATGGTAATTCTATTTGTCACCATTAATCTGGTCAATAAGGAAGAGCATATCAAAGTTCTCTTAGGGGCTTTGTTCACAGGAGCCATTATTATTGGTCTTATTGGTGTGTTTCAATACATAGGCTATGATCTTTTTAAATCAGTTTTTGGTAAAAGCCTGATTTTGCCTGCGGCTTTTAAACAAATGGCCGATAAATTGCAGTTTCAATTTGGTAAGACTGTTATATACTCTACCCTTTATCATCTCAACTATGTTGGTAGTTATATGGCCATGCTTTTCCCCTTAACGTTTACCCTCTTTGTCCTGACAAAAAAAGGATGGCTTAAAGGGCTCTTCGCTTTGCTCGCTCTGTTAATGGCGGTTAATTGGCTTGGTTCTACTTCACGCGCTGGTATGTTCGGTGGCTCTATCGCAATTGTAATTTTAATGATTATGATAAACAAAGTGATACTTAGGGACTGGAAGTATTTTCTAAGCGGATTTGTGATCATAGGTCTTGTAGTGTTCGGGCTTAATTACATGTCCAACGGTTATCTGGGCTCTAGGATAGGTTCCTTGCTTAACAACGCGGTCGATATTACTCAAAGCACAGGGCACGATGATGCCAAAGATAATATCCTCCTGCAAGGGCTAGATATTAAAGGGAACCAGGCGACGTTAGTGACGCCCACCGAGACACTAACGTTTGAAGTAAACGGTGATCAAATCACGTTCAAGGACAAAGCGGATCAGCCGATCGGCATGAAATTTGAGCAAAGCACTGGCAAGGTTGATTTGCAGGATGATCGGTACAAGGACTATAAGATAACATCAGGCAAGCCCAATAACATGAAAGCTCTCCAATTAGAGAAGGGTATTCTTAAATTGAACTTTAGTCTAGTTAATAATCAAGTCGCTCTTCTAAATGGCAAAGGTAAAGTGGTTAATATTCAACCGATAGAAAAGTGGGGATTTGAAGGGAAAGAATTGTTGGGATCGTCACGGGGATACATCTGGTCCAGATCAATTCCTTTACTGAAACATACTTTATTTGTAGGGTACGGACCGGATACATTTGCTATTTATTTCCCACAGAATGATTTTATGGGGAAATTCTATGCTTATAGTGGTGATATGTGGCAGGTGGTAGATAAACCTCATGATTTATATTTGCAAGTTGGGCTAAACACTGGGATTATCTCTCTCTTGGCGCTTTTATCATTATTCATTGCTTATTTTGTAAGAAGTGCCAAGCTTTATATTAGGAATGATTATAGTGATTTTGTTTCTAGGGCAGGAGTAGCTATCTTTGTGGCCGTTTGCGGTTATCTGGGGGCAGCCTTTTTTAACGATAGTGTCGTTTCAGTGGCGCCAGTATTTTGGGTACTTTTAGGGCTGGGGATTAGTATTAATTATATGTTGGAGCAGAAGGGTTTGAGTCCCCAATTAGCGAACGGGGAGCTGGACAAAAACAAAATACGTACTTAAAATACGTATAAACAAGATCAATGATAAAAGCAGTCAGCTTCTGCCGACTGCTTTTATCATTGATCGAGCCAAACAGGCCGAAAGAGAGAATGTTAGTTTAAACCAGTTAATTCTGTATCACTTGGCGCGGGGACAGGATATAAAGCGTATTAATTTATTCCTCCCCCTTGTTGTCGCTTCTCACCTAACGGGGTAAGTCGCCCAGCGGCTCCTTCCCCCGGGGTCTGCCCCCCACACAAGAGGGAACTATTCTGATAATAAAGCGAAAGAGTCTTTCGTCATAATTAGACGAAGGCTCTTTTTTAAGTGTTAAAATATAGGTATAAAATAACATTTCCAAAGGAAAGCGAATAGGAAGTTGGAATAAGATGGCGAATAAATAAATAATAGGGAATTGTAAGGGAGGAGTAGAGATGGCAAGAAAATTGAGGATAGCTGGTTATCATATTATGAGTAGGGGGCAACCATCGGTTGGCGATCTTTCGAGATGATGAAGACCGGCAAGTATACCTGAGCATGTTAGCACAGGTTAAAGATAAACATCCGTTTATACTACATGCCTACTGTCTGATGAGCAATCATGTGCATTTTCAGCTTGAGACGATCACGACTGAACCTGGAAAAATCATGAAATTTTTTTTAATAAGAAGTACCGCTTCGTAGGGCAGCTGATGCAAGGCCGTTTTTGGCCGAGGTGATCGAGGATGACCAATATTTCTTGGCGCTCAATCGCTATATACACCTTAATCCTGTCAAAGCGGGTATCGTCCTGAATCCACGAGACTACCAGTGGAGTAGTTACAGAGCATATATAGAGGGTACTTCCCCTTCTCCGGTAGATACGGCTAAGACCTTGTGCTATTTCTCTGATCCTAAACTTAGAATAAGCGGATGTAGTCGAGGAGGATAAATAATGGCGACTGTTGTAAACTCTTTTGCTTTGGCCGATGGAAGATAAGGTTGTGACGGTTTCACGTGTAAAGAGCACGGGCACTTTTCCAGCTAATTTCATGCTTGTATCAGCAATGAATCCCTGTCCTTGTGGTTATTACGGGCAATCAAGGTGCCGATGTACGGATTATGAAGTGTTAAAATTGAATCGAAGTTCATAAATGTGTGGGGGTCGTACCCCCAGTACCCTAAAATTTATAAAGTTTATCAGTAGCTATAAGGAGGATATACAATTGAAGCGTAGAAAGAGATAGATAACAAAAGTGTGAATAGGGAGAGTTGTCAGATGGTATATATGTATCTTTTCAGAAAGAAACTCAAGGAATATAAATGGTATAGTATACTCGCAGTAATAATTTCTGTATTCACTTTCCAGATAATCTTTGTTAGCAATACTAGCGCTTCGCCTTTGGTTCATCGAATTGCTGGCTATACTCAATATGATACGTCTTCTGCTATTGCAAAAGAAGGTTGGTCACAATCTGATTATGCTATTCTAGCCTATGGGGAAAATTTCCCCGATGCCTTGGCGGCTGCTCCATTAGCCCGAAAGTTTAACGCACCTATATTACTAACAGAAGCACAGAGTTTGACACTTACTACAAAACAAACTTTACAAGATCTTAAAGTGAAAAATGTTTACATCGTAGGTGGAACTGTGGTAGTTTCATCAACCGTCGAAAACCAACTTAAAGATATCGGGATTAATGTGACTCGCTTAGCGGGCAACAATAAATACGATACAGCCATAGAAATAGCAAAAACGATAGGGGCTGTGCAAGAAATTAAAGTGGTCACGGGTGACGATTATGCAGACGCTTTGTCAATCTCTTCAATATCCGCCCTTAATAAATCACCTATTATATTAGTTCCTAGGGATTATTTGACCGAAAGTATTAAGAATTATTTAAGTTCAAACACTATAACCCATACCTACTTAATAGGAAACTTTGAGCAAATCGCTGAGTCAGTATCTAACCAATTCCCTAACGTTGAAAGAATAACAGGAAATGATAAATACACTAGAAATATCGCCGTGTTAAATCGATTTGATACTAAGTTTGATTTTAGTAATACCTTTCTGGCGACTGGAAATGGTTTTGCAGATGCCCTTGCAGGAAGTGCTTATGCCTCAAGTAAGAATGCTCCTATCGTATTAGTCGATAATATCTTTAATAATACTACTGCTAGTTATCTCAACACTAAGAATATCTTAACGAAGCAACTTATTATTCTTGGCGGTGAAGCAGTAATGCCTTCAACTATAGTCCAGAGATATACAAATCCATCTACAGAGGACATAACGCCAGGTATTATTTACAAGCCAAGTGAAATTGCGAAGATAGTGAGTCCTTCAGTTGTTTATATCGAAGTTAGTGATTCTAATGGTATACCAATAGCAAGTGGCAGCGGATTTATTATTGACTCAACGGGTAAAATTGCGACAAACTATCATGTCATTAAAGGAGCATATTCGGCAAAGGTCAAAACCTACGATGGGAAAACCTATGACGTCTCAAAGGTTTTTGCCTATGATTCTGCGCAAGATATGGCGCTGATTAAAATCAATGCTTCTGGCTTACAGCCGGTTAGTCTCGGAGATTCCGACAAGATTGGTACTGGAGATAAAATCTACACAATCGGTAATCCTTTAGGTTTGAATGACACGATGAGTGATGGTTTAATTAGTTCCAAATCAAGAATAGTCAATGGAGCCACTTATATTCAAATTTCGGCACCACTCTCTTTGGGGTCAAGTGGTGGAGTGTTAGTGAATGAACAGGCAGAAGTGATTGGAATTACTTCTGCAGGTCTGACTGACGGACAAAATTTGAACTTTGCAATTCCCATTAATCTGTTAAAGCTGACGTTAACTCAGGATATAGATCTAACCTTAGCACAACTACCCCATGGAGGTCCCACTAGTAAAGAAACAGAAATAAAGACCGATGACGAATTTGCAACGTTCTTAAATAGTCATTATAATGTCTTGACTATTGCTGGAAAATCCGTTCGCTTTACTTGGAAGGTCAATGATTATAAAACAGGTTTGAGTAAGGTAAGCGTTCATGGAATGATCGTTAGTCAAGATTTTGGAACTTGGATGGATTTCTTGACTACAAATCATCAAGGTGAGATTATGCTTTATTTTGCAAGTTTAAGTAACGATATTGCCACAAATTATCCCGGTGCTAGCTTTTTGGGGAACGTTTTATATCAAGATTACTATACAACCTTACCGGCCATTCGATTAGCGCAGGGTGAAGTTACTTATTCCGGAGATGGCAAGTGGTTCATATCTCATCCAATTATCTCTTTTTATGATTTATATACATTGAATAAGTCTGATGTCAGAGTAACTATTACAGATTAAGTTATCGATTTTGAAGATGCCAAAATTAATGGTATAATACCCACGACGAAGCCTTACTTCGAGTTCAGACTAATCATTTGCATGAGAGGACGTGGGTACTTGTTTAGAAGTAGAAGATTATTAATGGGATTGATCATATTAATAATCAGTATAGTCCTAGGAGGATGTGGAACAAAACAGACTCCGTCAAGTAACACTCAACAAAATGCGGCAGCAACACAAGCTCCAAATGCAGTGCATCTGACACCAGTCCCGGCAGGGACTCCTCTTGTGACTGCAAATACTGAAGTATCCAAACAAATCATGGCTCAAAAGGATGTCTTAGGCACCCAGATCTATGAGCAAAATGGGATAGTCTACGGGGATATTACCTTTAAAAGCGGAGTTACCAAAGACTACGCTCATAATTTAGCCAATGAATTTTTAACTCAATTGAAGACTAGTTACCCCGGCCGTTCGATCACAGCACAGGTGGTCATTGACGGAAAAACTACTGACTTTATTTCGTTCAAACCATGAAGTAGGCCCAACAAAACTCAAGGAGAAATATAGATCAAGAAAACCGTGTCTGTGTACGTTTGAGACATATATCATATATTCGAAATGTAGCCAATTAGTCTAGCCTCACGTTCAACCAGAAGGACATGAGGCTTTTGGAGTGATTTATGGTATTTTTCGAGTTATATTATATATTTTATTGCTCATTTCGACGGGAAATGAACAACCTATATTTTATGTAAGGATAGCTTGATGACATTGGGTACGACCCCAAGGCGGCCCATTCCTGCAACAGAACGTGAGATCTTTTCTGCATTGCTCATAGATTAAGGAAGGATTGAAATTAATGGAATAAGTTGGTAAAATGTTATATTATGCATATGAATGAAGGGAGAGAAGAGCTTGCGAATTGTATATTCCAGAGTTGCAGTCAAAGCGATCAATAGTTTTGATAAATCTATAAAGCAGAGAATTAAAACAGGAATAGAAGGGCTGCTTGAAGTACACAAAGGGTGATATTAAGCAGATGCAGGGCGTAAATCCTCCTGCTTTTCGTTTGCGAATAGGAAAATATCGGGTATTATATGAGTATACTAATCTTAATGACGAAGAAGTCTTAATGATTAAGGATATCGGATCACGAGGGGACATTTACAAGTAAGGAGATGATAATATGTCCGCAGTTTCAAAGCAAATTATTGATATGATTGATATGCTTCCTGAGTCGGAACAGGAGTTGGCATTTGAAATGATTAAAAGAATAGTCCTTGCATGGGACAGTGATTTCACAAAGCTGACACCTCTGGAGAGAGAGAGGTTAACCCAATCAGAAAAAGAAATAGCCAATGGTGAAACCGTTAACCATTCAGACATTGACTGGAATTAAACCTAAAGTAGGAGGGAGAAGTCACACTCCAACAAGATCCGTTGGTACGATGGCTATTCTTACTGGAACGCAGAAAAGGCCAGAACAGTCTATCGGCGGCTGAGGCAAAGGGTAAGGCAGAAACCATTTGTCAATACCTTGAAGTGCGTTTTGGCATAGAGTCTCAAGCTCTTCAGGAGAAGGTACGCACGATCCGGGACTTGAAGGTACTGGGACGGATTACTAATAAAATTTTTGTTGTCGCCAATTTTGATGAAGCTTCGGCTCTCGTTGAAGACTATCTAGTCTCCCGATAGTATCTGGAGTCTTATATCATTAATTAGAAATGTAGCCAATCAATCAAGCCTCACGATCCAATGACGGATCGTGAGGCTTTTTCTATGTCCTACACAAAGAACGGAAGGAGAAAATTCTAAGCATAAGATGAAAGTTGAACAAATAGTTGGTATAATATGAGAGTAAGGAGGTATTGATTCATGGCGAGTGATTCTACATTTGTCTTACGTAGGACGAATGATTACTTCTTCAAATATGTCTTCGGCTCTGAGGAAGGATCAGACATTCTAATAGATTTTCTGAATGCCACGCAGAATAGACCCCCTCACAATCGAATCAAAACGGTTAAGTTGGAGGATCGAGAAATTGATCCAGAACGGTATATGGACAAAGCAATTCGCTTAGATGTGGTCGCAACCACAGAACTAGGTCATATCTACCAGATTGAAGTGCAAGTGGCCGATCAGGTCTTTATTGACCAGCGAAGTTTATATTATTGGGCATCTCTGTATCATCGGCAGCTCCAGCACGGGAAGCTCTACAATGAATTGAAGCCTACGATCGGTATTAGTATCCTGGGGTTTGAGTGGTTCAAAAAGGATGATCGCTATCATCATGTCTTTCATCTTTGGGACGATGAGACACGGGAAAAGCTCAATGACGATATAGAGCTACACTATTTAGAGTTACCCAAGCTCAAGCACTTAAAGAGAGGACCTCAAAATGCCTTGGAAGAATGGCTAGTCTATCTCAGTGATATTCAAGGGGAAGGATTGGAGGCAATAGTGATGAGTAATCCAATGATTGGTAAAGCGCTCTCAATTGAGGAACAGTTCAAAGCCAATGCTCAGGAACGACGGCTTTATGACATGCGGGAGAAGGCAATCTTCTCTGATGCTACCAATCTGGCGGCGGCAAAGGCAGAGGGTGAGGCAAAAGCTATTTGTCAATATCTCGAAGTTCGTTTCGGTGCAGAGTCTCAAGCCCTTCAGGAAAAGTTACGCGCGATCAGGGACTTAGAGGTACTCGGACGGATCACTAATAAAATTTTTCTGGTTACGCATTTAGATGAAGCAACGGCTCTCGTTCACGATTATTTAGTCTCTCAATAGCATCTAAGGTCCTATCATCCAAAAGTGCCGACAGGGAGGGAATGGTTCATTTTTTATTTTATGTAATCTGGAACATTAGGTATTAATTCCTATAACAATGTGATATAATATTTTTTTGGGTACCAAAGCGTCTTTTGCCCGTTGCGAAACTCACGCGCGATCGTGGATGTTCTGTTTCGGCGGTTATAGGATAGAGTAAAGATTTTTATGCGCAGTTATAGATAGAGACGCAATTGGAAAACTTAATAGGTAGAAATACAAAAAAGGAGTATGAAACTATTGGCAACATTTATAGACTTAAAGTTAAGCGAACCGGTTATCCGATCAATTATCAACATGGGGTTTGAAGAAACGACTCCTATTCAAGAACTGACAATCCCTTTAGCCCTGCAGGGGCGGGATTTGATCGGACAGGCTCAAACAGGAACTGGGAAAACAGCAGCTTACGGAATCCCACTAGTGGAGAAGATTATGGAGCAAGCCGAACAAATTCAAGGGATTGTTCTGGCACCGACTCGAGAATTGGCTGTCCAGGTTGCAGAAGAATTAAATAAGATTGGTCAGTTTAAACGCATCCACGCCTTGCCCATTTATGGAGGACAAGGAATTGATTGGCAAATCAGAGCCCTTAAGAAGAGACCCCATATTATTGTGGCGACTCCGGGACGACTTATGGATCATATGAGAAGGAAAACTATTCGCCTTAATGATATCAAAATTGTCGTTTTAGATGAGGCGGATGAAATGCTCAATATGGGCTTTTTAGAAGATATCGAAACGATCTTGAAGGAGATTCCAGTTGAGCGTCAGACCCTACTCTTTTCTGCTACTATGCCTCGTCAGATTCAAAATATTGCCCAGCGGTTCATGATAGAGCCGCAACTGATCAGTATCAAGGCAACGGGTGTAACGGTCGCCGACATTGAGCAACATTATGTGGAAGTAACCGAACGGCTTAAATTTGAGGTCTTATCAAGAATTCTTGATATACAATCTCCTGATCTGTCGATTGTCTTTGCTCGAACCAAGCGGCGAGTGGATGAAATTTCCGAGGCTCTAAGTAAGCGGGGTTACTCTGCAGAGGGAATTCACGGTGACTTGACTCAGAGCAAGAGAGACAGCGTCTTGAGACAGTTTAAAGATGGAACGGTCGAAGTATTGGTCGCGACGGATGTTGCAGCTCGAGGACTTGATATTAGCGGAGTAACCCATGTCTTCAACTTTGATATTCCTCAAGATCCGGAGAGCTACGTGCATCGAGTAGGACGGACTGGTCGAGCAGGAAAATCAGGTTTAGCGATTTCGCTAGTCACACCACGAGAGATCGGTATGCTAAGACTGATCGAACAGGTCATTAAACGCAGGATTATTCGTAAACCGATACCCACTATCGTTGAGGCTGTACAAGGTCAGCAACGCTTAACGATGACCGAGATCCTCAGAGTAATCGCTGAGGAAGATATCGAGAAGTATAAAGGTGTCGCCGAAGAGCTACTCGCCGAAAACGACTCAGTGACTCTTTTATGTGCAGCCTTGAAAATTATCACGAAGGAACCAGAAGCGGTCGAAGTTCGCTTGACGGAATCTGCTCCTATGCGGGGGAGAAGCATGGGAAATGCAAGACCCATGGGAAATGCAAGACCCATGGGAAATGCAAGACCTCAGGGAAATTACAACAGAGACGGCTATGGACAAAAGGTTGACACGTGGTCTAGGAGAAAAGGCAGCGATGTACGTGGTGGAGCTGCAGGAGCCCAAAGAGGACGAGATAATAAACGAAACGGTTAATAGTTTTAAGATTGGAAAGGGTTGGTGGTAACCCTTTCCTTTTTTGTTATCTTAAAAGAACTTTTTAACAAGCTCGAAGGTAAATCCAGCAATGTGTCGAATCTAACATTCAAGGTGAGTTATAAGAACTTCGAGGGGGACTATAGAAAAGATGCTTGTAAGATTTTTACGGAAGAAGGCAGTTGGGCATATACTTTTAAACTTGATGCTCATTTTAACCTTGATTATGAGTTCTACGGTGCCTGTTCTGGCTTCTGATGTTGATGTTTTGCCAGAAATTCGGCAACTGCTTCAAAATCAATATGTTGACCCTGTTGCGGCGGAGGTCTTAAACGCTCCAACCGTGGATGAGACGCTTGAGCGTCTGGGAGACCCGCATACGATCTATTTCACCCCTGAGGAATACAAGGACTTTGTGGGGAGCATTGATATGCGTTTTTATGGGATCGGGATACATATTGATGTGGAATCTGAGGGAGTGAGAGTCGTCTCTGTGATTTCTGGTTCACCAGCAGAGGAAGCAGGGCTCAAATCTGGGGATTTGATTGTTAGTGCAGATGGTCAATCGTTGGTCGGGCTGCCTTCGGACTTGGTGATTGCCTTAATTCGGGGTCCTGAAGGAAGTACTGTTCAGATCAGAGTCAAGCAAGAAACGGAGACTCGAGATTTTAATGTCACGCGGAGAGCGATTACTGAACCCACCATAACGGGCGAGATGCTTGATGGGCATATCGGCTATCTGGACCTTAATTCCTTTGGTTCAGATACCCCGACAGAATTCCAGACGGTCGTTAAACAGTTAAGAAGCAAAAATGTCAATGGATGGATTGTGGATTTGAGGGATAATGGAGGAGGATATTTGAGTGCGGCGCTTGACCTGGCAGGTTTCTTCATAGGGCCAGATGTTGTAGTGGGGATCAAAGACCGAACCGGTTCAGTGTCAGAATACAAGGCACCGGATCACGGCTTTACCTTGAGTCAGCCGGTTATCTTTTTAACAAATGGAAACAGTGCTAGTGCTTCAGAGATTCTTTCTGCGGCAGTTAAAGATCATCAAAAGGCAACTCTTGTCGGAACAACAACTTATGGCAAGGGGACGGTTCAGAGTATGTTTACCCTTTCCAATGGAGGGGTTCTTAAAATGACAGTGGATCGTTTTTATTCCCCACTTGGGCATGGGATCAATAAAATCGGGGTTAAACCCGATGTTGAAATTCGGCATGCGGATTCGCTTAGGGCTGCAGAATTAATGTTATCGAACGAAACTGAGGCACTTGCCAAAGCTAGGACCACAGATTACTGGCAGGCATGGGGAGAACTTAAGAACTCGGTGGCTGCGAATGTTCAAGTTGAGCGATATGCTCTCTATTATCCAGGTTATCACAAAATCAGTGAATTATCGGCAGTACCGCTCGACAAGAAGTTCACTGTGCATTTCAATGGGTCGGTCAATTGCCAAAGCGTGAATAGCACAAGTCTAGAGCTGATTAATAGTGAAACGGGCGAGAGAACCCCTGCGCAGTTTGAACCCTTAGGGACTGCAGATGTGCAAGTCATTCCAAACGCGGCCTTGAATCCGAATACAACCTATTGGCTGGTTATCCATCCTTCAGTCTTAGATGTTAATGGGCTTGCCATGTCTGAAGGCGCTGTCGCGATTGCTCAGACGATCAAAGATACGGCAGCTGAGGATACCACGAAAATTCAGTCCTTTAATAAGTTTCAAGAGCCTATAACCGGATCAAACAGTAAGGGCCTGCAAGCTCTAGATTATGGTTGGGCTCTCTGGGATTTGGACAAAAGGCCTTAAAACAAGGAGTGGAGGAACGGGCCATGGTTTATGAAGTATGTGCTCTTGTAGTGACCATCATTTTAGGGGTGCTCGGCATTGAACTTGCCATTGGGATTCGCTCTGTCCGAAAACTCACCGATGAAGCTAAGCAAACCATTCAAGAGCTAAACACACATTTACCGTATATGCTGGAGGATGTTCAGACAGTGACTCATATTGTAAGACAAACCAGTGAGTTGGTAGGTGGCACGGTTGGTGAGGTGGCAGTCAGTCTTGAGGAGATGAGGAAGAATCCTTTACGCTTGGTTACCATGTTCCTGGAGGTCATTAAACAAGTGAAGGCTTTGTGGAGAGAGGTTCGAAAATAAGGGATTGATTTCTTGTTAATTTTAGCGTATAAATAATTAGTGACCGAACAGTCGGTTTTGATAGTCGGGTAAAGGAGGAGTCCATGTGAAAAAAGGAATTTCGATTTTATTGGTAGTTTTTATGTTGCTAATTTCAGCTAACACGGTCGTGGCGGCAGCCGATTCTCTGGACATAGAAAAAGTTGCCATACAGTCGATAAAAAATTCTGAAGGCGTCCAGTCCATTAATAGACAGGTAACGGAAGCCCAAAAGATTCATGCTGATACTAATGGGATGGTGAATGGGGCTAGAGGAAGCTTGCAATATCAAAATTCATATTCAATCGTTAAATCAATCATTCTTTCTCCTTTGATAGCAGAAAACAATTTAGAAAAGGTTAACCATTTGCAATCTGTAATTACAAATGGAGTAAGACTCGCATCCTACAAAGACTATATTAACCTCTTAAAAGTTAATTACGCGTTGAACATACAACAAGGTCTTATGAATGAGAGTGATGCCGACTACAGAAAGGCTAAGCTTCAGGAGACGTTAGGCATGGTTTCCCAGTCTCAGTTAAGATTGAGTGAGATTGCTTATCTTAAAGCCAAGTATCGCTATAATAGTGCCCAAAAAGGGTTTAACTCGGCTTCTATGGCTGTGAATAAGGCGATGGGGGAGGACATATCCAAGCAATACTCGACACTACAAGATTCAAACATAACCCCGGCAGCTCAGATAAAATCTTTAAATTATTATGTCGGCGTGGCCTTGGCCAATCGAGCGGATATAATCGATGCGCAAAGTACGCTCGAACTCGCTAAGAAGGAATATGAATATGGCAAGGCAGAAATACCCACGGATTTTGATTTCTATATTCAGCAACAAGAGTATGCGATAGACAATGCCCAAAACGAGTTAGATCTTGCTAAAATAACTGTTCAGCAGAATATTACGAATCTCTACAAGGATTTGGGAAGTGCTATGAAGGCCATGGAAGAGAAGAGAGATCTTGAAGATCTGGCTAAACTCAATTATCAAGCAGCGGAAATCAGGTTCAATAGTTCCCAGATTTCCTTACAAGAGTTTGACGATGCCAAAGTTGCCAGAGCTCAAGCGGATATTAATTACAAAAATGCACAATTAGATGCTTGGTTAATGCAAACTATGATGGATTCGGCCTGTGGCATTGGTTATGTGCCAAATCTTAAAGCGATGAGCGGTTCAACTACCCAATCTAAGTCAAAGAATAATCCAAATCCGACAAATCGAAGAGATCGAAATTAAGAAACTAAAAACTTGGAGGTGTCTAACTTGAAAAAGAAGTATTTAACGTTTTTCGCGCTTCTGCTTTCCGCTTCAATTGCCTTGTCAACTCACAGTACTTTGGCTTTAGATAGTGTCGCCCAGCCCAATTCAGAGACTCCTGCCACGAGTACAACTGAGCCAACTGAACCATCGGTAACACCGATACCACCAGTCGATAATTCGACGTTGAATCTCTCGCTTGAAGAGGCTTTGAAGTCTATGGAAACAGGCAACAGCGCGCTGAAATTAATGGACAGTAAACTACTGATCCTTGACAAACAAAATCAACAAGCTTTAGCGAGGCATGAGGCCAACACAGGGGTTGTTGATGAAGATTCTAAAAAAGAACGAGATCTGAATTATAAGCGATCTCAATGGACCTTGGATAATGCCAAGCACGACCGAGAGACTCAATTAAAGGCACTGAAGGTCCAAATAACCAACGAATACGAAAGAATTTTAACCCTTCAGCAGCAGGCGGATAATTTTAAGACGCAGCTTGCGAATCTTGACACAGTCATTAGCCAGGTTAACCTTCAGATCGAACTTGGCTTAAAGGTCCCCTCCGAATTATATTCTTACACTGCTCAGAAAAGTAGGCTGGAAGCAGCTCAAAAAGCGATCATCAACAGTAGCAATAGTTCAATGATTACCCTTAAACAAGACCTGGGCGTTGATATTAATCGAGAAGTTATTCTAACTTCCAAGCTCATCCAGTATACTAAGTTTGACGATTCAGATCTTGATAACAAAATTGGCAAGGCTATTGAGAATAATTTCGAGATTCCCAAAACTAAACAGGATATTGACATCTCAAAGATTGAGTATGACATTGATTTTTATTATTCAGATTTAATGGTGGCAGACCAAGTCCAAATAGGTATTGAGGACAAGAAAGCAACACTTGCCAATTTACCCGTTAAGCTGGAAGTCGATTTTAGAACCGCTTATAACACGTTAAAGACTTTGGAAAACACCGTTGAAGCGGATAAATTGACGGTTGAAGCAGATCAGATCAATATTGATGTTATGCAAAAGAATATTGAGGTCGGGAAGTCGAGTAGTCTTGAGATGATTGTGCTTCAAAATACACTCTTAAATGATCAGTATACCTTGCAGCAGGATATTAATGCCTATATGACAGCGGCGGCTAATTTCCAAAATAGTTTAGATAATTAATCCCTAGGGTACATCTGGTCAGTAATTATTGTACTAGAGTGAATTGTAATCGGTAAGAGGAAGATCCACATCGTGACCTTAACTAGACGGTGAGGCTTCCTCTTCTTTGAAAATTCTCTCCTTTGGCGAGGTTGAATGAATAGTTTAGTCAAAGGGATTGATTTCCAGTAAGATATCATATATAACTAATAAGATGACCGAATGGTCGGTTTTGGCTGAACGGTCGAGAAGTAAGAACTAAAGTGGAGGAGAATAGCGTTGGAGAGGAAAATCGGGAAAACAGGCAAAAGAATTCTAATTTCACTCGGGGTACTCGTAGTGCTGGTTTTTGTGGGACGTGGACTCACGAGTAAGCCCGCAGCAGCGGTGGTAGAAGAGAAATATATACCGGTACAAGTAGAAGCGGCAGGAAAGAAAACACTTACGAATACCGCAATTTTGAGTGGGAAAATTACGTCCGATACGGATGTTTCTGTCATTCCGAAGGTGCCGGGTAAAGTAGACTCTGTCTTGGTGAACGTGGGGGACCCTGTCAAGAAGGGAGATATTCTTTTCACCCTTGATGCGACAGATTTGAGGAGTGCCTTCCAGTTGGCGAATGCCAGATATCAGAACAGCCAAGAACTCTGGAGTGCGGCGAAAGCATCTCTTGAGCGTACGAAGACCCTTGCTGCAGGCAAGATCACGGATGCACAAAAGAACTTAGCGAATATGAAGGCTCTTTTCGAGGCTGGAGCAGTTTCGAAAGTGCAGTTAGATCAAACCACGCTGGGTGTCAAAGAATTAGAAGCAACCTTCGCCAGTCAAATCGAGCAGCTACAAGTGCAAGCTTCGGACAGTAGTCTCGAACTCGCTCAAGTCCAACTCGCCCAGGCACGCGAAGCTTTGGATAATGCCACTGTGACTGCCCCCGTTGCTGGAACTGTTTCACAGGTCAATGTTCAAGTGGGTAATATGGCCACGAGTGCCCAAGCAGCAATAGGTCTTACGAATACAGGGAGTGTCTACAGCTCACTGAGTGTCGCGGAGAATTTGGTGAACCGCCTCACAAAAGATAAAGCGGTCAAAGTCAAGGTTCCTTCAGTGTCAGAGACTAATATTGTCGGGAAAATTGAGAATATCAGTCCTTCATCAGATCCCCGAACTCAGCTCTATCCTCTCAAAATTTCATTTGAGAATCCCAATGGCTTAATTAAGCCTGGCATGTTTGCCAAGGTCGAGCTAACGACCGAGGAGAAGGCAGACGTAATGGCGATTAAAAGCGAGGCCGTCGTCCTAAAAAATGAAAAGACCATCGTTTATGTCGTTGAAGGAGATAAAGCCGTCGCTAAAGAGGTGGTCACGGGCCTGGATACGGGAGTCGATATTGAGATTCTCAAAGGATTAAACCTTGACGACAAGGTGATTATCAAAGGACAAACCTTAGTCGATGAAGGACGCAAAGTCAAGGTTGTAGGAGGGGACGCGTCTTGAAATTAGCGGAGGTTTCGGTCAAGCGTTCGGTGACCATCATCATGCTAATGCTGATTATCATGCTTTTAGGTGGCATTTCCATGTCACGCTTGCCGATTGATTTGCTACCTAAAATTGATATTCCAGTATCGATTATCGTGACGGAATATACAGGCGTTGGGCCCCAGGAAATTGAAAAGATTATTACCAATCCACTGGAAGGCGCCGTCGCTACCGTGGAAAATATTGATAAGGTGAGTTCAACCACAACCGAGGGGCGCTCGATCATTATCGCTGAGTTCAAGAATGGCACGGATATGAACTTCGCAACCCTCCAAATGCGGGAAAAAGTAGATCTGGTCAAACGTCTCTTTCCTTCCGATGTAGGGGCCCCGATGGTCATGAAGATTGACCTTACGCAGATGCCTGTGGTTCAACTCTCCCTTTCTGCGAAGGACGCGGATCTCGCTAAGTTGCAGTCGATCGCAGAAGACACGCTTAAACCGAAGCTCGAACGGGTTGCAGGTGCGGCCTCAGTTACAGTTGCCGGAGGATATAAAAATCAGGTTAAGATTAGCACCCATATGGAGAAAATGAAAGGGTATGGGTTGACGATTGATTCTTTAGCCAGAATCATTGGTGCGGAAAACCTTAATGCTCCTGGGGGCCAAGTGCAAAAAGGAACCCAGGACCTGACGATCCGGACGACCGGCGAATTCCAATCAGTGGATGAAATTAAAGAACTATTAATCCCTCTCACGAACGGAGGGCAGATCAAATTAAAAGATATTGCCGATGTCGGAATAGAACCTAAAGAAATCACCGCGATATCCAAAACAAATGGAGAAAAAAGTATCAGTATCTCTATCCAAAAACAATCTGGTACGAATACCGTGAAAGTGGCGGATGAGGTCAATGCCACGGTTGAATCCTTTAAGAAAGACTTTCCGGATCTGAAGATTGATACCGTGATGGATCAGTCTATCGCGATCAAGCAATCCATTAAAACAGTTGAAAACGAGGCCATTCTGGGTGGGCTCTTAGCGATTGTTGTGGTCTTTCTCTTCTTCCATAATATTCGTACAACCTTTATTACTGCCACGGCGATCCCTATTGCCATGATGGCGACCTTTGCCGTACTCTACTTTGCTGGGATTACCCTTAATATGATGACGCTCGGGGGACTGTCCTTAGCAATGGGACGCTTAGTCGATGATAATATCGTCGCTTTAGAAAACATTCATCGGCATCGAAAAGCCGGATATTCGAAGACAGAAGCGGCAATTAAAGGGGTCTCAGAAGTCGGAATGGCAATTTTCGCCTCCACGTTGACCACGGTTTCAGTCTTTCTTCCAATTGTCTTTGTGCAAGGAATGGTGGCCACGATTTTCCGTGAGCTAGCCCTGACTGTTACGATATCCCTAGCGGCTTCGCTGCTCGTTTCTTTGACCTTGGTTCCGACACTTTCGGCCAAGCTCATGCAAACTGAGGCGATACCTGAAGGCCGCAGAGGACCTAAAGGGGTTGTTGATCGCTTTAGTCGGTGGTTTGATCGACTCTTTGGGCGCGTTGAGACCATATATCGGAGATTTTTACACTATGGACTGCATCATCGCAAGACTGTCGTTGCGCTGGCCACGGTGATCTTTGTTCTTTCAGCGGCCTCGGCCCTTAGCTTAGGGGCAGAATTTATGCCGGCAACTGATGTGGGACAACTCAGCGTGAAAGTGACGCTGCCGGATGGAGCGAAACTTCGTGAGACTGAAGACACAGTTCTGGAAATCGAGAAGAAACTCGAGGGAATCAAAGAGGTTAAAACAGTCTTTACTCAAATCGGGACCAGCGGGGGCCTTTCAATTGGAGGGGATACCGCGAATACAGGTAACATTAATATTCAACTGATTGATTTAAAGAACCGCAAGCGAAGCGTCGGAGAGGTGGGCGATGAGATTCGTTCGCTGACCAAAGACCTGCCTGGTGCTGAAATTAATGTGACCCTTACAGACACTATGAGAATGGGCGGATCCACAACCCCGATTGACATTGCCATCAAAGGAGAAGAACTCGATCAACTCAAAAAGATTGGTATGGAGATTCAGAAGACCGTTGCGTCGGTAGACGGGACTCGTGAAGTCAAAACCAGCATGACAGAGGGGATTCCTGAAGTCGTGATTAAGATCGATCGGCCTAATGCTGTGCAGTTTGGCTTAACAGCTGCTCAGATTTCTCAAGCCGTAAAGGGTACCATCTCAGGAACAACGGCTACCCGTTATCGTTATCAAGGAAATGAAATCGATGTCGTGCTCAGTGGAGATGATACCTATAAGACGAGTCTGGCGAACTTAGAACAGACTCCCATTCCCACCCCTACAGGGATTACTATTCCGTTAAGCCAAGTTGCCAAGGTTACACTGGACCGTGGGCCGGTCATGATTGACCGTACGGGACAGACTCGTGTAGTTCATGTCACAAGTCAAATCATGAACCGGGATCTTCGGAGCGTCACGACAGATATTGAGGCTAAGTTAAAAGAGTACAAGATCCCTGATGGGTATACTTATGAAGTGGTTGGGCAAAATAAAGAACTCACCGACTCGTTCAAGGATTTAGGATTGGCGTTAATTCTAGCAATCCTGCTCGTTTACATGATTCTCGCCTCACAGTTCGAATCCTTGCTGCATCCATTTACGATTATTTTATCCTTGCCCATGGGATTCTCTGGAGGGATGCTGGGACTCTTCATTACCCGAAAGACCTTAAGTGTGCCTTCGTTTATTGGATTGATTCTCCTGATCGGAATTGCCGTAAGTAATGCCATCGTTTTGGTGGATTATATTAATAAACGCAGAGAACGAGGGGAGGAACGTGAGGAGGCTATTGAAAACGCTGGGCCGATTCGCTTGCGACCCATTATTATGACCTCACTTGCTACCATTCTGGGCCTTATTCCGATGGCCTTAGGCATCGGAGAAGGTTCGGAGACAATGGCTCCGATGGCTGTAGTTGTTATTTTTGGACTCACTCTTTCTACCTTTTCCACCTTGTTGCTAGTCCCGGTCATTTATACTATTTTTGAAGATATTCGGGACTCGAGGAAGAAAAAGAGGGAAAAGAACCTAACTTCAACAACTATAACACACTCAGTTTAAAGGTGAAGTTCGATGAATACAACGTTATTAGCTTAAAGGAGATAATATCAATGGCGTCGCGAGAAGAGAAACAGACAGACATTATCAAAGCCTCAATTCGAGTTTTTTCTGAACATGGCTTCGACGGCGCAAAGATGGAGTCTATCGCTAAAGAAGCGGGTATTGGTAAAGGCACAATTTATGAGTATTTTGAAAGTAAAGAACGTTTATATGAAGAGATCCTTAAATTCAGCGTAGAAGAGTATCGCCTTGGGCTAAAAGAGAGCATGACCCGAGGGGAAACGATTGAGGAAAAGCTTCGAAACTGCGCTCGCTTTAATACCGAATTTCTCAACGGGCATATGGATATCGTGCAAATCTTTATGCAAGTTAATACTCTTTCTAAGGAAATGCGAGTTCAGCTCTTTGCCGAACATCTAGCTATCCTAAAAAATTACACAGAAATGGTTCATGCAGCTAAACTAAAAGGGGAGATTCGAGAGGATCTCGATGAAGAACTTGCTACCTACTGTATTGCCGGAGCTCTCGATCTGTTTTCTAAGCAAAGGGTTTTGATGGATCCCCAACCTCTAGCTAAAATTGATCATCAAGGGATTGTAGATGTGCTATTAAAGGGGCTTAAATAAATAAGCGTTACCGAAAAGCAAGAGGCCTCTGTCTTAAACAAAAACAGAGGCCTCTTGCTTCTTTACAGCTCTCTTTTATAGGTTTTCTGAAGCCAGTCGAGCAGATTGAGATGGTGGATACCTGCAAAATTTCTTCCGACGACAATATCGTCAAGGGTTAGAAGAATCTTTGAATAATTGTCCGCAATTTTCTGCAGAGGTTCCAGTTCGCGCTTCAAAGTACTTTCATCGAGTACCGAGGCAGATACCTGGTAGTAGGTTATTCCATTCATGTCTCTAGCGACGAAATCAACCTCTTTTTCGTAGAGTTTGCCGATATTGACCTTATACCCACGTCTGAGTAACTCTAGGTATACCACGTTTTCAATCATGTGACCAAGGTCAGAGGATGAACTGGAAAGCAGCATATTACGGATGCCGGAGTCTACTAGATAGTATTTGCCCAGTGTTTTCAGATGCTGTCTGCCTTTGATGTCGTAGCGCTCAACTTTATAGAAAATATAACTGTCTGTCAGAGCACGCAGGTAATGTCCTACAGTGTTGACCGAAATCTTCCGGCCGCTTGAGTTAATAGTATCGCTGATTTTTTTAGTCGAGATAGGACTTCCGACGCTTGCAGCGACAAATTTAATGATGTTTTCCAGGAGAGAAACGTCGGTTATGCCTTCCCGTTTAGCAACATCCTTTAACAAGATCGTGCTGTAGATACCGTCTAAATATGGTATAACGACAGCATCGCTGCGTTCAAGTATGGCGACATAAGGGAAAGAGCCGAATCGAAGATAATCGTTAAAGTTTTCCCGTATAGTTTTTTCAGCACTATTAGAGGCTTCACAGTACTCTTTAAAAGACAAGGGAAGCATATCAATAGTGACGTAGCGTCCGGAAAGCAGCGTCGCCAGCTCGCCAGAAAGCATGTAAGCATTTGAGCCAGTGATATAGACATCCACATTTGGTTTAATAAACAGGCTGTTTATTGCCTTCTCAAAGGATTTACAGCTTTGTACCTCATCAATAAAAACATAAGTATATTTATCCTTGCACAGACGTTCCTTCACGTAGTCGTATAACGCTTTGTAGCCCAATAGGTTCTCATGTTCCACGTCTTCAAGATTAACGTAAATAATCCGATCTTCGGAAACGCCAGTAGATTTTAAATAGTCGATATACAAGGCAAAAAGAGTGGACTTTCCGCAGCGCCGAACGCCGGTTACCACCTTGATGATTTGCTTCTCGCGTCCGACGATAAGCTGATCTAGATACTCTTCGCGTTGGATCAAGTCAACACCTCATTTCATAAACTAAGAATATACCAATAATTTACAAAAGTCAATAGTTTTTTCTCTGTGAAGAAAATAGTCTTATTATTATATAATTTTTTCTTATATGACAAAGATTATTCTATTTCTATTCTATATTTGTGCCTCAGAGTTTTCCTGTACAAAAATTGTAGCATATAGAAATCTGCGATTATAAAAAAACCCCCGCTATATGCAAGGGTTTCAAGGTTTCAATTGATGCTATTTCTATGCTAATTTCTATGAACTTGTACGACATTAACCAATACTTTGTAAAAAAACATTGTAACGCTTGTTACGACAAGCCTTCTAAAGCCTTTCTCGGCAATCACTTGATCATCAGGTATATGTCCTAAATATGGAAATATTTCAAAGATATAAGAAAAATTGTAGATAATTTGGCGAACGACTTTATGTTTTATTTCCGTATGTTCATAGTATAATTAAAAACGTGGAATAATTTGGAAGTGATTAAGGGTTTGGTACGGGCTGTGAATTATATGAAAGGGGCCGATTATGAACAAGAGAATTTGTTACAAGTGTAAAGGAAAATCATACTCCTCTTCGAATGGAAAAGAATGGGATTGTCCGTATTGTGGAACAGACTTAGGGCATATTCCAAATGAGCGTTATGATGCTCCACAAGATTTACTTAAAGTAAAAACCTCTCGGAAAGGTCTATATTCAATTAGAGGTGGAAGGTTATCCTATTAGAAATTTTATGGCCAGTTTACTAGACGCTTAAATTATAGGGCCATTGGATGAGGATGGTTCTAGCATGATTGATATGGGACTTTGCGTCACTAGTTGAAGGGCTTATTTGAATCTAATAAGGGAGTTTCGGGGGTCGGATTATAAAAAGACCCATAAAACGCATGGTTTTGGCGCCTGCTTACCATAGAATAAGATAATGCCCTGGCTGTTGGAGGCAAAAATAAGGGAGATTCGTCTTCAACTCCAAGTAATAAACGATAACGTTTGTTAAGAAGCCCAAATTGAGTTTCGATGATGAGAAGTTCGAGTACGGCAATTTCAACGTATTCCGGAGCTGCATAGTTTAGTCGATCCCAGGCATAGTTCATTTTTTCCTTTGTTTCTTCAATTTCTGCAAGTAAGCGCTCCTCCTCGCTGAGCGGAGCCTCTTCAGGGTCGGAAAACGATAGAAGCAGGTTTTTTACTATAGCCCAAATATTGATCAACCTCACCTCACTTACTGAACTAAATTCGATAATATAAAACAGTTCCTTAAAGCTATTTTTTCTCAGCCTGGTTAAATATATGTAGTCTTATTTGGATTATGATAATGCAAACATTGTTAGTGGCAATGTTCATAAAATCGACACAATCATAGGTTTAATTGTCGTGTTGTTATAAAACTCACCTTAATTGGGAAAGACTAGAAATAGTCTAAGATTTAAGAGGTGATTTTTTTGCCACACCGACAATGTCGGAAATCCACGGCGATATTCCTGTATGGGGTAATTTGCTTGTTTCTGTGGCAAGCGAGTATCTATCCTGTTCTGGGAAAAGGAAGCGAACTTAGGGCGTTGCCAGCTATAGAGACCAATAGACTTGTAGTTCAACGAGGTGACACTCTTTGGGATCTCGCACAAAGATTTCAGACAACCGTTGAAGAATTAGTAAGTCTAAATCAGTTGAAAAGCCCAAATCAAATTGGAGAAGGGCAATCTATCTTGATACCAAATCGAGAGATTCCAACGAAAACTGAAGATCCACAAATCATTGATATAATGGTTTATAGGGAAGAAGTTTCGAAAATAGTGGCTGAAGTTCCGGTAACCGTGACTGAAGCTAAAACAGCGGAGAACGTAACTTATACTCCTTGGTGGGTCAGTGTATTGCGTAAAATACCATTGTTTGCTGGAGTTACTAATCAAAATTCGATAACCTCTACCTCAAGTGAAGTTCATCCGTCCCAACCAGAGTCAAAAATAAGGACGTATGAGATATTTGTAAACACAAACACAGAGCCAACAAAAATCTTCTCAACTAGTGAGCTCGCCGATATCAAAGATGACCGATCTAAACTCGTGAATAATGAGGCAGCTTTAGTAATGACTTCTGATAATCAGATTCACTCTCGAGGGTTAGGTCGCTTAGTCACCAAAGAGGAAGTTGAATTGTTAACTCGCGTCATTTATGGTGAGGCCCGGGGCGAAGACTTTTTGGGGCAAGTGGCTGTAGGAGCAGTTGTACTTAATCGTTTGAAAGATCCTCGTTTTCCAAAAACCATACGAAATATTGTTTATCAGTCTGGTGCCTTCACCGCAGTTAATGATCGGCAGATTCATTTAGATCCAAATGATCAGGCCTACAAAGCAGCTGAAGCGGCACTTTCTGGCTTAGATCCAACCAACGGGGCAATATTCTATTACAATCCCCGTCTCGCCACAGATGATTGGATAAAAAGTCGTACCGTTGTCAAACGCATTGGAAACCATACGTTTAGTATTTAGTGGGGACTTGTATCACACAGCGCTCGGTGCTTACGACGCAGAGCAAACTAACCGTTCAAGCTCCTGCTATGGGGTGCGGGGTCCATCCTCCGGCGATATAGTATTATTTTAAAGAATGCGCCTACGGCGATAATCTCCACTGGAGACTATCGTGCCAAAAGCGCCATCCGCCGTCCATGGATGGACAAGTGTCCCTGTAGCCATGGACGGCGAGAAGGGACCTTGGCGCATTGGCGGCAGTGTACATCCTTGTACACTGCCCCGTATCTGGGGTCGGTCGTTTGAACGGAAGTTTGCAATTCTGCTTACGTAAAGACGTCGCGCTCGTGTGATACTGCGTCCCGGGCTTGGGTCGGGGAACGGAAGGACGAAGAACGAAGAACGAAAGACGAAGGAAAGATTTGGGAGACGGCACATTTTATGTGCACCGTCTGGCTCGAGTCCTAGATACGGTTGCAAGTATGCAAGTTGAGTATGGCAAGGGGACGTTTTGTTTGCTATGCTGAAGAAAATAGGAAAGTTAGTCAAGTTAGAGACGGTTCTCGGCTTGCACTTGACTTCCATGATATGAACTATTTCGCCCTTTTCTGAGATAACGTGTTGGGGAGAGGTACATTTTAATGTGCAATGTGTTGGGTTACGGAAACGTAATAGGTCCCGCAACTAATAATAAGTTGTGGGACCTTTTCTCATGAAAAATGGATATTTTGTTTACTTTTCTTGATGTCTCGGCGGTGCATCCCCTTGGTGTAAGGTGAAGAAGGCAATTTCGGGGGGGACATTAAGGCGTATAGGAATGATGCTTTCACCGATCCCGGAGTTAATGTAGAGAGGAATGCCGTTAATGACATGGTAACCTTCGTAGAATCCGTGGTCTCCCAGATAGGTGTTGGTAATGAGGGGTTGGAGTCCCGGTAAGCGGATTTGTCCTCCGTGGGTATGCCCGGTGAGGAAAAGTTCTGCTCCGTATTTCACCACGTCGTCGAGACAATCTGTGGAATGGGCTAAGGCTAGACGAAAGGTTGGGTTAGATTGAGTGGCAGGGGATGAAAGGATTTTTTGATAAGCCAGATCTACATTATCATGGGCGGTGGCTGGGTCGTCTATCCCTATGACCCATAGTTTGAGGGTTGGTAAATAAGAGGCTTCATTAAGTAAGGGAGTCCACCCTAGGGTTTTAAACTGTTGCAGGTATCGCTTCATAAGAGTGTGGGAAAGGTGGCTATAATCGTTGTTCCCCATGACCACAAATTTCCCGTAGGGGGCAGTGAGGCCGCTTAAATATGGATTTAATTTATCTAAATCCGTGCGGTCAGAAATTATATCCCCAGTAATCACAATGAGATCAGGTTTCTGAACCATCACACCCTCATAAATACTTTCGGGGGAAATGCGCAAGGTTTCGAGATGAAGATCACTGAGTTGGCAGATTGTTTTTCCTTCTAAGGCATTCGGCAGGTTGGGGTAAAACAAATCAAACTGTCGATGTCTTAAGGAAAGGGTATCGTGGCCAGCCCAGCCGAGGACTCCCGCACCGACAAAAGGCGTTGATGTCAGTAACCAATGACTAGCAATAAAACCGCCGACTCTTTGGAAAAAAGTACGGCGTGTTAAAGTTTTTGAGAGTGGTGACACGATCTTTTTGGGCATACTGTCCCTCCTTAATTAATAGCCTGCCCACTGAGTTGTCTTCAGAACCCTTCCATTCCTAGTATCATATTATGATATTAAGTTACATTGAAGTTGATAAAGGAGGGGAGCATGGTGAAGTTCGGTGGGGGTACACCTAATGATCCATATCAGCCCATCGGACCGCAGGGGTTCCCTAGATCACCTAATGGTCAATTAGGTCCGGGTTACTCTCCGGGTTCGATCCGCAATACACTAGGTTCAGGACTTAAAGCGAGTGGATTTTTTCAGAAAGATGGACAAATCCAAAATTTAAGAGGGGGCTTCATAGGAGCGAAACAAGCACCTGTGGGTACACAGTGGCAGGCTCCGCCGCCTACACAGGGCGTCGGCCTTGGATTTTCACAACAAGGTGGAGGATATCCCCAAGGTCAGGGGTATGATCAACGTATGGCATATTATCAGGGACAAGGACCTAATCAAGGGCAAGTTCGTCAACTTATATTGCAGGCAGCTCAAGAAGGGATTAATGGCAATGGTGTAGCTACCATCTCGCCGGATAATAGTTTTCTGCTGATTGCTAATTTACCGGCTCCACAGATGTTCCTCAGGCAAGGGCAAACAGGGGTGTATGCTGCTTATCTGGTGGATGATAAAGGGAAGACTGGATTTCTGGTAGGGGTTTTGAGGCAGGTCGGAAATGGAGTTTATCGGGCACATTTCCAAAGTCCAGTTCCACTTCATCATTACAGTCGAGTCGTGGTTTCGTTGGAAAATCCGGCTCAACTTGGGCAAGCTCCGCAGGGGACAATTCTCTTGAAGGTCAAAGAACCCATGGGAGTGATGAGTTTTCTTGGTCCGATGAAGACAACAGCTACCACAGTTTGGGGGAAGATCACTGGACTGTTTGGTGGTGGAAAAAAAGCACCAAACAGTCCGGAAGTTGCCCCAGTCAGTCCGGAATTTCTTCAATCTTTAAATCAAATGGGTGTTTCAACGGAGACTACTATTCCGCAGAACCCACCGATTCCACCGATGGGGCAACAATAATTTAGTGAGCAGGTGATTCAAGGATAGTTGAATCCCCTGCTTCTTTTCATAGAAGGAAAAGAATAATAGTGACTAATGAAAGTAGTCCCAATGTGCCTATAGTAACGGTAATGCCAAGGTTCACTGGGTTCACTGATTCTAAGAGGGCATTGGAGAAGAAAGCAATTAAGAAGAAGAAGGTAATCCCTAAAATGCTTGCTCCTAAGGGCGGTGATTGCCAGAAAGTTACGATACGTGTAAATCCATAATTCCAAACCTCTGGATTCTCGGGATCCATGGACGATTCGGGACAGAGTGAAGAACGGGTAGGACATGCATTAGGTGGATTTGAAGAGTAGCCTTGTGAAATCGGCGAAGGAAAGGAGGAGTTATATGATTGAATTTGAGGTGACACTTGAGAATCCTCCCTTCGAGTTTATCATACTAGAAACTGGGTTCGAGGGAGCACTTCCATTGGGTGTGCCCACTCCGGCACGTTCGATGAAGAACTGGGCTATCACAGAGCCGAGAGCGATAATTAAGTTTCCGGGTGCTCCTGGAATCTCAAATAATGGTACGCTAAATGAAGTATCCGGGCTCCCGTCAAAAGGGGCAAAGGGAGCGGAAATAAATAGGGAAACACTTAAATTATCGGGAAATAGCGGTTCGTCAGGTCCAACGGGGCCAAATCCTTGTCCGGGAACGGATTGTAACGGTGAAGGCATGGGAACTTGTCCAGCAAGGGTGGCCTGCATTAGTTGGGTCAGTTGAGGCATGGTTAGAGTCACGGGGTATAGAGCTGAGGACGTTTGAGAGAGATTTGGAGGATGCGCTAAGGAACGTTTAAAGAGAAATGCCATTAGTACATCTAAGCCTGCCACAATCATTGATGCAAAAGGAAGGTCCGCTTTTGCCAAAGGCAATATAAGCGCACTGACGGGACAAAAGGGTAAATTCCGTCGAATGGGGCTTGAAACTAAGATGGAAAATGAGAAAGGAGTTGCCGGCAACGGAGGTGCACAGTCATTTAGGTTGATCACGGCAATTCCTCCTTTCAAATCTATAAGAACTTTAAAGGTTTAAAACCAGGCACAAATAGTTACCCAGACTCCTAAGAGCATGACGATTAAGAACGCGATTAGGGTTACGGGGTGCGTGATATCGTTAATGAAATAGGGGCCCTGATAACCATTGGGTCGCACTCTTGATCACACTTCCTTTACATTTTGAGGCCTGGAGGGAGTTTGATCCCTTGTAACATTTCAGGCGAGATTTGCATCTTTTCCAAGGGATTACCACCGCTGATTTTGTCAAGGATTTGTTGAGCCATGCCTTTTAACTCTTCAGGAATAGGCAGGTCATTGGCGGAGGGCATACCATGCATTGCAGTGGTTAAGGTCAGGTTAACCATGGCCATTAGTTTTTCATAATTCTGTTGTTGAACAAAGTACGCTTTTATGAGAGGGTATTTATTGATAAGACGGATCTTAAGATCAAGAAGGGCTAACGATTCTTTTTCCGGAATGACTTTGCTAATCATTTGGGTCGTTACAATTCCGCGTTCTTTTTCCTGGTACTGGCTAAAGGCCTCTCGGCTTTGGGTATCGGCCATAATAGAAGCTTCTGCAGCTTTTAAAGCCTGAATCTCAGGAGTCTGTGACAGGGCCTCCCCTAATTCTCGAGCCTTGTTAATGTAATTCATAAGGCTACCTCCTTTTTTCCTTATACAAAATATGCGTTGAAAGGCACACTGGTGTATCCCGCTTTCCTTAAGACAAGTGAGAATCAGTGCATTTCGATAAGCTTGAAGGAAAGTGGCTAACGATGTAGAATATTTTATGAGAGGAGGAATTCATATGCGTACATATCGGTCAGAAATACGCTTGATACAAATGGCAGTTGGGCTAGCCCTAATTGTATTGATTACAGGATATTTCGGAATTTGGGGTCCCAGTAGCAAAGTCCCTGTGGGACAAACAGGAACTGGGGCTACAGTAACGAATTCTGCTTCAACCCTTACCAATTCTAAGATTGTCGCTTTAGGAGATTCGTTTACCTTAGGATACCCCTTGGACCCGAAGTATTCCTGGACTCAGCGTACAGGGGAAGTTCTTCAGGTATCTGTGGTCAATAAGGGAAAAGTAATGCAAACGGCGAAAGACCTACTTAATCGCTTTGATACAGATGTTGTAGCAGAGCAACCAGGTAGGGTGATTATTTTTGCTGGAATTGGGGATGCCATTCAGGGTGTGCCTCTCAAAGACGTCCAAACGAATATTACTGGAATCGTCGAAAAGGCTAAATCAAATCACATTATTCCTGTTCTGGCCCTTCCGATCGGATATCCCGGATTTCAAAAAAGCATTCTAGAGACAAGAACTTGGGAACTACGTTACGCACAGGAGGGGAAAATCTTAACGTTGGATTTTTCTTCCGTACTGTTTGACTCAGAAGGAAAATACTTAGATGGTTTAACGATAGATGGGAAGTATCCAAATGCCAAAGGGTACAAAGCAATGGGCGACTACGCAGCCCAAATCCTCAAATAAGTTAAGCTGGAAGCAACACGCTAATCAACGTAAATACGACAAATCCGATCGTTCCACCCAACAGTGCGTAATGGGGGTGCCGTTCACGAGAGAGGGGCATTAGCTCAGCAAAGACGAGAAACAGCATCGCTCCTGCGGCAAAGGATAGAAAAAACGTGAGAGAGTTTTGCACGCCTGCAAGAGCGAAGAGCCCAAGCAAGGCGCCCAGCGGGGTGAAAAAGGCAATTCCGATGTTAAGAAGAAGAATTTTCCACCATCGGATTTGGGCCATAATTAACGGTGCCGTCGTGGCCATTCCTTCGGGTAGATTATGTAATGTAATACCGATAAAGATAAGATAACCTAGACCTGGTACAGCTTCTTGGCTAACTGCGATAGCCATGCCTTCTGGGATATCATGTAACGCTATTCCAGTCGCGACTAAAAGACCGATCCTTTTTAACCGTTGACGTCGAGATAAAGGGAGCGTGTTATCCGAGAGATTAAGTCGATTGTCTGCCAGGTACATGAAGAGGAGGCCCAAGGCAACACCCAAACCAACTTGAAGCGGGGGTCCGATCTTCCAAGCGTTGGGTAACAAATCAACGCATACGACTGCAAGCATAACCCCTCCGGCCCCGGCTAAGAGGCAGGCAAGGATGCGTTCTTTTGGCTTGCCAAATAAGAGGACAAGTACACTACCCAATGTGGTTGCCAGTCCAGCAATCATACTTATCCAGACAATTTCAAACATATCTTGCATGAGGAGCTCCTTTCTGGAACATCACGATACCCATATTTATGGTCCAGAGTCGCACTTTATACAGCGATAAGGTTGTCTGTGCACAATATAATTTTCCTGAAAGATTGATGAGAAGTTTGTTAAGGCTTAGCCTTGACGGCTTCTTTTTAGTTTGCTGGCAGGCAGGTACTTGTACTATTTTTAGAAACAAAGCATAAGTTAAGCATAAGAAGTGAGGCCTAGTAAACCATCCTAAAAATTCGTCTGAGGGAGGGGCAGAAAAAATGAGAATAGGGTTACGTAATTGTCTAATGATTGGGGTTGTTCTCCTCAGCTTAATTCTTATGACAGGCTGTGGAACGTTAGAGACGTTAGTCCAAAAGGACGGAACCTCAGGTTCTATTGCAGATTGGATCGGTGTAAATGGGGATAAAAACGCTAGTCTTCCTGCAACCACAACCCCAGGAGAGGGAAAAACAGTGGCACTTTACTTTGCGGATTCGACTGGGAAATTTTTGGTGAAAGAAGAGCGAACTTTGCCTAAGACCGTAAGTTTAGCGAGAGAGACTGTTAACCAGTGGTTAAAAGGACCTATTACAAAAGGGACGATGCAAAGTTCTGTTTCGACTGCTACAGCTCTCTTAGATATAGCACTCAAAGACAACGTGGCGATTGTTGATTTAAGTAAAGAGTTTCTAACCACAAATTCTAAGGTTTCACCGGAAGTCGTGCTATATGGGCTTGTCAACACCTTGACCCAATTTTCGACGATTAACCAAGTCCAAATTCGTGTTGAAGGAAAACCGATAACTAAGTATGGAACAGTCGATGCGACACAGCTGAAATTCAAAGCGAGCTTAGTTAAAGGAGCTGTTTCGGATCAGAAAACTGTCCCAAGTCTAGGTACCGGTACTAATAACAGCACGGGTTTAGGAGTAACAGCACCAAGTAGCCTCAAAAACGGAGCACTTCCAGATTCACCAAGTTCAATCAATCTCTTTAATTACCCACCAAGCTCCACCTAAGAGAGTAGCGAGAGTCGCGAGACACTTGGGGAGGGTTCGCGTCACACTTGTTCAGCCGTGCGCTCGTCGTGGGGAGGGTCGCGTCACACTCGCTCAGCCATACGTTCGTCGTGCCAAACTAGGGCTTTAATCCGTTATGGAAGCGGGCGGGATTCCCGGCCAAAGCGACATCCTTGTCGCATGGCCGGCGGGAAACGTCCTTGTTTCCCGTCCCGCTTTAAGAAAGCGGATTAAAGCCGAGTTTGGCTACGACTCACGCAGAGGCGTTCACGCCGTGTGATCGCGACCCTCTGGGGCAAGGGGAGAAAGAAGATAGAAGATAGAAGAAAGAAGACGAAGGGGCGGCTTTTAGTTCCATTAAGTGGAACTAAGAGCCGTCTTTTAATCTGCCGGTGGGCTGTTGGTTATCCTTTTGGTTATGTTTTAGATGTACAAGCTGCTAATTTATGTTAAAATCAACTATATGGTTAAGTTAATGGGGGGTGAGTTGAGATGGCACCAACCGAAGAATTGACAAAACAGTTAGAGGAAACCTTGAGACGTGCCAATACTATTTTGTTTAAGCGCGGTCGATCGATTCTAATGGACATGGAGATTTCTGCACTTCAGTTCAATGTACTCTTAACCATTCGGGAAATAGGGCCTTTGACAATGGGAGATTTGTGTAAAAACTTATTTGTTGCTTGTAGCACAGCGACTGATTTGGCTGACAGGATGGAACGGTCGGAACTGGTTGAACGGGTGCGTGATGACAAGGATCGGAGAGTTGTTAAGTTGCATTTATTGGCAAGAGGGAATGAAGTTCTCGAAGCCGTGATTGCAGAGCGCCAAAGTTTTCTCGGGGAAGTAATCCAGGATTACGCAAATTTAGAATACGAAGAATTGTTACAGAGCTTAGTGCTTTTGACTCAGCGGATGGAGTTAAAGTAGTCGTTAAGAATACCCTCGTTTAAGATAGCTTAAGCGAGGGTATTCTTCTATAATAGAACTTGAATCTTCATAAGATCTTGAGATCTTCCCTAGATACATCTGAAATTTAGCTTATATACTTAATGACAAAGTATTCAAGATTAAAACATTGCCTTGGATTGCTAGATCCTGTGTTAGAGTGGCGGTTAGACATTAGATTTTTATTATAAATCAAACAAGTAAGGAGAGAAGGCGGATGAACAACCACTGAAAGACGCTGGGGGTTTGTTCGCCGAACGTTAATGAAACTAATTTTAGTGGATGATGAACCGGAAATATTAACATTGGTTAGAGATTATCTTTACAGGGAAGGATTTACGGTTCTTACGGCGGTCAACGGTCTTGATGGCATGCAACTTATTGAACGCGAAAAACCGGATCTTGTTCTGTTGGATTGGATGTTGCCAGGAATGAGCGGATTGGAAATGTGCAAACGTTTGCGTGAGACGAGTACGATCCCAATAATCATGCTTACAGCAAAATCGGAAGAAATTGACCGAGTCTTGGGCTTGGAATTTGGAGCTGACGATTATATTGTCAAGCCATTTAGCCTTCGAGAATTGGCGGCACGGATCAAAACTGTGTTGCGGCGTTCTTCTGGAGTTTCACAGGAAGCGGCCTCTTCCCTCTTAATCCGAGGTGAACTGAGCTTGGATGTCTCAAGCCACAAAGTTTTGAAAAGGGGGCACGAGATATTTCTAACACCCACGGAATTCAACATTCTCCATTTGCTCGCTTCACGCCCTGGTACGGTTTATAGTCGCTTACAACTCTTACGTCAGGCGATGGGGGAGGAGTATCTCTATTACGAGCGCTCGATTGATACGCATGTCTCAAATTTGCGTAAGAAAATAGAGGATAATCCGAGCGACCCCAAGTATGTAGAAACGGTATTTGGCGTAGGGTATCGGTTTGGTGAAGGCCTGTGACACTGCGACGGAAGTTTATTATGGCACTTATGAGTATGGTCTTTTTTATGGCGATTGTCTTTACTGCGATTGCCTTATTGTCGACTCAAGCTTTACTCGGGCATGCTGAAACCTATGTTCAGCAAGCCTATGGAGAAAGCTGGAATCGGCTTTTGAGTGGTTATTATGAGGCCCATGGTAACTGGGATGGAGTTCAGGGCTACGTTACGAAGATTATTGAGGCAGAACGGAGATTTGGGCCCTTTGTGGAGGGAATTCCAGCGACACGAACTGTAACAGAACCGGATCTGAAAATTAGTCGACCTCAACGCGAGGGTCCACGCTTTTGGGTATTCGACCTAGACCAAAAAGTCGTGAGCGACTCCCTTAATAAAGATCTTGGCAAACCTCTTTCTCAATTTCCCTCAGACAATAAAATCACAAAGCAATGGGATGAGATTAAAGTTAAAAACCAGACAGTGGGATATTACTGGCAAGATAATCGCCTAAACACCAGTAATTCCAAACTTGCTAAAACCATAGGAACCTCGATAGTTCAAGCAATGATCATCGGATTAGTTATCACGTCTCTGGTGGCACTTTTTTTGGGTATGCTGTTGACCCGACATTTTACAAAGCCGTTAAACCATTTAATGGAAGCCGTCCGGAACGTTAGTAAAGGAGATCTTTCCTCAAGGGTTAATGTGAAAGGGAACGGAGATATAGAAATCTTGGCTCGGGACTTCAACCGGATGACGGAACAATTGACCCGCAATGAGGAAGTGAGGCGCAATATGGTGGCAGATATTGCCCATGAACTGCGAACCCCGCTGGCGGTCATTCTCGGGAAATTAGAATCGATCCAGGAAGGGGTCCTACCCTCTACACCAGAAACCATATTACCCATTCAGGATGAGACTTTGAGACTCATTCGTTTGGTTCGAGATCTTCAGCAGTTAAGCCTAGCCGAAGCCGGTAAGTTACCAATGGCGTTTAAAAAAGTCGATCTTAGGCAATTAGTGGAACGAATAACGGAACAATTTGCCATCGAATTTGAAGAACGCAAGTTGACGGTTGAAATTTTGGGATATGCACCAGAAATTATTGGCGACCCAGATCGTTTAACCCAGGTCTTGGTTAACCTAATTGGGAATGCTCTTTTGCATACTCCACCCGGTGGAACTCTCCGTTTATTACTGGAGGAGGCTGAAAGAAGCGCAGAAGACGGAACACTTATATCCGAGAACAAGCATCGTTTGCGGGATGTTTTCCGACGTAAGGGGGAAAAGGTAGAAAGAGCAGAAATCAAGCAAGCAAATTTAGTGAATAATAATCAAGAAACGGATCGGGATAGTTCCAGTGGCTGGGTACAAGTCACTGTCGAAGATTCAGGAGATGGTATTCCGGAAGAAGAACTTGAGTATATCTTTAATCGTTTTTACCGCGTAGATAAAGCGCGAGAGCGGGAAAGCGGAGGAACGGGCCTGGGACTTGCAATTGCCAAGGAATTTATTCAAGCACATGGTGGCATTATTCAAGTTGAGAGTAAATCAGGCGTCGGAAGTCGTTTTAAGATTTTATTGCCGATAAAACCAAAGATGCTAAAGGAGTAACTCCTTAACAACTTCTTAAGATGATCTTCGTTGTTTGACCATAATACTGTGGTATCCTTAGCAAGATTAATTTATGATATCTTCACTAAGACTACTGTTTTTACGTGAGATTTGTGGCCTTACACCTAAGTGTATTTGAGCGTAGGATTGTTTTTTAGAGTAAAGGGAGAAAAGGGGAAACGAGTATGAATAAAAAATGGGTGACGATTGGAGTAATAGGTGTCTTGGTTATTGGAGGCGGATACTGGGGGTATAAGAAGTTTACGGCTAAACCTGTAGTGGCCTCAAACATTACTTCGAAAGTAAAAATAGGAAATGTACGCAAGGTGATTACTGCTACCGGAACGGTGAACTTTCCCCACTCGATTCCTTTACAATTCTCAAACAAAGGACAGGTGGTTGAACTCAATATCAAGGATGGCGATTCTGTAAAGAAAGGGCAAGTTCTTGCTAGGATTGATGATGCGGCTCTTAAGACAGCCGTTGTGCAACAGCAAGCCAATTTAATGACGGCTCAAGCTAGACTTCAATCCCTTCAAGATGGATTTAACGCCCAAACGAAAGCAGAGGCTCAGTCGGCACTCGCTAAAGCACAACAGAATTTAACCACAGCTCAGCAGAATGCGGATCCAAGCTATTTAGCGAACCAGGTCTTACTGGCTAATCAGAATGTCGAACAGACTAGTGATGCTTTAGCTAAGGCACATCAGAGTGTAAATACGTCGTCTATACAATCTGCTCAAAGTTCGTTGACCCAAGCCTTAACTGCCTTAAGGACTGCCCAAAATTTGCAAAATGGAGGAGCAGCTCAGGCTTTAGCGGCTGCACAAGCGGATGTCACGTCGGCGCAATACAAAATTAGTCAACAAGAGGCTGGTCCGACAGCAGCAGACCTGCAATCGGCTCAAGCCAACATCTCTCAGGCACAAGCTCAGCTTGACAGTGCGAACGCGAAATTAGCAGAAGCTACAATATTAGCGCCGACGGATGCAGTGGTTATCAATACGGGGTTGCAATTGTACCAATACACAACTGACAATTCAATGATCACGATTACGCCATCAGAGGGCGCAGGGAGTAGTCTTGAAGTAGCAGCGACGATTGATCAGGCAGATATTGCTCAGGTCAAAATAGGTCAGAAAGTGGATATTACCCTTGACGCGTACCCAGATGAGCATAGCAGCGGGAGTGTGAGCTTAGTCGCCCTACAAGGAACAACCGCTTCGAATGTTACCACGTTTAAAGTCACGGTGGCGGTAGAACAAGCCAGCGATAAGCTTCGTTCAGGAATGAATGCCAATATTGACATCGTTGTGGCAGAAGCCAAGGATGTTCTGACTGTTCCAAGTGAAGCGATCAAGACCAGAGGGACTCAAAAAGGAGTCATGATTCCCTCAACTTCTACTAAAGATAGTTCAGGTCAAGTCGAACCTGCCACTCAATCTGGTAATAATTCCAAGACTGCGACAACAACCCCTCAATTTGTACCAGTGGAATTTGGCTTAGATGATGGAACCAATGTAGAAATCAAAAGCGGGATAAAAGAAGGGCAAGAAGTCATTACTGCAGTGAGTTCTTCGGCAACTACAGCTAAAGCTTCGACAGGGGGATTTAGCTTAGGTGGCGGTGGAAATAGAGCTGTTGGACCAAGAAATTAACGTTTAAGTTTCAATAACAATCTTACAAGGGAATGGGTTGTTATTTATGGTAACAGTAAGATTTTTGAAACTTGCTTTGACGGATACGTCAGGAGGAATGCTATTTGATAAATCTCAAAGGGATCAGAAAAATCTATGCCAACGGGGATATTCAGGTTGCAGCTCTAGGTGGGGTGGATCTTCACGTGGGAGCTGGTGAGTTTGTAGCTATTATGGGACCCTCCGGTTCGGGCAAATCAACCATGATGAATATTTTAGGATGCTTAGATACCCCTACAGAGGGAGAGTATTATCTTGATGGAACCGATGTCGCGAAGGCCAGTGGGGATGAATTATCGGTCATTCGTAACCGCAAGATCGGTTTTATCTTTCAAGGATTTAATCTTCTTCCCCGGACGATGGCTGTAGAAAATGTCGAACTTCCCTTGCTCTATGCAGGGACGGGAGGTAAAGAAAGACGTACTCGTGCCATTGCTGCGCTAGAATCTGTGGGTCTTGGCGAACGAATTCATCACCGTCCCAAAGAACTATCAGGCGGGCAGCAGCAAAGGGTCGCCATCGCACGTGCGCTCGTGACCAACCCTTCTATTATATTAGCGGATGAGCCTACTGGGAATTTGGACAGTCGATCGAGTGAAGAGGTTATGGCGATTTTTCAGCGACTGCATGCCTCAGGAAATACAATTATTATCGTGACCCATGAACCAGATATTGCAGAATTCACCGAACGAATTGTTCGTTTCCGTGACGGTCATATTGAGGGGGACGAACCCGTTAAAAATCCCCGGAAGGCCCAAGCACAGGTCATCGAGGAAGGGGTGGCAGAGTGAACTTTTTAGAAAGTATCCGGGTCTCTCTTAGGGCTTTACGAGCGAATAAACTGCGTTCAGCATTGACCATGCTAGGGATTATTATTGGAGTAGCAGCTGTCATTGCCATGGTTGGAATAGGGAATGGGGCAACTGCTTCAATCACTTCTCAGATTCAAGGCATGGGCTCAAATCTCCTGACTATTAGCCCAGGGCAGTCAAATAATGGAGGAGTGAGCGGAGGAGCAGGTAGTTCGAATAGCTTGACAATGGATGACGTTGATAAGATTAAGATTGGAACATCGATTAAAGCAGTTGCCCCAGTTGCGAGTTCAAATGCTCAAGTAGTTTTAGGCTCCGGAAACACCTCCACGAGTATTAATGGAACGACAGAGGGCTATGAAGTGATTAAAAATGTCACAATGGCTCGTGGCCGCTATCTTACAAAAGAGGACGTAAGTAGTAACGCCAGGGTTGCTGTGGTCGGTCCGACCGTTGTGGAAAATCTCTTGGGGAGTGCAAATGCTGATATTATCGGGCAAAAAATTAAAATCAATAATGTACCTTTTCAAGTTATTGGGGTGACCACAGCTACAGGGTCTACCGGATTTCAGAGCAGTGACGATATGATTACTGCTCCAATTACAACTGTTCAAGCGCGTTTAATCGGAAAGAAGACGGTACGTAGTATTCTAGTATCCGCTTCGTCAGAGGAGCTTATGCAGACGGCACAAGATGAGATTACGGCAACGTTGCGAAAAGCCCATAAGATCCAGGCTGGCAAAGACAACAACTTCAGGGTACAAAATCAGGCCGATATGTTGGCAACTATGCAAAATGTCACTCAAACTTTGACCATGCTTCTGGGTGGGATTGCGGGCATTTCCTTGTTGGTCGGAGGAATCGGAATCATGAATATCATGCTTGTTTCGGTCACCGAACGAACACGAGAGATTGGAATCCGGAAAGCGATCGGGGCTAAAGGCATGGATATTTTATTGCAGTTCCTTATTGAGGCGGTTGTGCTTAGTATCTTAGGGGGAGGCATCGGCATCGCCCTCGGGTATGGAGGCTCTAGCCTGGCAGGGAAGGCATTAACCTTAAATACTAGTATCTCGATGTCCTCCGTGTTGATGGCTTTCGGTTTCTCTGCCGCAATCGGCATTATTTTCGGGGTATTCCCAGCGCGAAAGGCGGCTGCTATGGATCCGATTGATGCCTTAAGATATGAGTAAATTAGTAGATGCAAGTCAGGGTCGGTTCGTGACTTGCATTAATCTCTAACATTTTTGTTTGATTCTTGGTAACAGGGACATCTGACATCCAGAAATGAAGGCGTGAACGAAAGAACCGTCGACATTGCCCCAGAAAAGACACTTGTCGATTTTACGAAAGATGGAAAGGGGAAATAATACGTGGGAAAAAGGAACCAGACGCGATCAATCTTTGGTGTTCTGATGATAATGTTCCTGCTGATTGGAATGATACCGGGGGTTGCTTCAGCGAACACTAGTGATGGGAGTACATGGCTTGGATGGCTCAACTTCGCAACTAGTGCAGATTCCAAACTGATAGCCGGGGAAACAAGTAATATAAATGTTCAACTTTGGGATAATAAATCCGATCCATTTACCGGGTCTGTAGGTAGCGCTACCATTACAGACGCTGATGGGAATGATAAGTTATTTCAAGTTTCCGGGTCAGCTGGAAATTATACGATTTCTAACGTCACCTTAGAGACCGCTGGAGAGTATGACCTAGTAATACGTCAAGGGGCTTCGGGTACAGCCTTAGCTGCGGGAACCATAACAGTGCTGAATGCTAAGAGCCTCATTGCAGATTCTCTCGTTATCAACAAGAATAATACTATAAGGGTTAAGGTTACGGATACTGAAGGTAATCCATTGGGCCGTAAATCAGGAACTGTAGATGGAACGTTAATTGGGGCATCGACCACATCTTTTACTACGCTCAGTGATGGAACGTTTACGTTTTCAATGACCCCAACCTTATATGGTACAGCTAACATCGTTTTCGCAGGTCATATAATAGGGACGATCCCAGTTCTTCCAGCCTATACTCAAAATGCGCGAATTGGTGGGACTGCAGAAGATAATGTTGCTCTCTCTGTCGAGGTTGCCAAAAGCGGTTGGACCATGGGGACTCCAAATGTGATCTTGGCACGAGATGATCAATTTTCAGATTCTCTCGCTGCCGGGCCCCTTTCTAAAAAGCTCGATGCGCCAATTTTGATGACTAATTCGACAAAATTAGACGATCGGACGTTAGCAGAGATTTATGCTTTAGGCGCTAAGAATGTCTACATTGTTGGTGGAACTGTTGCTATATCTCAGGAAATCCAGGACAGTTTGAGTAACCAATTTACGGTTACTCGTCTAGCCGGATTACAAGGATATGATACAGCAGCTAATATCTCCTCCATTGTGGGGAGCGTGCCCACTCGTACCGTCTATCTTGCCAATGGATACGCCATACCTGATGCTATTGCGATCAGTGCCTTTGCCGCTGAGCAAGGAAGTCCTATTTTGCTTACAGATCGAGATGTTTTACCAGCTTCTACACTCCAAGCCTTAACAGATCTCAAGCCAAGTAATGTCATCTTGCTGGGAGGAACCGCAGTCATCAGCACCCAAATTGAAAATCAGTTAAGTTCCAAGTATACTGTCAACCGCTGGGGTGGATATGATCGCTACGATACGCAGAGCATCATTTTTCAAAACCTTTTCAACAGCTCGCAACCTCAGTCTCCAATTTACTTTGCATCAGGGTTAGTTCGCCAAGATGATGTTAGTTCGGGAAAACCCTATGCTGATGCGTTGGTAACGGCTGCCTTGGCGGCTAAAACCGGAGGATTTGTAGCAATGACACCACCGAATACTCTTCCATCAAGTCTAAACTATTTCTTGTTATACAATAAAGGATATATTTCAAAATCAGCAGTTGTTGGCAATAACAGCGGGGTCACGTATGATCTGGAGCAGAAACTTCAACAGATGCTGCAACATTAATCCACTCCATCCCCATCCATATATCAGATAGAACTTGAAAATCCATAAACTGCATTTTGTAAATCCGTTTGACTTTAGTTTGTCAAACGGATTTTTCGCTATGCAGGTGAGCCAATAAAACGTTTGTTTGATAGAAACCCATAATCTTGAAAAACAAAAAGGAAAATAATTCTAATATTGCAGGAGGATATCGGTAAGTGAAGAATATATTAAGAGTGCGGCCTATACATTAGAATTAATAGCTTTAACATTTCATAGATTGAAGGAGGTTGGGATGACCACTTGCTATATAGACAAAGGGAACGTGTTAATGTATAGAATTGCCCGGTATTTCGCAACCAGGAAAGAAATGGTCGCATTAAAATGAGGTGGGAAAGGATTGATAAGGATTGTTTAGGAAGATTCGCCAATTGAACCTTGTAGTTATTTTCATGCTCCTTGTACAATTAGTAGTTTATCCGGTAAATACCCTTGGAAACGAAAAGACAAGTATTAAAGTTGAGCAGGCCGTGCAGGTGGTCAAGGATAATTTTAGTATCCCAGCGAACTATACACGAATGTCAACGGGGTATAATGAGTATAACAACCGTGCCACCTATTCCATAAACTGGAATTCAACAGATCAACCGGGTGGGAGTTTCAATGCAATGGTTGACGCAACGACCGGAGACATTTTGAACGTTAATCAATGGGAGCAAGCGCTAAAGCCGTCTTTTAAGCTACCTGTGCTATCCGCAGGGGATGCTGAGAAAGTAGCTACCGATTTAGTCTCAAAATTAACTAGTAAATATCAAACACAAATGAAACTTGTCAGAGATAACCAACAAGTTTTTGCCTTAAACAACTCGCAACCCTTTGCGTACAATTTCCAATGGATCCGTGTTGTAGACGGTATTCCGTTTCCCGGGAACGGAGTGAGCGTGAGTGTTAGGGGTGACAATGGGCATGTTAGAGACTATAACTTTAATTGGGCACAAGATCTTACTTTCCCCGCTGCCTCCAAGGTTATCTCCCTTGAAACGGCGCGGCAAGCGTTTACCGATACACCCATGCTCGAATTACAGTATTTTATACCTCCGATCATGAATCCTCAAACATCAGAACCCCGGCGAGTACTCCTTGTGTACCAGTTGTCCAATAAATACTACGGAGGAGCCATTGACGCCTTGAGCGGGCAGCCTGTGACCCTTGATACGCAGGCAGTCGGCTATAAACCCATGAGTGCTGTAAGCAGTGTTTCAGTTGCAACATCAGCGACAGAACCAGCAGGAGCTGCTTCCCCAGTGAAAGAATCCTCAATCAGCCAGGATACTCTGAAGAACTCTCAAAAAATTAGCCAGAGTGAAGCGGTTGAGATCGTCAAAAAAGCGATTATAATTCCCAAGGATTTTGTGATCCAGTTCTCCAGCCTGAATCCAGATTGGCAAAACCCTAGTGAACAAGTTTGGGAATTAAATTGGAATACTGGGTCTTTCAATATGGGAGAAAACCGTTACATCGGTGCTCGCGTGAACGCTAACACTGGGGATTTGATCGGGTTTAATATGTCCTATGGAACAAAACTGGATGACAAGTCTAAGACCATTAACCGTGAAGAGGCGCAAATAATAGCAGAGGACTTTCTCAAACGTATACAGCCTGAGCGCTTTAAACTTGTTAAAATGGAATCAGAAAACTTCTATGGGGGAAAAATGCCTCCCAATATGCAGATGTTTTCTTATGTTAGGGTCGTCAATGGCATTCCTGTTTCACGTAACGGATTCAACATAACCGTAGATACGGCTGCTAACCAAGTCATGAATTACGATATGACTTGGTCTAACTTGGAATTCCCAAGTTCCGCTGATGTGCTGCCTATTAACCAAGCAACAGATCGGTTCTTAAAAATGCGTCCCTTGGAGATGAACTACACCTTAATTTCTAAGCAGGAGGGGCAACAGGAAGTCCGCTTGGTCTATCAACCAAAGACAAACTATGGCATGAACAATCCAGCGATGCTGGACGCTAAAACGGGTGACCTTACGGATTGGTATGGCAAATCGCAGTCCCAGTGGTTTAAGTCCCAGAATTTCACAGATATCTCGGGAAATTATGCGGAAAAGGAAATAAGTTTAATGGGTCTGATGGGAGCCTTTGGAGAATATGGAGATACATTCCATCCTGACGAAAAAATTACCGCGGGTTCGCTTTTGCGGGCGATGCTTGCGGCGGAAGGAAATAACCGGGATCGTGTTTTGAACGATGAGGATGTTTTGAAGATTGCCAAAGAGCGGGGTTGGATCCCTGGGGATTTAAAACTGGGGTCTGAATTGAGTCGAGATGATCTGTCCAAAATGATGATTCGCCTCATTAATATGGAACCTGCAGCGAAGGTTAGAGGCATCTATTTTGTACCTTTTACAGATTTTGATCAGATTCAAACCGAATCAATGGGCTATATTGCACTTGCTTGGGGACTAGGCATTTTGAAATTAGATGGGACTACCCTAAACCCAAATCAAACCGTAACAAGAGCTGAAGCCGCCTACGCTTTAGTCCATGCTTATGCAGTAGAGCAACCACAGAATAATTACATGATGAGATAAGGTGTGGGTGTGTAAGGGTGTGTAATGTGTAAGAGGGGTGTAAGAGGTGTGTAAGAGGGGTGTGTAAGAGGGACGGTCCTTTTAACACACTTTGAACACACAATTTAATATACCTTTCGAACAGTAAATATGTTACAAGAAACCTGTCATAGTGTGACAGGTTTCTTTTGTACTATCAAAAGTATAAATTTCCAGTAGTATAAGTAACTAAGGTGGCCGCTGGCCTTGTATTAAATTTAATAAATTTAAATTTAATACAAGACTAATCTAAAGAAGGGAAAACCTATAGGGATGTAGAAATAATAAATTGGACTAGTCAACAGGTCCAAAAAGGATTATACCAAACATAGAATAGATTGTGCTCTCAAGTAGTGGGATTTTAGAAAGGTGATTTTTATGGATTTGGATCGGAAAAGTGGTGTACCTTATTACATCCAACTTAAGGAGCAGATTCGTCGGCGAATTACTCAGGGAATTTGGCCGGCAGGGACGAAACTTCCTCCAGAACGAGAGTTGGCAGTAAGCTTAGCCGTCAGCCGAAATACCGTCAGCCAAGCTTATAAGGAACTGGAGAGTGAAGGGATTTTAAGTTCAGCCAGGGGCAAAGGAACCTTCGTTGAGGATACTTCGCAAATCTTACAGCAAGAAGGTCGAAAGGAGAAGGTCCTCCGAATTGTCGATTTGGCCATGGAGGAAGCAGTTGGACTTGGTTTTTCGATCGATGATTTTGTATCGTTTGTGCATGTCCGGGGAATGGAAAAGAAAGAGCTTCTATCACGAATGAAAGTAGCTTTCATCGTCACGAACCCTGAGCAACTTGCGGAAGTTAATTGGAATCTTGGTCCAGGAGTGAGCCTGCTACCGATTTTACTTTCTGAACTTCAGGAATCCCCTCGGACGCAGGAACGTTTGACGGGAATGGATATGGTGATCACAGGGGTAACTCACCTCGCGGAAGTCAAAATCCTCCTTGGTAAGCTACGCATTCCTATTTTAGGGATTTCTATGCAGCCTAAGCTTGATACGATTGTGCGCATTGCCAAGCTTAGTATGGGACGAGGATTGGCCTTGGTCTGTGAGAGTCATCAATTTGCGGAAATGGTGAAAGGGGCACTTAGGCAAGCTGGTTTGTACCTAATGCTAAAAACCTTGATTCAACCTGATGAGACCAGTTTGAGTGAAGTCTTGCCAGAATGTGGCGCAGTGATCTTAGCTCCTAGGCTACGGTTTCAGGTTGAAAAAGTGCTCCCGGCAAACATGGAGTGCATTGAGTTTAAGTTTGAACCGGATGCAGGAAGTCTTAATCTGATAAGAGGACTTTTGCTGGAATTAAAGGGGGAGAAACTTTGAAGAAACAGCGTGTTATCGGGATGTTCGACTCAGGAGTGGGTGGCCTTACCGTGATGAAAGAAATTCTGGAGCGACTACTCGATGTCCGAATTGTTTATTTTGGAGATACTGCGCGTGTCCCGTATGGAAACCGATCTCGAGAGGAATTAATCCGTTTTGGAGAGGAGATTGTCACCTTTCTAATTGGGCAAGGGGCAGAGATGATTGTCGTAGCCTGCAATACCAGTTCGGCTACCGCACTCCCTGTTCTGCGAGATCGGTTTGATATCCCCATGATCGGTATGGTTGAACCAGGAGCTCGCTTGGCGGTGGAAAAAACCATCGCTGGAAGGATAGGGCTGATTGCCACAGAAACCACTGTGCGCAGCAAAGCGTATTCGTCCGGGGTGAGCCGAGCACTGGCTAAAGGAACCTTACCCGAAGACTTAGTGCTCAGAGAAGCATGGCAGCTAGGCGAACAGGCTATAGCTTTAGTTAAAGCTCAAGGTTGTCCACTCTTTGTCCCTTTGATTGAGGCTGGTTTAGCGAATTCATCCGAGGCACGTGGAATTGCCAGAACCTATCTAGCTCCTTTACAAGCAGCGGGAGTAGATACTCTCATCCTGGGATGTACGCATTATCCGTTTCTTGAGCCAGTTATCAGGGAAACCTTAGGAGAAAATGTCTTGATTGTGGACCCAGCTTTGGCAGTGGTTAAAGAGCTGGAAATATTACTTCAGCATTTGGACGATTGGGAATGTTCGGGATTACTGGAGTCACCTGCTGCATCCGTTTTGGGGAAAAAGCATTGGCGTGCTCGTTATTTTGTAAGTGGAGACCCAGGGCTTTTCCGACAAGTAGGCAATACGCTCCTTTCAGAGGGGATCGATCATGTGGAGCAAGTCGTTTTGGGCGAGTAAGGCGAGGCGCGAGGCGCGAGGCACGAAGCGAAAGCACGAGGCTGAAGTATGAAGCATGAAGCATGAAGTATGAAGCACGAAGCGCGAAGTATGAACCACGAATCCCTACTTTGTTGGCGCTTAGGTTCTGATAAATTTTCTTAGAAGACCAGGAGGAATGATTGTGGAACAAAAAACCTTGGTGTTAGGGGTCATCGGATCAGATGTTCATGCTGTGGGAAATCGGATCTTGGATTTTGCTTTTACTCAAGCGGGTTTTAAAGTGATCAATATCGGTGTGCTTGCCACACAGGAGGAGTTCATCCATGCCGCTATTGAAACAAACGCTGACGTAATCTTGGTTTCATCCTTATATGGACATGGAGAGATGGATTGCCGAGGTTTACGTGAAAAATGCCAGGAAACGGGAATCGGTCATATCCTTATGTATGTCGGTGGTAACTTAGTCTGTGGGAAACAGGATTTTGAGTCAGTTAAAGAACGGTTTTTGGCCATGGGTTTTGACCGGGTTTATCCACCTGGAACTATGCCAGAGACTCCAATCGAAGATTTACGTAGAGATTTAGGCATGACTGAAGATTAAAGGGGGAACGGACCTTGCAAGCAGTCCTTCTCATTGATTTTGGCAGTACGTTCACTAAAGTGACCATTGCAGACCTAGATTCAGAGGATATAGTAGGCACGGCTCGAGCGGGGACGACCATTAAAACTAATATTATGGAAGGTTTGCAGGCTGCATTGGCCCAGATTCCTGAGCCAGTAGGAGGCTGGAATTTTGTTCGCAAGCTCGCTTGCAGTAGTGCAGCTGGCGGGTTAAAAATGATTGCCAGCGGTTTAGTAAAAGAACTCACGGCAGAAGCAGCCAGGCGAGCAGCCCTCGGAGCAGGCGCACGTGTCCTTCAAGTTTTTAGCTACGAACTGACGCCAGATGATCTTGAACTCATAATAAGTTCAAAACCAGATATGCTCTTGTTAGCGGGGGGAACTGACGGTGGCAATAAAGAAATCCTCTTAAAAAATGCCAAAATGCTTACTCTACTTCCTCAGAGCCTCCCGGTTGTGATTGCGGGAAATAAGGTGGTGTCTGCACAGGCTGCAGAGATCTTGCGAACACAACATCATCCTGTGGTTGTAGCAGATAATGTGATGCCCGAGCTTGGCGTATTATCAGTAGAATCGGCACGTTTGGCGATTAGGGATGTGTTCTTAACTCACATTATTCGGGCTAAGGGTTTAGACTCTGCCGAGGAATTCCTGGAACGAATTATGATGCCGACCCCAGCAGCTGTCCTTTCTGCGGCTGAACTTTTGGCTCAGGGACATGGTTCGGAACGGGGAATGGGAGAGTTGATGATTGTGGATGTCGGAGGGGCTACAACGGATGTCCATTCGATTGCTAAGGGGGATCCCAGTAAACCCGGCGTTATGCTCAAAGGGTTACCAGAGCCATATGCCAAACGAACGGTAGAGGGCGACTTGGGAATGCGCTATAGTTCAGAGGCACTGGTGGAGGCGGCGGGAAGACGGTTAAATGACTATTTGGGTTGGACGGAGGCTCAAGTGGTAAGTCAACTGGGTTTATGTAAACAAGATCCTTGGCGAATTCCTCAAACAGAGGAGGAAGCCAAATTTGATGTGGCTATGGGTCGAATGGCCGTCGCTTTATCTGTGGATCGTCACGTGGGTACGATTGAAGTCGTTTATACACCCTTCGGTGCAACTTATGTACAGCATGGAAAAGATCTAACGCCACTACCTGTGGTAATCGGGACGGGGGGGGTGCTTCTTCATCGCCCTGATGTTTTGGAAATCTTACAAGGAGCGGTTTTTAAGCCAGAGGAACCTATGCTACTTAAGCCACAAAACGCTGCTTTTTATTTGGATAAAGAGTATATCTTAGCGGCTATGGGTTTACTTCGTGAAGTGGCACCACTCGCCGCGCTCAGGATCATGAAAAAACATATCGTCGAACTTTAGGAGGAGGGGTCTAGAAATGGAATTAACCGTTCAACAAATGGATGCTGAGGAATTTCAACGTCAGCGGCTGGAAGTTTTGGGGCAATGGGAGACTGGTAAGGATGTTGACTTTGAGGAAGCTGTAGCGTATCAAAAATCATTACCCAAAAGTAAAATTTTTGCAGAAAAACTTGCCGAAGGGAAAGCTAAAGGAATCACCTTTGCCCAACCGCGTGCCGGAGTAGCTCTGCTCAATGAACATATTGAACTGTTGCGTTTCCTTCAAGATGAAGGGGGAGCAGATTTTCTGCCCTCCACGATCGACTCTTATACTCGGCAAAACCGTTATGCAGAAGCGCAGGCGGGCATAGAAGAAAGTGTAGCCATCGGACGCTCGATGTTGAATGGATTTCCAGCGGTAAACCATGGGGTAGCCTCCTGTCGGCGTGTAGTAGAAAGTGTTCAAGTGCCAATTCAGGTTCGGCATGGAACTCCGGATGCTCGATTGCTTGCTGAAGTGACGATTGCTGGTGGCTTTACAGATTACGAAGGAGGCGGAATTTCTTATAACATTCCGTATTCTAAAGACGTTTCGATTGAAAATACGATTAAATACTGGCAGTATGTTGACCGCCTTATCGGTCTCTACGAAGAGCGAGGGGTTAAAATTAACCGTGAACCGTTCGGACCATTAACCGGGACGCTTGTTCCTCCTGCTATCTCCCATGCTGTAGCAGTTCTTGAAGGGATCTTTGCAGTAGCTCAAGGGGTCCGTAGCCTGACGCTGGGTTACGGTCAATGTGGTAATCTTATGCAAGATATTGCAGCTCTGCATACTCTTCCTGTTTTGGCGGAAGAGTATTTAGCAAAACTAGGTTATCCAAAGGTGATGATCACCACGGTCTTTCATCAATGGATGGGTGGTTTTCCACAAGATGAGGCGAAAGCCTATGGGGTGATTTCGTGGGGTGCAGTGACTGCTGCCTTAGGTAAGGCGTCTAAGGTGATTGTGAAAACTCCGCACGAAGCACTCGGCATTCCCACTAAAGAGGCTAATGCAGCAGGCATTCGTACCACGAAGCAAGTTCTAAGTATGTTGAAAGACCAAACTTTGCCCATGACTGCAGAGCTGGCTTTAGAAGAGACCATGATTCTGATGGAAACGAGGGCTATTCTTGATCGAGTTCTCGAACTAGGCGAGGGAGATGCTGCGGTTGGTACTGTGCGAGCTTTTCAAGCAGGAGTGATTGACGTCCCGTTTGCACCAAGCCGTTATAACGCGGGCAAAATTCTCCCAGCCCGGGATACCGCGGGTGCGGTAAGGCTTTTAGATTTTGGAAATATTCCGTTTGATGAAACCATCAAGGAGTTTCATCGAGAACGTATTGCTCAGCGCGGACGTGATGAGAATCGAGATCCGTCCTTCCAGATGGTCATCGATGATATTTATGCGATTGGGAAAGGGATGCTCGTTGGGCGGCCAAGGGGTTAGCATCCCTTGGCAAGTGTCTCGGGATTACCTGGGTTGCTGGGGATGGACGTTGCTTGAGACTCGTTCACTTCGGGCGCTCGCAGGCCAAACTAGTCACTCAAGCTTGCCTCCAAACAGGGTACCCGTCCAAAGCGACATCCGTGTCGCATGGCCGGCTTCGCACATCCTTGTGCTCAGCCCTGTTTTCCGGGTCGCTTTCGTGAAGTTTGGCGGGCTGCTTGCTTTAGGCGTTCACTCTGTCTCAAGCAACGTCTATCCTAGGTTGGATGGTCGGGTATTCCCGGAAGGCTGGGGAGGTTTAGGATGCTAAGCCCCTTGGGGGTATTTAGGTTGGTTGTGAAACAGGGGGACATGAAACAGGGGGACAGGTTCCTTGTTTCACAGAAACAGGGGCAGAAACAGGGGGACAGGTTCACTGTTTCCCTGGTGAAACAGTGAACCTGTCCCCCTGTTTCACTAAAAAGGAGGATCATGATGAAAATTATTGATGTTATTGCTTCGCCTGGGTTGACGGGATTTTATTTTGATGATCAACAAGCGATTAAAGCGGGTGCTGCTCATGATGGATTTGCTTATCTGGGTGAACCGCAGACGCCGGGATTTAAGGCGGTTCGTCAACGAGGTGAGTCGATTTCAGTCATGTTAATTTTGGAGGATGGACAAGTTGCTTCGGGGGATTGCGCTGCTGTACAATATTCTGGAGCGGGTGGTCGGGATCCGCTTTTTTTAGCTGAGGAATTTATTTCAATTATCATGGAAGAGATTGCTCCTATGTTGATTGGGCAGAACTTAGATTCTTTCCGACATTTAGCGGGTCAGATTGAGGATTCGAAACGACCAAATGGGGTTCGTTATCATACTGCCATTCGTTATGGGATCAGCCAAGCAATTCTTGATGGTGTGGCTAAAGCTCATCAAAAAACGATGACAGAAGTTATTGTAAAAGAATATGAACTTCCGATGGTCCTTGAACCTGTACCAATTTTTACACAAACGGGTGATGACCGCTATGATAATGCTGATAAAGCAATTATTAAACGAGCCGGGGTTTTACCCCATGCCTTAATTAATCATGTAGAGACAAAGTTGGGCAACCATGGTGAACTACTTTTAGATTATGTAGAATGGCTTAGAAATCGTGTGCTATCATTGGGTGGCGATGATTATCGTCCTGTCTTGCACATCGATGTTTATGGTACGATTGGGATTGCTTTTAAGGATGATACAGAGCAGATGGTCAATTATTTTGCGAAGTTGGAAAAAGCAGCTTCCCCTTTGCATTTGCGGATCGAAGGGCCGATGGATGCGGGAAGTATAAAAGGTCAGATTGAACAACTTAAGTCTTTGCGTGACGCTTTAAAAGTACGAGGAGTTAACGTGGAAATCGTGGCGGATGAATGGTGCAATACGTATGAAGATATCGTCAAATTTGTCGATGCGCAAGCCGCAGATATGGTTCAAATTAAAACTCCGGACTTGGGTGGAATTCAAAATACGATTGAAGCGGTAATCTATGCTAAGAAATTTGGAGTGGGTGCCTATGTCGGAGGATCCTGTAATGAAACAGATGCAGGAGGTCGGACAGCAGTGCATGTATCGCTGGCAACGCGGCCTGACCAAATGCTGGCTAAACCCGGTATGGGGGTGGATGAAGGGTATATGATCGTGCATAATGAGATGAATAGGACCTTAGCACTGTTGAAGTATCACTTCCACGGTCATGAGCTTATGAGACCGTAAAAACAGTACTCAAATTAATGACTAAATCGGGAAAGATAGATACATTTATACTATCCTCGTCAGTGTACATTTCTGGACGACTGAATCTTCCGTTTGTCTGAAGCAGAAAAACACTCACAAGTTTTTGATCAGGTTCTACAATCCAATATTCTTTAACACCAGCTTTTTCGTACATATTGAACTTAAGAAACCTGTCTTTTTTAATTGACGACGGAGAAATTATTTCAATTATCATGTCGGGTGCCCCATTACAACCCATTTCATCAATTTTGAATTTATCGCAAATAATAGAAATATCAGGTTCCACAATGTTTTTGACTTCTTTATCATCTTTCTCATAGCCTTCAGGCAGCCTTACACAAAAAGGTGCAGGGTAAATTTTGCAGGTTTTACCCGTCAAATAGACTGCGATTTGTTTGGATAATTCCATCAGTATCTCTTGATGTATAGGTGCAGGAGCTGCTTGCATTAAGGGTACACCGTCAAAAATTTCCCATCTTTCATCTTCTGGATATGTCAAGTAGTCTGCATACGTGTATTTTTTTTCTTCTTGGGATAGTGGCATAATAATCACTCTCCTTAATAACTTTCAACTTGTGGAGACTTCAGTATTAAAATCAGTATTGGCTTTTAGGCGTAAACTTCTGTTAATCGCAAATTGTATATTAATTATCTACTATTATAACCCTCATGCTAACATGGTATCAAGATTATATACCATTATTATCCACTTATTTTAAAAACAGATTTAAACTTCCTAATGTCACATACTTAACATTTTAGGCTTGATCCTTTAAACTAGAACCGAGAGTCAGTTCAAACAGGGTTAAACAAGGAGTAGACAGCGATTATGAGTAAAATCGGTTTAACCACGACGGTGCCTGTTGAAGTAATTTACGCAGCAGGAGATACGCCAGTCGATTTAAACAATAGTTTCATTACTAGTTCGGAAGCCATGCGTCGAGTGGAGGAAGCCGAGCTGGCCGGATACCCCCGAAATGTATGTGGCTGGATTAAAGGGTTGTATTCGACGGCCTTGCGTAATCCGGAGATTCAGCGCATTGTTGCCGTAACCCAAGGAGATTGTAGCAATACCCATGCATTGATGGAAACTTGGCAAGTTGAGGGGATCGAAATTATCCCGTTCGCTTTTCCATATGATCGAGATCCTGATATGCTCCGTCTCCAAATCAATAAGTTTATGGAAGCTATGGGCACGGATTGGGAGGGTGTGAATCGACAGAAGAAACGGCTGGATCGGGTCCGAGCTTTGGCTTGGGAAATAGATCGACTGACTTGGGAAGAAAACCGCGTAAGTGGGTTTGAAAACCACCTCTACCAAGTTTCCTGTTCTGATTTTAATGGTCACCCCGAAAGCTTTGCCCGTGAAATGCAAGACTTTATTCAAACTGCCCGTAAGAGAGAGCCTTTATCGGGGCAGATTCGTTCGGGCCCACGAGGGAAAGGTCGAGAAATCCGTCTGGGTTTTATCGGGGTTCCACCTATTTTTCCGGAATTATACGATTTTCTAGAACAACACGGAGCCCGCGTTGTTTTTAATGAAGTCCAGAGGCAGTTCTCAATGCCTTTTGAGACGAACGACGTTGTCGAACAGTATCGGTTATACACGTATCCTTATCAAGTATTTCAACGGATTGAAGATATCGCGACAGAGATGGACCGTCGTCGTCTTGACGGGATTATCCATTATACCCAAAGTTTTTGCTATCGACAGATCGAGGATTTAATTATACGCAAGAAATTGGATTGCCCGATTCTAACCCTTGAAGGAGAAAATCCAACGGGCTTGGATGCTCGGAGTAAGATGAGATTGGAATCCTTTTTGAGTATGATCGGGTCATGAGACACGTCCCTCGGCCATGCGATCGTCGTGCCAAACTAGAAATTGTTTCGAACATTTTGGAAGGGGCCATCACATGTCTGAACAACAAACTATTTGTGGAATTGATTTGGGCAGCCGGAGCGTGAAGATCGCCCTCATGCGGCAGAGGATAGAGGGGGAAGGTTTAGAAATCCTCCGATTGGAAAGTTTGGATACGATCCGTTTTTACCGAGAGTATGGGCGCAAGCAAGGGGGAAAACTGGCTGTAAATTTTGAGGCTTTGGGACTGCCTGTGGTGGATCGCTTAGTTTCCACTGGTTATGGGCGTAATACTTTAGAGCTTGCCGGTGGGGACGCTATTCCGGAGCTTAAGGCGCATGTCTTGGGGGCAATTTATCAGACAGGGCTTAAGGATTTTACTTTGGTCGATCTGGGTGGACAAGACAGTAAAATCATCCAGATCCGAAATGGCAAAATGATCGATTTTATGACGAACGATAAATGTGCGGCCTCTTCTGGACGCTACTTAGAAAATATGGCGAGCATTCTTGATGTGTCACTAGAGGAACTGGGACAATATGCAGATACTCCGGTGGAGTTGAGCTCGACGTGTGCCGTGTTTGGTGAAAGCGAGTTGATCGGTAAGATTGTGGAAGGTTTCCCCTTAGCTGAACTCGCGGCTGGGGTTAATGCTACAATTGTGAAGCGTATCTTACCTCTCCTGCGTTCATTCGCCGGTGAGGTTCTGGTCTTTACCGGAGGAGTCGCACATAATCGTTCGGTAGGTAAGCTTTTGGAAGCGGGGTCGGGCAAGCGGATTATTATACCGCAGGAGCCCCAGTTTAATGGGGCGATTGGGTGTTGTGTGGAGGGTCTCAATCACATTTGAGAGAGGCGCAAGATACTTGTTTTAGCATAGAGATCGGCGTGTATAATGTAGGCCTGCTTGGAGGTAATGTATTGAGTAATGCGTTGAGACTTATAACCAGCATTTTGAACTATTTCCACGACAAATTAGTCCTATTGACTCATTCGTTGGGTCTTCACCTCAACGATAAACAGCTACATTTTTTAGTCATTGGACTTTTGGGAATAGTACTCTTTTTAGTTGTACATAAGTTATTCAAGTATCTTGTTCGGTATAGCCTAACAGCAATTTCATTCATTTATACGTTTACAGTCCTTGTTGTTCTGGTTTTTGCCATAGAGATTGAGCAGAAATTAACAGGTCGAGGTAATATGGAATTCCAGGATATTGTTGAAGGCCTTTGGGGTTTTTTAGTTGCGTTTATACTTTACCTGATCTTTAGATGCGTTGCTTGTTGGCTAAAAAAGCTTTTTGGGAACCAAAGTATTTTACGTTAGTGAAACTATAACTTTTTTAAGGTGCGTAATCATTGAGGCTAGAGAAACTTTTCTAGTCTTTTTTCGTTGATTATTGTTTCTCTATGAGAAATGTTTGCTTCGCAGGAAGGATTATCAAGATACAAACAAGAATAGAGAAATAGAGAATAAGAACTGATAAACACCTCGTTAAGGGACCATTTTTTGAGGAGGCAAATTGATGAAAAAGTATAATTTTAAATTAATTACTCTTGTACTTTGCTTATTAATCTCAACATTAATATTTCCGAAGAACACTTTAGCACTAAGTACTCCATTAGCACCGACAAATCTCACAGCTACAGTTTCAAGTACCAATCAAATAAACCTGACCTGGAATCCCGCAAGTTATGCAACTGGCTATTATGTTTACAGGTCTACCTCGCCAACTGGAACTTATTCCATTATTGCTACACCACAAACCACAAGTTATATAGATTCAAGCTTGTCATTGAACACTACTTATTATTACAAAGTTCGGGCTATCAACAGTGTTGGAACAAGTTCAGAATCCTCTGCTGTTTTTGGGACAACTAATTCCAATGGTACTTTGTCAGTACCGACAAGTCTTACAGCTACGGTTGCTAATGCCAATCAAAT